>NC_012914.1:4330000-4646250 GCF_000023585.1 Paenibacillus sp. JDR-2 | reverse complement strand
TTTTCAACATTACTATTCCCAGCTTTCTTCAAAATTTCCGTTCACTTCGAGCTTCGTTTTTCTCCCGAATGCTTCGTATATGGTATCATGAGCATAACTATATTAAAAATATTAAATAAATTGCGAAAGCATATGGAAATCATATAGCAGACGTACGGATGGGAATAAAAAACAATGGATATTAAACAAATGCGTTATTTCATAGCCCTTGCGGAAGAGCTTCAGGTAACATCGGCGGCGCAGCGCCTGCATATGTCGCAGCCTCCGCTCAGCCAGCAGCTGAAGCTGATGGAGGAGGAGCTTGGCGTGTCGTTATTTATCCGCAGCGGCCGCCATCTGGAGCTGACGGCGCCTGGCAAAACGTTATATGAGCATGCGCTTACCATTACAAGGCTGCTGGAGGAAGCGAAGGAAGAAGTGAAGGAATCGGGTCTTGGACTTCGGGGGAAGCTGTCGATCGGAATCAATACGTTGTCGGATGAACGGCTTCCGGTCGTGCTTAGCGCCTTCCGCCAGTTGTATCCGAAGGTCACGTTCAAGATTCAGCAGAATGAGACCAATACGCTGACGAGATTGATCAAAGACAAAGCCTTGGATCTGGCGATCGTCCGGCTTCCGATCAGCCTGGTGGAATTTGATCACGTCATTCTTGGCGCCGAGCCTTTGTTTTTCGTGACGGGAGCAGGAGACGGGGAATTTGACAAGGTTACGTACGAATGTATTGCCAAGCACCCGCTTGTTCTCCCGAGTACCGAAGGGTTAGGGCTTTATCATCTGATTCTCGATCAATTCCACTCGCGTGGACTTTCGCCTGCGATTATAGGAGAATGCTCGGATATCGGCATGCTCGTGGAGCTTATTGCTTCTGGCTTTGGCGCTTCGATTCTGCCGCGCACCTCGGTGAACCGATATCAGAATCACCGTATCCGGGTTGTGCCAATCGACGGGCCGGACGTTACTTCAAGCTCGGCGATTATTTGGCTGAAGCAGCACTATTTGAGTAAAGCCGCACAGAAGCTTATTGATTTGATTACTTGATCTTTATTTAAATAAGGAATGAACGTATTGCGAGGGAGTCCTGTCGGTATATTTCTTAAACACTCGGCCAAAATAATTCAAATCATTAAATCCGACAAGGAAAGCAATATCTGTTATGGGAAGAGTACCGCTTTGCAAATAAAGCTTGGACTCCTCAATCCGTTTCCAATTGACATAATCCGTAAATCCCATTCCGGTTTCCAGTTTGAACTGTCTTGATAGATGAGAGGCGCTTACTTCTACCGTCTCGGCAAGACCGGATAGCGTCAATGGCTGGTCCAGATGCAGTGAAATGTAGTCTACAGCTTTCCTAATGGATATGCTGTATTGTTTGGTGGAGTCCTCCTTCACCGCTTCGCAATATTCGATCATTATCCTTTCGCCGATTTTTTTGATATGCGGCAGGTTGGACGCCCGTTCAATCATAATCGCAAACCTCTCCGAAATCGTATGGAGCTGCATCGGCTTCATGCCGCCTCGCTCCGCTGCAATTCTGCAAATCGTATTACTGACAATCAGCAAATTTTTGGCCGATCGGATCGGGCTTTCCGGAAACCGGTCGGGTAATTCAAATATCCCCGCGGCTTCTTTCACCATTTTTTTTACCGCTGTAGTATCTCCCTTCGTTATAGCGTTCATCACGGTTTTCTCATACCGGTACCTGATATCGATAATATTGTAATTATCCGCGATGTCGGATCGCTGCTGTTCCTTGTCCACTGGCGGAAGAGTTTGAATGTCCGTTGTAATGAGGCGGGCATCAACGGGTTCATGCGCGCACAATTGGACAAGCAGGTCGCCTAAGGAGGTTCCTTCGTTGCTGCTGATCATCCTTAAGGATCGATAAAATTCCTGAAGAACCTTGCGTTCTCCGATAGGCAGACGGTTCAGGTAGATGATGCCGCTAATAAAGTCGCTATCCGGATTACTGGACAGAAAAGGTCCGAGCAGTACATAGCTTGTCTTTAAATCGGCGCTTTCCGTTGCCGCTGCCGCAATAAATTCGAGACCGCATGTATTTACGTAATAAAAGTAGCTGCCTGGCGGATTTTTATCCAAACAAGCAAGGATCGTTCCGTACTCAGCGGATAAATCCGTCATACACGCAGGAAGCTGGTGCGACACCCACTCCAGCATGGTATGGCCATTCCGGTCGATAACCCGAACGTCCAGCTTGGTTACTTGATGAACAATCGTGGCAATTTTATTAACTTTGATTAAGTGCTGAGGTTCCATTTCCAACATCGCTTGAATCACTTCCTTCTGTATCTTTGTAATAATTTTATCCTACATCAATATTGTGCGAAATCAAACATGATTGTGCGATCATTATTGGAAGAAATCGCTTACAATCACAAATGTAATCGCTATCATGCATGGGCGGATGACGGGAAGGGAGCAAGAAGGATGAGAAAATATATAAGTCTCAACGGAAATTGGCTATTTACGAAGCAGCAGATACCGGACGCTGCAGCCCGCGCAACGGATGCAAACGGATGGGAACCGGTGGAGGTTCCCCATACTTGGAACGCAATCGACGGCGCAAACGGGTTTGATTTTTATAAGGGCGCTTGCTGGTATAAAAGAGAATTTTCGATAGACCGTTCCGCTTCAGGCAACCGCGTGTTTATCGAGTTCAAGGGCTCGAACAGTATCACGGATGTGTATATCAACGGTACTTACTTGGGTCAGCATCGCGGGGGTTATTCGACTTTCCGGTTTGATATTACGGAGCATGTATGCTTCGGGGAAGCGAATATGGTGTCTGTTAAGGTGGACAATACGGTTGTTGACGATGTCTACCCGCAGATGGCCGATTTCACCTTCTTCGGAGGCATTTACCGGGATGTCAACCTCGTGATCGTGAATCCCGTTCATATTGACATGATGGATTATGGTTCGCAGGGCGTATATGTGATCCAAGAACAAGTTAGCCGGGAACAAGCGGTCCTTACGATTCGGACAAGAATGGTAAACTCGCTTGATTCGCAAAAGAAAGTAAGACTTTGGGCAGACCTGGTTGATGCAGACGGACGTACCGAAGCTTATACGGCTAAGGAAGTCGTGCTGGCAGCGGGAGAAGCGCTTGAGGTGGATATGCCGCTGACCGTTTGTCAGCCGACATTATGGAATGGCCGCAGCAATCCGTATTTATACGAAGCTCGAGTCTCTATTAATTCCTTTAACGATACATTGGATTCGCTTTCCATTCCCGTGGGAATTCGTTATTTCGAAGTAGACGCGGAACAAGGCTTCTTCCTGAACGGCGAATCGCATCCTCTGCGCGGGGTATCCAGGCATCAGGACCGTAAAGATATGGGCTGGGCTATTTCCAAGCGAGAGCATGAGGAGGATATGGCGCTTATTAAGGAGGTTGGAGCGAACACGATTCGTCTGGCGCATTACCAGCATGATCCATACTTCTATGATTTATGCGATCAAGAAGGGATGGTCCTCTGGGCCGAGATTCCTTTTATCTCCGTAATGTCCAAGAATGAGCTGGAAGGCATCAACGCGAAGCAGCAGATGATTGAACTGATCCGGCAAAACTTCAACCATCCGTCGATTTGCTTCTGGGGCATCCAGAATGAAATCCAGATCAGCGGCGAACGTCCCGAGCTTAGAAGGCTGGTAGGCGAGCTGAACGAATTGACCAAGAAAGAAGATCCGACGAGATTAACGACGATGGCCAACGTCATGTTCGTTCCGGATAACGACGATTATAACCGCGTCACCGACGTTGTGGGGTACAACAAATATTACGGCTGGTACCAAGGCAAGGTTGAAGACTTCGCAGTCTGGATCGACGGGTTCCGCCAAACGAATCCGACTGTCAAGCTCGGCATATCGGAATACGGGGCGGAGGGCATCGTTGAATACCATAACGACGACCCGCAGGTGAAGGATTACTCGGAGGAATACCATGCTTTATTCCATGAGAAGGTATGGAGCATTTTCCATGCACGTCCGTTCCTTTGGTCAACCTATGTTTGGAATATGTTCGACTTTGGAGCCAACATCCGCGACGAAGGCGGCGTGAAGGGGCGCAACAATAAAGGCCTTGTGACGTATGACCGTCAAATTAAGAAAGACGCCTTCTATATGTACAAAGCGAACTGGTCGGATGAGAAATTCGTTCATATTGCCGGCAAGCGTTATATTGACCGCCCAAACGAATCGATTTCGATAAAAGCATACTCCAACTGCGATGAAGTATCGCTTTACGTAAACGGCGTTCAGCAGCAGACGTTATCATCTGATAATCGGATCTTTATTTTCGATCATTTGCCGCTTCAAGAAGGCTTGAATACGGTACGCGTTATCTCCAATGCTAACGGCATGCCCGTAGAGGACAAGGCATGGTTTAACCGGACCAACGAACCGAATCCAAGCTATGAAGCGCCGGAAGACAAAGGCGGAATCGTAAGCAACTGGTTCCAGCTTCCCGAAGAGGAAGATATCGAGATGGAAGAGCTGATCATTACGGACGATGTGTTCTCTACCCGCTGCACGATTAGGGAAATGATGAATCATCCGGAAGCGAGATTAGTCGCGGAGAAATATCTGGGCGCTAATTTCGTGGACAACCCCATGTATGGGATGGCTGAGGGCATGTCGATGGAATTGATAGCAGGCATGGCTTCCGATGTTTTCACGGAAAAAGTGATGTACCGCATCAACAAAGAATTGACGAAAATCAGCAGAACCTGAGATCTTAGCTTTCATAGAGGGGGCAAGCAGCAATGAGCCAGACTGCACCGCTTGAAAATACTCGGCAAATGATTAGCGAAATAGAGATAAGAAAATTTGGATTGCGAGATAAAATAGGTTATTTGTTCGGCGATTTCGGGAACGACTTTTTCTTTATTCTGGTAAGCTCGTTCCTGATGGTCTATTATACGGATGTTTTTCATATCAGCGCAGGCATTGTAGGAGTTTTGTTTCTGATTGCGCGTCTGTGGGATGCGGTGGCCGATGTCGCGTGGGGACGCTTCATAGATTCGCGTAAACGGAGTCCGCAAGGCAAGTTTAAGCCATGGATATTCCGGATGTCGTTTCCGCTCATTATCTCCGGGGTGCTCATGTTCGTCCGGATTCCGAACATGTCCGAAGGCTTTTACTTGGCTTATGCCTTTGTTACGTATTTGATTTGGGGAACGTTCTACAGCACGGTCAACATCCCGTACGGCTCCATGGCTTCGGTCATTACGAGCGATCCGGTTGAACGTACCCAGCTGTCGACCTACCGCACGATGGGCGGATTATTTGCAAGCGTCATCATTAATGTCGTAGGTCCTCAAATTTTGTTCGTCGACAACGAAGCGAATGCAGGCAGGTTCATGCTGGGAGCTATTTTATTCGGGCTGTTGTCGCTCAGCTGCTACATGGCTTGTTACCGGATGTCGACGGAGCGGATCGACCGTTCCGAGTCGCAATTGAACAAAATGAACGTATGGCGCTCGTTTAAGGGACTGACTAAAAATAAGCCGCTTATCTCGATTCTGGTCATATCTCTCGTCTTTATGATGTTAACGATGCTGACCGGTGCGGTAAATGTGTATCTTTACAAAAATTATTTTGGAAACGCATCCGTACTAAGCATTGTTGGTCTGGTTCAAGTCGTTGCCATATTGGCCGCCATACCGCTCTCCAAGCCGCTGATTGCCAGATTCGGCAAAAAAGAAGTAGCGGCTGCCGGCATGTTGTTCGCGGCTGCCGTGAACTTGATTCTTTATTTCATCCCTGGTCTTGACGTTGGGGTATTCATAGGCATTTCCGCGTTAGGCGCATTTGGGTCTGCCTTCTTTAATCTGGTCATCTGGGCTTTTGTAACGGACGTAATTGATTATCATGAATACGTTACCGGGATGCGGGAGGACGGAACCGTCTATTCCGTATACTCCTTCGCCCGCAAAGTTGGTCAAGCGTTTGCTGGCGGTTTAGGCGGTATCGCGATTACGGCTATCGGGTACAACTCCGCGATAAAGACGCAGACGGAAGATACGCTGAACGGCTTGTACCTGCTCGGCACGCTTGTTCCCGCTATCGTGTTCTTGGTTGTTGCTCTGCTGCTCGCTTTTGTCTATCCGCTCAATAAGAAACGGACAAGCGAGCTTGCAACCGATCTGGCGAATAGCAAGAGAATAACGTAATCGACTTAGCCCGAGACTTTTGAAGTCCGGGCTTTCTTTCCAGGAGGGGGACTAATGATGAGGCTGTGGAGAAGGTCGGATTTCCATTCCATTCGTTTCAAAATCATCATTGGACTGCTGATTGTCGTGACCCCTATCTTATTTCTGTTGATTTATAACAATTTGTATTCTATTCAGCTTGTTCGCAATCAGGTCTCGCAGTCCAACAAGAACATGCTTCATCTGTACATGGGGCTAATCGACAAGGAACTGGAAGGTATTGACGATTACCTGTTCCGTTTCGCCACGGAAGAGACAGGACTCTTGTATTTGGACCGGTCTGAAACGGATGATCCCGATTTGTACAATCTGGCCAAATACCGATTATATCAACAGCTCTATTCGGTTACGGGCTCTGTGTCACTCGATTATTACTTCTTGTATTCACCCGCCAACCGCGAGTTGGTGCTTGCCCCCAAGAATCAAGCTGCTGAAAGCAGGGATTTGGATACGATTCGGCAGCAGCTTAACCATGCCGTAGAGAACCAGCATAGGAATCCGACCTTCCGGTATTGGAAGTGGTCGAGTCTTGAGCTGGGAGGAAAGAGTTATTTTATTCGCTTGTTCAAATCCGGAAATGTATATATTGGGGCCTTGGTTAACTATGACCGTGTTATGAGCGCGCTTGATGAACTGGACCTCGGAGCCTCGGGCCAAGCCGTTATGCTTGACCGCGACGAGCAGCCGATTGAGGGAGCGGATTGGATCAACGACCGTCATATCAACGTCCTAGCATTGCGGGAAGATTATCGCATGACGGGAGACGTTCAGCGGTTTATGGTCATCCGGGAGCAATCGGGGAGAGGCGATTTTGCTCTAGCCGCCATCTTGAGTGACCGCAGCATTATCGAAAAGCTGCCTTATAAGAAGCGTATTATTGTTCTCATTGCACTAGGGACGGGGGGGATTCTGCTCGGGGCTTGGTTATTCCTCCGAAGAATCGTTCTGATTCCCGTATACAGGCTGATGGTCGCCATGCGCCGGATGAGGGAGGGGAAGCTGGATACCCGGATGGAGGTTGGCTCCACGTCATTGGAGTTCGAGCTCATGAACGAAAGCTTTAACAGTATGGCCTCCCAGATCGAGAGACTCAAAATCGATATTTACGAAGAGCAACTTCTTTCCAAAAGGGCTGAGCTCAAGCATTTGCAGCTTCAAATCAATCCCCATTTCTATTTGAACTCTCTGAACACGTTCTACTATCTTGCAGAGGATAACAAAAGCGAAGTAATCAAAGAGCTGTCTCTATCGCTAATTCGCTATTTCCGCTTTATGTTCCGAGGACATTCGGATTTTGTCAGCGTTAGGGATGAGATTGAGCATGTTCGCAATTATTTGCGCATTCAGGCCTTTCGTTTCCCGGAACAAATGAAGTATGAAATTGCCGTTACGGAAGAGCTCTTAGATGCGCGGATCCCTCCGCTGCTTGTACAGACATTCGTCGAGAACGCAATTAAGCATGCAGTGACGCTGGATCAGCCAGTTACGATTTTCGTTACGATCAGGCGTTTAACGGATGCAGACGATGATCCAATGCTTGTCCGCGTTTATGATGACGGCAGCGGTTTCCCAGAGGAGGTCATTCGTAAATTTGAAGAGGGTGAAAGTCTGCTGACCGAGGCCGGTGAACGCATCGGCATTTGGAATGCGAAGCAAAGGCTGTCGCTGCTTTATTCTGGACAGGCGTCAATGGCTATCAGCAATTCACCGGGAGCGGATATTCGTATTCAATTGCCGGTCAGGGCGGAATAAGGAGGGACTTATGTTATCGCTGCTCATTGTGGATGACGAAGTGTATATTGCCAGAAAAATTCAAGCTAGCGTAAACTGGGAGGATTTGGGGATCTTTGAAATATGCTTGGCTCATAATATCCGGCAAGCGAAGGAAATCATAGAAAGCCGGCAGATCGATATCGTCATCTGCGATATTGAGATGCCGCAAGGCACAGGGATCGATTTGCTTGCTTGGGTCCGCGAGAAGGAGCTGCCCATCGCGTTTATTTACTTAACCTGCCACTCCGAATTCGAATATACGAAAAAAGCGATTCAGCTTGGCAGTCTCGATTATCTGCTGAAGCCCGTTCAATCGGAGGAGTTAAGATCGGTTGTCGCGGGCGCTGCCAAGAAAATCGATAAAGAAAAGCCGCTATATGCCGAGCAATTCTGGCAAGAGCTGCTGCAGCAGCGAATCTCCTCATCGCCAAGCAACCTCTACCCATTAATCCACAAGAGGCAGCTTCCTTACTCGGAGAATACGAGAATGATGCCCGTATTGATCGGCATTCATCAATGGGAGAAGAAGCTGTCGCCGCTGGACGAAAACAGGCTGGAATACGCGATTCGAAAAGCTGCCGAGGAGATTGTTCTTACGGATAGAAGCGGAATGATCCTGCATGTGAAGAGAGGCACGCTGCTGCTCTTGCTATCCGAGTGCCCGATAAGGGGAACGGAAATAACGGAACTAGGCTCCAAGCTTCAGCTGTTCATTCATGAAAGCGCAAAGTATTTCTATTGCAAGCTGTCCTGTTATCCCGGGCGGTTTGTCAGCGTCCCGGAAATACTGGGCCTCTATGAGAAGCTGGCCGATAACCATTGGAATAACGTTTCCCGTTGGATGCGGGTATTGCCGTTCAAGGAACAGCAGGAGTGCCAATTGGACTTGCCGGGTCCTCCTATGAACGTCTGGTCGGAGATGCTGAAGCAAGGGGACAAATCCGGGCTGCAGGATGATATCGCGCGGCTGGTGGAGAGCTGGCGAAGCGTTGAAGGGCTTGATGTGAAGAGACTTGAGCAGTTCTATCAATCCTTTATGCAGATGTTTCTGTTCACCACGCAGCAGCAAGGTCTTCCGGCCGAGGGCCGTTTCCTGCCTCTCTTATCGCCAGAGAGGGCACGGAAGGCAACGAGTTCTCTCGAAGATGTGGAGGCCTGGGCGAAAGAGCTTGTAGAGGAAGCTCTCGGCATGGTTATCGATGAGGATGAGCAGCAACTTCTGATCGACAAAATCAAACGCTACATCACCCTGCATATTGACCAAGGCCTGTCCCGCCAGTATATCGCCGACCATGTCGGGCTGAGTCCCGGCTATGTCGCTAAGCTCTTCAAGAAAGCCGCAGGATTATCCGTGTCCGATTATATCGTCGAGGAGAAGATGCGGATCGCCAAGGAGCTCCTTGCCAAGTCCGATATGACGGTCAGCAGCGTTGCGCTTGCCGTAGGCTTCTCGAACTTTGCTTATTTTTCCGCCATATTCAAGAAAAAGGTCGGAAGCACTCCGGTTGACTATCGCAGAAATACGGGACTGTATCGGAATCCAATAGAGCGATAGCCGATTATTGGTAGCCCGGAAAACGCGATTTCCTTAATAATAGGGACATAGCCGGCGATTAATCGTGAACGTTCGGTTAAAGGAGATATGAGGGGGCCTTAAGTATGAAGAGGGTATGGAAATGGACCAAATCGGTGTTGGCAGTCAGCATAAGCGCAAGCGTGGTTCTGGCGGGATGCTCCTCTGGAGGCAATAAGGAGAATAGCCCGGCACAGGGCTCAAGCTCAGCGTCCTCGGGTGCCGCTGAAACAGGATTAAAGCCGTATGCATTGACCTTTGTGTTCCCGACAACCGCAGATGCGAAGGATATGGGCCTGGTCGAGGAAGCAGTCAACAAAATTACAAAAGAGAAGATTAATGCCACGGTCAAGTTCGTTCCCATATCTTTTGGCGCTTGGGCGCAGCAAACGACACTCATGTTGTCCGGCAATGAAAAGGTCGATGTCATCTTTAGCGGTATCGGCACTTATAACCAGCAGGCTTCCAAAGGGCAGCTGCTGCCAATGGAAGACTTGATTGAACGATACGGCCAAGAGGCAAAAGCCGCACTGGATGATCAAAGTCCGCAAATTCTGGAGGCTGCCCGCATAGACGGTCATATTTACGGCATGCCGGATATTAAGGATTTGGCGGAGAATTACGGTTTTACCATCCGCAAGGATCTGGTAGACAAATACGGCATTGACTTATCCGCCGTTAAGACGATAGACGATCTTGATCCTGTATTTCAAAAGCTTAAGGACAATGAGGCAACGATGTTTCCAACCTATAAATACTCACTGTCCATTATCGATACGATTTCCAATGGTTATATGGATAACCTGGGCGACGGATTTGGCGTGCTGCCGAACTTCGACAATAACCTGAAGGTTGTTGACTGGTACGAAACGCCTGAATACGCCAAGCTGCTCGACACCGTGAGAAGATGGTATTTAGCAGGCTTTATTCCCAAGGATATCGCAACCAGCACGGAAACCGGCACGCAAGTGATGAAGGCGGGGAAAACAGCCTCTTATTTATCCCATATGAAGCCGGGCTTCGCGGAGCAGGAATCCAGAAACTCCGGTCAGACGCTAGAATCGATCGAATTGCTGCCGGCTGCGGCGACAACGGGCAAAATTACCCGGTTCCTGCTCAGCATAGCGAACAACTCGGACAATCCGGACAGAGCGATGATGTTCATTAACCTTTTGTATACGGACAAAGAACTGTCCAATCTATTGGCATGGGGGATAGAAGGCAAGCATTACGTGAAGCAGGCGGACGGCACAATCAACTATCCGGCCGGCGTCGACGCGACAAACACGGGTTACGGCTTGTTTACGGGTTATTTGTTCGGCAACCAGTTCCTGCAGTACGTTTGGTCCGGGAATGACCCGCAGCTCTGGACAACGATGTCCGATTTCAATAAAGCGGCGAGAAAATCGAAAGCCCTCGGATTCTCGTTTAACGCGGAACCGGTCAAGACAGAGCTGGCCGCCGTTACCAATGTAACCAACCAGTTCAAAGTCTCTCTGGAGACCGGCACCATTGATCCGAAGAAAAACCTGCCGGAGTTCATTAAACAGCTGAAGGCTGCGGGTATTGACAAAATTGTTGCGGAAAAGCAGAAGCAGCTTGATGCATGGGCTGCCCAGCAGTAGTCGAATACGGCCCCGCACGAGGGACGGGGCCTTAAAGGATGTGAGCCGGATGAGCGAACCATTCAAGGCAAAGATGAAGATCGTGAAGAGATACCGGGCACTGCTGCTTATGACGCTTCCCGGCGTGATCTACCTGCTGATCAACAATTATTTTCCGATGCTCGGCATGGCTATTGCCTTTAAAGATATCAATTTCGCCAAAGGCATTATCGCTAGCGATTGGGTCGGCTTCAAGAACTTCGAATATTTATTCAAGACCCGGGATGCTTTTCTCATTACCCGCAATACGCTTCTGTACAATGTTGTATTCATCATTCTCGGCACGGTTCTTGCGATTGGACTCGCGATCGTTCTCAACGAGATCAAAAATCGTTACGTCTCCCGGACTTATCAAAGCATCATCCTACTGCCGCATCTCATCTCCATGGTTATTGTCGGCTATCTCGTGTTTGCCTTTTTGGACAACAGCAACGGGTTTATGAATAAGACTTTGCTGCCTTGGCTCGGATTGTCGGAAATTTCCTGGTACAGCGAGGCAAAGTATTGGCCGTATATTCTGACCATCGTGCATGTGTGGAAGTCGATCGGTTACTCCTGCATCATCTATTTGGCGGCCATCATCGGCATTGATCAGGAGTATTACGAGGCGGCAAAAATTGACGGCGCAAGCCGCTTGCGTCAAATTTTCAGCATTACGGTTCCGCTCATTACGCCGGTGATTACGATATTAACCTTGCTTTCAATTGGACGAATCTTTTACTCCGATTTTGGATTGTTCTATCAGGTTCCGCTAAATACGGGCATTCTGATGCCGGTTACCCAAACGATCGATACGTACGTTTATCGCGCGCTGATCAATCTTGGCGATATTGGCATGTCGTCGGCTGCGGGGATGTACCAGTCGCTTGTAGGCTTTACTCTCGTCATTCTCTCCAACGCGGTCGTGAAGAAATTCAACAAGGACAATGCGTTGTTCTAGGAAGGTGGGCTCCGATATGAACGACGGAGGCAAATGGTATCAAGGCTTTCTGCACGGATTCATGATGATTTTATCGGTTCTAACGTTATTTCCGTTCGTGCTGCTCTTGTCCGGCTCCTTGTCGGACGACAACGAAATTATCCGCAGCGGCTATGCCGTCATTCCCAAGATGCTTAGCTTCTCCGCCTATGATTATTTGTGGAGCGACGCAGCAGACATTGTCCGTGCTTACGGAATAACGATCTTTGTAACGGTGGTTGGAACGGTGGCGGGGCTATCCATTATCGCCTTGCTGTCTTATCCGCTTTCCCGAAGAGAGCTGCCATTCCGGGGACCGCTCGCCTTTTACGTCTTTTTTACGATGCTGTTTAACGGAGGGCTTGTGCCTACTTATCTGGTCTACACCAATATGTTCGATGTGAAGAACAGCATGCTGGCTCTGCTTGTTCCCGGATTGCTTATGAATGCCTTTTACGTCATCTTGATGCGGACATTCTTCGCCACATCGATTCCGCCTGCCATTATCGAATCGGCTTATATGGACGGGGCCAAGGAATTCCGCATCTTTCGCAGCATTATCATTCCGTTATCCACGCCCGTGCTTGCGACAGTAGGATTGTTCCAGACGATTGCGTATTGGAATGACTGGTTTAACGGTCTGATCTATATTACCGATCCAAAGCTGTTTAGTCTGCAGAACCTGCTTAACCGGATTTTGCTGGATGTTCAGTTCCTCCAGACCAGCCAGGATTCGATCGCGATGGGCACGCATATCCCGCTTTTATCCATGAGATTGGCGATGGCGGTTATCGGTATTATTCCAATCCTTATCGCTTATCCGTTCTTCCAGAAGTATTTCGTCAAGGGAATTACAATCGGAGCTGTTAAGGGCTAGTTCCCGGACTGACTAAACTATTACAACTAAAGGAGAGATTTGAGAGATGGAAAAAGTACGTCTTGGCATTATCGGTTTAGGCGCGGAGGGCGGCATGTACGCAGGCCTCCTCACGGATGGTAAAGTGAACAATATGGTTCTTGGCGCCGTTTGCGATATTGATCCGCTCAAGAGAACCCTGGCAGCGGAGAAGTACCCGGAGATCCCTTTCTATGAGGATTATATCCAGATGATGGAAAGCGGAGAAGTGGATGCCATTGTGACCTGCGTCCCGCATTACCTTCATCCCGAGATGGGAATTGAAGCGCTGAAAAGAGGCGTGCACGCCTTGGTTGAGAAGCCGGCAGGCGTCTATACGAAGCAGGTACGCGAGCTGAATGAATTTGCGGCGACGAAGCCGGAGCTGACTTTTGGCATCTTCTTTAATCAGCGCACCAACAGGCTTTATCAAACGCTGAAGAAGATGATAGAGGATGGGGAGATTGGAGCGATTCGCCGGACGAACTGGATGATTACAACCTGGTGGAGACCTCAGGGCTATTATGATCAAAGCGAGTGGAGAGCCACTTGGGGCGGGGAAGGCGGCGGCGTGCTCGTGAACCAGGCGCCTCATCAGCTGGATCTCATGCAATGGATTTGCGGGATGCCAACCAAAGTGTATTCCAATGTGAAATACGGCTATCAGCGCAATATCGTTGTTGAGGATGAAGTAACGGCCATGTTCGAGTACGAGAACGGCGCCACTGGCGTATTTGTCACCTGCACGCATGATGTTCTTGGCACGGACCGCTTTGAGATTCTGGGGGATAAAGGAAAAATCGTTGTAGACGGCAGCCGCAAGCTGACCATCAAGCGTCTTGCCCGACCGGAATCCGAGATGAGCAGCTCGATGAGCATGCAGGATGTGATGAAGATTTTTATGGGTCACTCGGGCAATGACATCTATACGGAGGAAGTACTCGAGTTCAACGATGCCTTCGGCATCCAGCATATTTCCGTTATGGAGAACTTCGCCGCGAATATTATCGACGGTACGCCTCTTATCGCGCCGGGCAGCGACGGTATCCACGGTGTTCGACTTGCCAACGCGATTCATCTGTCGAGCTGGTTGGGCAAGGAAATAGAGGTTCCGTTCGATGAAGAGCTCTTCCTTGCCGAGCTGAATAAACGCATTGAAGCAGAAAATAAATATCCGGTTAACGCATAAAAAACGCGTATTGGAGGAGGAGACTACCATGAATAAAGGTAAAATCGGCGTTCAAATGATGATGTTAAAGGGCAAAGCGGAAGAGCTTGGCGTATATGAAACGCTGCGTAAAGTAAGGGAGCTCGGTTATCGGAGCGTTGAAGTATCGCAAATACCCATGACGGAAGAAAACGTAACGGAGCTTCGCAGAGCAAGCTTGGACTTTGATATCGAAATCGCTTCTTTAAGCGCAGCGGTTGATCCTATGGTGCCCGGCATGCCGGGGGAATTTCTATCGACTCATTTCGAGAAGATCGTTGCCGACTGCAAGACGCTCGGTTGCGGTTATCTGCGCATTCCGATGCTGCCCTTCACCTCCATGGGCGATAAAGAAGCCGTGCTTGAGTTCGTCCGGCAAGCGGACAGTTACGCAGAGCGTTTGCTTCCTCACGGCATTTCTCTTTATTACCACAATCACCATGCCGAGTTCCAAAAGTTTGACGGCGAGTATTTGCTTGACATCATTAAGAATCATACCAAGCATTTGGGCTTTGAAATGGATGTTCACTGGGTGCAGCGCGGCGGGGAAAATCCGGTTACCTTTATCCAGAAATACGAGGGCCGGATTGCATTGATTCATCTGAAGGATTACCGCATTGGCGCTTTGAATTACGATTTTTCAAAAGGGATGGATATGCAGGGCATAATGAACGCTTTCAATAATATCGTGCAGTTCGCCGAGGTTGGAGAAGGCAGCCTCGACATCAGCGGCATTATGAACGCGGGAGCTGCCAGCGGCGCGAAATATTTCCTGGTCGAGCAGGATGACGTATACGGTAAAGATCCTTTTCATTGCCTGGAGACTTCCGCGAACAATTTGCGGAAGCTGGGTTACGGAGATTGGTTCTAGGAATCTTAGATAGCCGCCCTCAAGCAGGGCGGCTTCTTTGTGCCGGAATTAATCGCGTTAATTGTTCAAACCCTGAAAATCGTACAATTGAATCTAAAAAATAGCCAATGCTTTTTGCCGGACAGGTCGTTATATTATTGTTTGTAATCGATTTCATAATTAGGAAAGGTGCTTATGAAGTAAGAAGCATCACAATTGGCCGGATAGGCCACTGAGGCGACAATTCTTTTAAGGAGGCTTGTTAATGAAACTGAAAAAAGTACTGACCTTGGCCGTGACGGCTTGTCTTGCGGTGGGGATGATGGGCTCCATCAAGGTACAACATGCGGATGCGGCTATCGGAGCAAGCGATTTTCTGAAGACAAACGGAAAACAGATTAAGAACAACAACGGCAATGGCAGCGTCGTCAGTCTCCATGGCACGAACCTTGGCGGCTGGATGATGGAAGAAAACTGGATGTCCCCGCTTGGCGGCACCGACGAGTGGACGGTCCGGGGAACGCTGATTAACCGCTTTGGATCTTCCGCAGTCGATTCCTTGAAGGACAGCTATCAGGATTTATGGATTCAGGCAAGCGACCTGGACACGATTAAAAACATGGGTCTTAACTTTATCCGGGTGCCGATTTATTGGGAGAACATGATGAACCGCGACGGTACGATGAAGTCGGATGCCGTATCGTTCGGCAATCTGGACTGGCTGGTATCTAACGCGCAATCCCGCGGTCTGTATGTGCTGCTTGATCTGCACGGGGTACCGGGCAATATGAACGGCTGGCAAAGCGGCGGCCGCGAAGGCGCCAACGAGCTGTGGAGCAATACCACGTACCAGAACTGGGTTGTGCAGCTGTGGCAGCGGATTGCCACTCACTACAAAGACAACCCGACGATTGCCGGCTACGATCTGCTGAATGAACCGGTTAGCAATAACGGAAGCTTGTCGATCAGCCAAATGTATGACCGTCTGTACAAAGCCGTCCGCGCGATTGACCCGGATCATATGATTTACGTGGAAGCTTTCGGCTACTGGAACAATATCGTGGCTCCATCGACATACGGCTGGACGAACGTGGTGTACGAGGTGCATAGCTATGACTGGAACGATACGGACTGGAATAGCCAGAACAACAGCATCAACCAGTGGTTCTCGGATATTATCTGGCATCAGAATAACTGGAATGTGCCGGTCTACTCCGGCGAGTTCACGTTGTTTACGCATAACGACTTATGGGAGAAATGGCTGTCCGGCCTGGATGCGCTTGACGTATCCTGGACGAACTGGTCTTTTAAAGTAACGAGCGGCGGCAATTGGGGCTTGTACCAGAACAATACGAACCCGTTCCCGAACGTAAGCAGCGACAGCATTGCAACGATGCAATCGAAGCTTGCCAAATTCACAACCAACAACTTTACGCCAAATACGACCCTTATAAATATGTTCAAAGCTTACGCGAAGCTGAATGCGCCTTCCAGCCTGCAGGCGAAAGCCAACAATCTGTACGTTACGGCAGAAAATACCGGCGCTTCGCCGCTAGTAGCCAACCGCACTTCCGTTGGCACATGGGAGAAATTTATCGTGGTGACGAACGCGGACGGCACGGTATCGTTCCTGTCGCTTGCCAACAATAAATATGTCAGTGCCGATCTTAACAACAACGGCAGGCTGATCGCGCAGGCGCAAGGTATTGCGGCTTGGGAGAAATTCACCAAATCAACCAATGCCGACGGCACGGTATCGTTCAAGTCGGTCGCCAACAATAAATATGTCAGCGCGGATTTGAACCTTGGCATGCTGATTGCCAACCGCGACAGCGTCAGCGGCTGGGAAGCTTTCACTCTGACGGCTGCGCCGTAATGCTCGAATTGAAAATGAATTCCAAGAAGACCGCCCTCCCGCAGGGCGGTCTTCTTTGTGCCAAAATGCCGTGTCCCATCTACCAGCGCATGAATCTACTAATAGAAAGAAGATACATGAATGACCCGAAGGAGGGGATGTCGTGCAAGGAAGAACTAAAGGAAATGCCCAAGGCATTGACGTATCCCATTACCAGGGAACGATTGATTGGTCGAAAGTAGCGGGCGACGGCATAACGTTTGCTTTTGTCAAAGCAACCGAAGGGGAGAACTATAAGGATCCAACCTTTCTGCAAAATGCCAACGGAGCGGCAGCGGCCGGACTTCTGGTAGGGGCTTATCATTTTCTGAGGGCAACCTCCTCGGCTGCGGCGAAACGGGAAGCGCAGTATTTTCATCAAACGGCTTCGCAAGCCAGCAGCCTGCTATTACCTCCCGTAATGGATTACGAGACGAATTCGGGCAACCTTAGCGATGCCGGCATGAGCGCGGTAGCGAAAGCTTTTCTGGAAGAGACGGAGCGGTTATTTGGCGTAAAGCCGATTTTTTATACCGGCAACGCCTTTGCGAATCATTTTGATATCTCGCTGAGCAACTATTCGTTGTGGATTGCCAGATACAACGCTACAACGCCGCCGGATGATGCCAAGGCTTGGACCAAATGGACGTTCTGGCAATACAGCGACGGAAGCTCGGGCGGTACCTTGCCTAGCGGGACCCGGAAGGTGTCCGGCATTAGCGGTAATGTCGATCTGAATGAATATGCGGGGACGGAAGACGATTTGCTTAGAGCCTATGCGCCGGAGGAGGATAAACCAATGACAGAAGCGGAAAAACAACAAATGGAGGAGCTTCAGCAGCGGATTGCCGCGCTTGAGACTCATGTTAACATTTCGGGTAACCAAACGCCGCCGAGCTGGACGAAGACTTCGACTTCGGCAGCGATGAAAGCGGGAATTATTACTTCGGTCAACGATAAAGGAATGCCGGAGTTTATTACGATTCAAATGCTGTATAACGCGGGATTGTGCAATGCGGAGCTGATCAAATTTTTCAAGGAGTTCAGCGCCGACACGCGCAAAGCAATCGAAGATCTGCTGAAGAAAAAATGAATAAGCGAAAAAATCCCTTTCCGGAAGTCCGGAAGGGGATTTTTGTTGTTTTGCGGGGGGCTGGCACAGTATAGTAAAAGTGGTGATCGCCCTTGAAGGATATTCCATTATATAAACAAATTCAGGAAGCTATCAAAACCCAAATCTCGCTTGGTAATCTGCGTCCGGGTGACCGGATACCGTCCGAGACGGATTTGGCCGCGCAGTTTCACGTCAGTCTGATGACCACCAAAAATGCCTTGGCCGGTCTCGCGGAGGAGGGAATTGTCGTTCGCTCCAAGGGGAAAGGCACGTTTGTTGCCGGACAAGCGCCGTACAAACTGTTTTTCTCGGCTGATGAAGGAAGCAGAGGGGGGCCGGAGCTCCCGGCAAACCGCCATTCGTCCAGCAAGCTTATCGGGATGATCATTCCTTCCATGCGTACGAAGGTGGAACAGCGCCTTTTGGATGCTATCGAAAATGCGGTTAACAGCTATGGCTATACGCTGGTGATCCGCGTATCCAGGGGCAGCACCGCTAAAGAGCTGCAATCGCTTGAAGATCTTGGCGCGCTTGGCATCGGCGGTTTAATCCTCTTCTCCATAGGAGCTCAGCATGAACGCCAGACGGTTATAAGGGCGGAGGAGCTCGAATGTCCGGTAGTCTTGATCGACCGTTATTACAACGATATGCCTGTCGTCAGCGTCTGCTCGGATAATAAGGCGGGTGCGCGAAAAGCCGTATCGTATCTTTTCAGAAAGGGACATGATCGTCTTGCCCTGCTGACACCCCCCGTAGAGCATAGCGTAATGGCCGACAGGCTTGCAGGCTTCGAAAGCGCAGTGACTGATTGCGGGCTGAAGCCATCATCCGTTTTACGATATACCGTTCCTTATGAGAGATTTAACGTCTCAAGGAAGGATGGGGCTGAGCTTATCAATCAATGGATGCTTATGCATCATGGCAGCTTCTCCGGCCTTGTTGCTACGGATGTGGAGCTTGCCCGATTGGCTTATCATGCTTTGAAAAGGATAAACCGGGCGGCAGATAAACAATTGGTTGCGTTTGACGATACCGGGATTCCGGAGGTAGCTTATATCCGCCAAAACGAAACCGCAATCGGCGCCAAGGCCGTCTCGCTGCTGATGGGCCATATCGCTCGCGGTGAGCAGCTTCAAGGCAGGTTTGTTATACCGACTCAGCTGATTTTGCCCTCATAAATAAGGAGGAGGCAGACCTATGATGGTCTGCCTCCTTTGCATTACGGGTTAACTTTGAAATTATCGAACCGCGTGTGGTTATTCATCGTGCGCAGGCCTACCTTCCCGTGAGTAAACGGATTGCCGCTGTTATCGGTATAGGTGATTTTCGGAGTTGTCATATCGTTTACGTAGACCTTAATCGTCGTTCCCGAAGCGACAACCTTCATATGATGCCAAGCCCCCGCTGCCAGTGATACAGGGGAGGAGGCGACGCCCGCATAGTTGTAATTCATCTTGCCCAGGTAGACGCCATCCGGTTTGATAAAAGCATAATAGCCTTGAATGTAATCGGGGTTGTTAACCAGCACGGTACCGTTTGACGGATTATTCACTCTTACCAAGACGCCGGCGTCCCCGGTCGTGTCGACGAGCTTGATATCCGATTCAACCGTATAATCCGCCCAACGCTCATTGCCGATCGTTGTTTTGCCGAATACGCCTCCGCCAGCAGAGTCCAGCTCGCCCGAATTGACGGACCAGTTGCCTTCAAATCTTGTCCAGCCGTTATCATTGCCGTCATTAAAGTCATCCGACAGGCTGGTCACCGCATCCCCGCGGGAGAACGTCATGCCCGAGAAATCGAATTCGCCTTTGACGAACTCAAAGCGCAGCTCATGATAACCGGCTGTCAGATACAGCCCTTTTTTGCTTGAAGTTATCCACGTTTCCCAGTCGCCGGAGCTTGGCACGCCAACGACGCCGGTCAGGTCGGTCGCGCCGTCCCATACGCGGTAGCTTGCATCGGTAAACGTAGTCGCAAGACGCACATCCAGATCATAATAGCCGGTCTCCGCCACATTCACGCGGTATTTCAGCCATTCTCCGGTCTGATTCCAGCCCACGACATTTTTGCCTTCGGCTGCCGAGCTGCGAATATCGACCGATCCGCTGCGGTAAGCACCGCCGATATTGTCGGCCGTCAGATCGTGATAAGCCGTTCCTTCAGCGCCGTTCATATAATGAACGGCTTCGATTTTGCCCGGAAGAGGCTTGTACGCATTCCATGCGCTGCTGCCGTTCACTTTATTGCTAAAGGCCGTATAACCAAAGTCCGCATGGGCATCCGTTGTGGTATAGCCGATTTTGCCGCCGCCGATGCCGCTGACGGTCCGGGTTTGTTTTTTCATGCCGTCCACAAACACGGTGAAGCTGGTACCGGCTTTCTCAACGCGGATCTGATGCCACTTGGTATAGTCGTAGCCGGAAGGCAGCGCGGAATATTGCCAGCCCTGGCTGACGCCGCCAACCACAAAGTTCGTTTCCAGCCGGTTCAGGCTGCGGTTCAAGACGGCTGTTCCGTAATTGCTCTCATCGGTGTAGGAGAAGACGGTTCCGTATACCGGATTGCTGCTGGTACCCTGCTTCATCTGCTTGGTGTTGAACTCCGCCGTATAATCGCCGGCAGTGCCCGCGCTGGTAACTTGGCGGTAAGTATTGGTGTTCCCAATCGTATCCTGCCACATCAGCTCTTGATTGTAGATCCCCCATGTGCCGCCCCCGATAGTTGTCCAGCCGGTTCCGATAGAGGTGCGGTTAAAACGGTCCTCGAAATCCGCCAGCTCGGGATTTTGCTGGGAAGCCGTTGTTGGACCAAGGACCAGCATCTTATCTCCGTTCCAGGCGATGCGGTCCAGATTCATTTTGCGGCCCGGGTAGGTCAGATTGCCATTCGATGCATGACTGTGGTAGACCATAAAATCCGAATCCAGGTCAGGACCTTTGATCACGCTGTTATGGCCAAGTCCGACATTCGAGCCTTCCGTGTCGATCAGAACCGGATTCTGGCTATCCGCCGGCGCGAAGCCGGTCGTTGGGCTTGCGCTGGTTGCGTAATTGACCCGGTACCCGGTGCTCCACACATGATTGCCGGTATAGGTCATATAATATTTGCCGTTGCGCTTGAAGGTTGTGGAGCCTTCCGTCCAGCCTGCCATCGATAAGCCGGTGCCGACTGCGGCACCAAAGGCCGTAGGGCTTGTCATCGGCCGTGCGTTAATCGTATTGGAGCCGGTCGAGTAGAAATACCATTTGCCGTCATCGTCAATAAAGACGTTGCCGTCAATTCCCATGCCCAGATTGCCTGTTGCAACCGTAAACGGGCCTGTTGGACTCGTACTCTGCAGCACGTAATGACCGCCTCCCCCAGGGGAGGTGTACATATAGAACATGCCGTTCCAGTAGACGACTTCAGGCGCATACGCCGCCTTGGTAATCGCTTCCGTCGTACACAAGCCGCGATAGCTCCAGTCGACGAGATTAGTAGAGGACCATACTTTAACGCCGCTCTGATCGTCAACGGTACTGACGTAAAGATAATAGGTGCCGTTAAATTTCAAAATATACGGGTCGCCTTCGCCATAGAAATCGTTGTTCGCCCAATGCCAGGAGTCTGAAATCGTAATCGGATTGCTGTACGCGCTCACGTGAAGCGGCATAAGCATAACGGCTGCGGCCGCTCCGACGAGCAGGGTTTTCCATTTTTTCAACCTCATTCATCTCCTCATCCTATTATGATCAACGCTTTAGTAAGCGTTTTCATAAAGTAGTATAGCAAACGTATCCTGCAGTCTCTTATATCTAATTAGATATAAAATATAAAGGCATATGTCGTGATTTTGCAGAGGTAAAGCTGAGCGGAATGACGAAGCGATAAAGATCACGACCTAGGGGGATTCAAGGTGAACAACGTGTTGAAACCGCTGAAGGCTGTTTCTTTTGAAGAGCTTCCGCTTGGCGCTATCCGGCCCGCAGGCTGGCTGAAGGATCAGCTGGAGATTCAAGCGGAGGGAATGACCGGGCATCTGGACGAGTTCTGGAGCCATGTTGGTCCAAGCAGCGGCTGGCTTGGCGGAACGGGGGAGAGCTGGGAACGCGGACCTTATTATTTGGACGGGCTATTGCCTCTCGCGTATCTTTTAGAGGATGAGAGACTGATCAATAAGGTGAAGCCCTGGATCGATTGGACGCTGGAGAGTGCCAGGGAGGATGGGCAATTCGGGCCTGCTTCGAATGACGACTGGTGGAGCCGGATGGTCATGCTGAAGGTGCTCATCCAGCATGCGGAGTATACCGGCGACGAACGGGTTATCCCTTTTATGACCAATTACTTTAGATACCAGCTGAAGCAGCTGCCGGAACGTCCGCTTGCCGATTGGGCGAAGGCAAGGGGCGGGGATAATCTGATTAGCGTGTATTGGCTGTACAACCGTACCGGTGATCCGTTCTTAATGGAGTTGGCGCAGCTGCTGATCGTACAAACCGAGGACTGGAAAGGGCTGTATGAGCAATATCCGTATTGGTACCGTCAAACCTCCTTTGATCACCGGGTCCATGTGGTGAATGTGGCTATGTCCTTCAAGCAGCCGGCCCTACAGTATTTGCTGACCGGCGATGAGACGGATAAAGCGGTTGTATATAAAGCCATTAACAGCGTTATGGCTTGTCATGGCCAGGTGAACGGGATGTTCTCCGGCGATGAATGGCTTGCCGGCACTCATCCAAGCCAGGGGACAGAGCTGTGCTCGGTTGTCGAGTATATGTACTCTCTGGAGAATCTTATACGTATAACCGGGGACGGCTTTTTCGGGGACATTCTGGAGAAGATCGCCTATAATGCGCTGCCCGCAGCGATAAGTCCGGACTGGAAGGTTCACCAGTATGATCAGCAGGCGAATCAGATTATGTGTACGCATGCCAAGCGCAATTGGACGGAAAACAACAATGAAGCCAATCTGTTCGGGGTCGAGCCGCATTTCGGCTGCTGTACGGCCAACATGCATCAAGGCTGGCCAAAGCTTGCGGCGAGATTATGGATGGCTTCGGAAGGCGGCGGAATAGCGGCAATCTCCTACGCACCTTGCCTAGTAACAGCTGCATTAGGGTCAGACAAGAAAACAAAAGCAGAGATCCAAGTAGAGACCTCATACCCGTTCAGGGATACGGTCAACATAAAGGTCGGGCTGGAGTCTTCGGCGGCTTTCGCCATGAAGCTGAGAATTCCTGCATGGTGCGAGGAGCCCGTACTGCAGATTAATGGCGAGCCTTATCCGCTGCAGCCCGTGAATGGTTTTGTTTCTATTGAACGTATATGGATGCCGGAAGACGAGCTTCTGCTTACTCTGCCTAGGCACGCGACACTTATTCCGCGCGCGAACGGAGCTGCCGGGGTTCAATATGGCCCCCTTATGCTGGCTATTCCAGTCAAGGAGCAGTGGCAGAAGCACCGCACTTACCCGCCTTATCATGACTGGGAGCTGTATCCGCAATCTCCGTGGAACTATGGCGTGGAGCTTAACGAGTTGACGCTTGCCGATAAGGGAAGGGTGTTGGAGGAGGAAGTCCGGAGGCAGCCGTTTGCCGCAGACAATCCCCCGCTGCGCATGAGGGTAAACGCACGCAGAATTCCTCAGTGGACGATGGAGATGAACTCAGCGGGAACGCCCCCGGTTAGTCCGGTTGCCAGCAAGGAACCGCTCGAAGAAATTGAACTGGTTCCTTATGGCTGCGCAAGGCTGCGGATTGCGGAATTCCCGGTTCTTCTTCGCTAGTCTAATTCTATCATTAGAAATAAAAAAAGCCGATCATCGGTAGTCCCTGTTTAATCGGGAATGCCTATGATCGGCTTTTTCTATTATTCGGTTCTGATCTTATCTTTGTAATAGACATTGACCATAATATCCTGCTTGTAGTTGCCGAAGTGTCTGCCGAACAGGCTGATTCCGCCGCAATGGCGGGCAGTCTCGAGAGAAGCGAGCTTGAAGCGGAAATCCTCGCCAAGCTTCAAGCCGACATCCGTAAGAGTGACCTCGGACAGCTTAACGCCATCCAGAAACGTACCGGTCGCCTGAATGGACAAACTTTTGAGCAGACCGTTCTGCGTTCCAAGCTGCCACCAGGAAGGGGTTAGCGCTCCGCGTTTGCTGCCGAAGTCCCCCGGGCAAGTCCATATGCCAACCTCAATGTCATTGATGTAAAAGCTGATATCGGAAGGCCAATTCTCGTTATACGAAGGGGCTTCCGAACAGAGCTCGAGCGAGATGTCCAGCTGGGAAGCCGCTTGTCCGGCATGCAAGTAATTCGGAACACGGTATTCGACGTAACCGCTGCCGAACCATAGATGCGACGCATTCATTCGTTCCGGATCGGAGAAGTACCTCGGATCATCCACAAGTCCAAGAATTTTGCTCTCCGATGCAAGGCCGCAGGTTGGCTTAACCGCATAATCCGAATATTGGCCAATCGGGATTTCCACCGTATATTTGGTTTCCTCATTCAAAGCTTTTTCCTGTGAAGAGGTGCGAAGCTGCAGGGTAAGCGAGTCGATAGCGAGCGAGCACATTTTCGGGCTTCCCCGGGTTCCCGACAGGCTTTCGGTCTTGATAAGGCCGCCTTCCTCCATCTTCTGAATATGCTTCGTTACGATTGCCGACGACAAGCCTAACGTTTCCGCGAGCTCTTTGATGCTCATCGGTCCGTTATTAAGCAGCTCGATCATCTTCACCCTCGTCTCCGATGAAAAACATTCGAGCATCGTCATATATTTGGTGCTGACTTGTATATGCACGCCGGTTTCCTCGCTTTCCGTTGTCTTGGCTATTATATAACCTAATTGTTAATAAAACAACTTTTTAGTTGACGGTTAATGGGGCAGGCGATAAAATAGGCAACAGATTCATATGGTTTTGTTAATATAACAACTAACTGGTTAACTAATGGAGGCGTAACAGATGACAAACTTGCCAAGAGCCGAATACCCTAGACCTCAATTCAACCGTAACGCATGGGAATGCCTGAACGGGGAATGGGAATTTGAATTTGACGATGCGCGCGTAGGCGGGGAAGAAGGCTGGCATTCGGGCAGCAAGAGCTTTTCGAAAAAAATCCAAGTGCCGTTCAGCTTTGAGAGCGAACTAAGCGGCATTGGCGATCCGAATTTTCATGATGTGGTATGGTACCGCAGAAAGCTGGATATTCCGAAGTCCTTCCAAGGAAAACGGGTTGTGCTTCATTTCGGCGCCGTAGATTATGAAGCTTATGTATGGGTAAACGGCCAATTGGTCGCTTCCCATGAAGGCGGTCATACCCCGTTCCAGGCTGACGTTACGGAAGCTTTGCGCTCGGACGGCGACAACACGCTTGTGGTAAAAGCAGTGGACCACGGCATGGATGTATTCCTGCCGCGCGGCAAACAGTTCTGGGAAGAGAAATCCCGTTCGATCTGGTATACCCGTACAACGGGCATTTGGCAGTCCGTGTGGATGGAGGCGGTATCGCCGGTTCATCTTCGCAAAGTGAAATACGTGGCGGATATCGATACGAATGAAATTCAGATCCGTTCGTTTGTTGGCGGATTTGCCCAAGGAATGAAGAATGTCAGCCTGTCGGTAAAGATCTCCTTTGCCGGAGAGGTTGTGTCGGAAGATACGTATCAAGTGCGTGCGGGAGAAGAAAGCCGGAAGATTAAGCTGAGCGGCTTGAACGACCATGGCATGGACCGGTTCTGGTGGCCGGAGCGTCCAAACCTGTACGACGCGGAATTTGTGGTGTACGTTGACGGTGCGGAAGTTGACCGGGTGACAAGCTACTTCGGCATGCGGAAAATTTCGCTCGAGAACGGCAAGTTTAATCTGAATAACCGTCCTTATTACAGCAAGCTTGTTCTGGATCAAGGCTACTTCCCGGACGGCAACCTGACACCTCCTTCGGACGAAGCGATTAAGCAGGATGTGGTGCTGATGAAGGAAATGGGCTTCAACGGCGCGCGTAAGCATCAGAAGGTCGAAGACCCGCGCTTCCTGTACTGGTGCGATAAGCTGGGGCTGATCGTATGGGGCGAAATGGCGAACGCTTGCGACTACTCCGAAGAATACGTCCGCCGCATTACGAAGGAATGGCAGGAAGCGATCGACCGCGACTTCAACCATCCGTGCATCGCGGTATGGGTACCCCTGAACGAAAGCTGGGGCGTGCCTAACATTCAGGTCGACGTTCGTCAGCAGCAGCATGCGCTTGCGATGTACCATTTGACCAAGTCGATTGATCCGACCCGCCTTGTCATCTCCAATGACGGTTGGGAAATGGTTGCAACCGACCTGTACAACATCCATGACTACGAGTGGAGACGCGAAGTACTCGAAGACCGTTATGGCAGCGTAGAAAAAGCCGTATCGGCTATGCCGGCTAACCGCCGCCTTAGCGTAGCGGGATACGAATATGACGGACAACCAATCATCATCACCGAGTTCGGCGGCATTGCCTACAAGAAGAGCGAATGGGAAGGCTGGGGTTATTCCGGCGCATCGAGCGACGAGGACTTCGTTGAACGTCTCCGCAACGTTATTCAGCCGCTTATCTTCTCCGGCGTTGTCCAAGGCTACTGCTATACGCAGTTGACGGACGTCGAGCAGGAGATCAACGGTCTGCTGACGTACGACCGCAAGCCGAAGGTGCCGCTTGAGCTGATCAAAGCGATCAACGAAGGCAAGTAATCGGGGCTTCGGCGGCTGTTGGTCGACGCGATCGGCTGGTTTCCGCAGGAAATGGCCGAGTTGCGGTCGGAACGGCCGTTATTGAGCGGGCTTAACGATGCCGCGCATCGTTAAGGTCCGCAAGTTAGCCGGATTACCGGCCAAAAAGGCATTATTGGACGGTCTTAACGATGCCGCGCATCGTTAAGACCAGCGAATCAGCCGCTTCTGACAAACCCCGGACAGCACGAGAAAATTCTCCCAGCTGTCCGGGGTTTTGCGTTCAGGCTGGGGACAAATTTTTCGCAACGATCTAAAAATATGTCCATTCCTTCTAAAAAAGCGACATGGGCGCGTTATCCCCGGCCAGCTAGAATGAGTATCAGAAAGAGCCACACACACATTCTAGGGGGAAGCGAACATGAAGAAATCGATGAAGGTCTTAGGTACCTCGTTAATCGCACTTAGCCTTGTTGCGGCAGCAGGCTGCGGAAGCAACAGCAATAACGGCGGCAAAGACGCGGGATCAAACAACCAGGCAAACAGCGGCGCAAACGCGGCTGCGGGAAATAGCGGAGACGCGAAAGCGGAGAAAGCCGACATCCTGTTCTGGACACCGTTCTCCGGTGCTGACGGCGAGTTCATGAAGAAGATTGTAGAGAAATACAACTCTTCCCAGGACACGTACAAAGTGAAGCTCGTCATTCAGCCGAACGGCGAATACTACAAACTGCTTGACGTAGCGATGAGCGCGGGCAAAGACCGTCCGGACCTGGCGATCATGCACGTTGACCAAATTCCGACTTACGTGAACAAAGGCCAGCTTCAGCCGTTGGACGATCTGGCGGCGGCAGCTTCGATTAATAAAACCGATTACGTAGAAGCTCCGGTAAACTACGAGACAATCGACGGCAAATGGTACGGCATTCCGCTTGATATCCATCCGCTCGTCATGTACTACAACAAAGATTTGTTCGACAAAGCGGGAATTACGGCTCCGCCAACAAACCGCGCCGAATTCGAAGCCGATGTTGAGAAGCTGACAGACAAAGCGAAAGGCGTATACGGATATGTAGTTCCAACGCTTTGGCCGCAGCAATTTATTTTCCCGACGCTGGTATGGCAAAATGGCGGCGACCTGTGGAACGGTACGGATGTCGCTTACAACTCGCCTGAAGCAGTTGAAATGGTGCAATGGATGCGCGGCCTCGTAGACAAAGGCGTATCGCCGGGCAATGTTCAACAGGACGGAGAAAATACGCTGTTCCTGCAAGGCAAAAACGCGATTCAATTTAACGGTCCTTGGATGAAAGGCCAATTCGACGAAGCGGGCATCAAGTACGGCGTAGCTCCGGTTCCGCAAATCGGCAAGGCTAAACAAGCGGTATATGCAGGCTCCCATAACTTCGTATTGCCTAAAGGCGTAACAGACGCAAATGTCGTTAAAGGCATCGGCGACTTCCTGAAATACGTATCGACCAACTCGATGGATTGGGCGGCTTCCGGCCAAGCGCTGGCTTCCAAGCCAATGCTGGAAAGCGCGGAATTCAAAGCTCTCGACATGCAAAGCAACGTAGCGAAATCGTTTGATTACGTTCAATTCGCGCCAAACGTTCTGAACTGGGGAACGATCTCCGATCCGATCTGGGGCGAACTGAGCAATGCGCTGCTTGGCAAGAAGGACGCTCAAAAAGCGATGGACGATGCCGTAGCGAAGTCCAGACAAGCGATGAAAAAATAAGTACGGCAGGACGAAGAAGCTGACAACCAGCTTCTTCGTCCCTCTGTTTATACCTTTAATCAGAATGGAGGAGCTGTAATGGTCAAGAGCTCTTTGCAATCCCGCTTAACGTCAACCTTGTTCGTACTGCCGTACCTGCTCAGCTTTTGCGCTTTTCTGCTGATCCCGATTTTATACGGCATTTATATTTCGTTCCATAACTTCGAACTGCTGTCGGATTCGCATAAATTCGTAGGTTTCGATAATTACGTTAAAATCTTTACGCCCGGCTCTTATTTGTTCGAACAGTTTACAACCGGTCTGTGGAATACGGTGCAATTCGTTTTGTACTCGGTTCCGCTGCTGGTTATTCTTGGCCTTGCGCTCGCTTTGCTGCTGAATCAGCTGCCGAAGCGGATCCGCGGACTGTTCCGTACGTTTTACTTCATGCCTTACGCCATATCGGGTTCGGTAATGGCCGTTATCTGGCTGATGATGTTCGATACGAACGCGGGCTTCCTGAACGGATTGCTAGCCAAGCTTCACATTGATCCGGTTGCGTGGCTGACGGATTTGCCGTGGGTGTGGGTGTCGCTCGTATTGACTACGCTGTGGTGGACGATTGGCTTTAATATGATTATTTTCACCAATGCGCTGAATGAAGTGCCGGAGGATTATTACGAGGCGGCTTCGATTGACGGTGCGAATGCTTGGAAAAGGTTCGTCAGCATCACCCTGCCATCGATCCGTCCGGTTATGCTGTTTATCATCATTACTTCAACCATTGCATCGTTTAACGTGTACGCGCAGCCGTTCCTCCTCACGCGTGGCGGTCCCGGCGACAGTACGAAGGTTCTGCTTATGAACGTGCTGGACGAAGCGTTTAAAGGCAAGCAGGTCGGCTCGGCTTCGGCGATGGCGATTCTGATGGCGCTTATCATTATTATCGTGTCGGCTGTCCAGTACAAAATCGCTTACGGAAGGAAGGAGTAGAAGCATGAAAAAAACATTACTTGTTCTCGTTGCAGTCATCATAGCGGTTATTTTCCTGCTTCCGCTCATCTGGATGTTGTCCACTTCCTTCAAAAACGATTTCGAGGCTCTTGCCGGACAGCTGAGTCTGATTCCGAAGAAACCAACGTTCGAGAACTACCTGGACGGGTTAAAAGGCAACCTGATGAACGTTCCGATTACGCGCTGGATCTCGAACTCTTTGTTCGTCGGCGCTGCGGGCACGGCGATTGTCCTGCTCTTCTCGTCAATGGCGGCATACGCGCTTGCCCGTCTACAGGACTTGCCGTTTAAAAAGCTCATGTTCCCGATATTTATCGGTTCGATGATGATCCCCGGCGTCCTGACGTTCCTGCCGATGTATTTGGAATTTAACGCCCTTGGCTGGATCAATACGTATGCGGCGCTTATCCTTCCTTATTCGTCCGGTGCATTTGGCGTATTCCTATTGTTCCAGTTCTTCACGGCGTTTCCGAAAGAGATCGAAGAGGCCGCGCGGATCGATGGCGCTAACAAATGGCAGATCTACTCCCGTATTCTGCTTCCTGCTTCGGTATCGATTATGGTTACGCTCGCGATCTTTACGTTTATGGGCATTTACAATGATTTCGTATGGCCGCTTTATTCAACAACTTCGCCGGAGATGCGCACGATTACGGCAGGCATTGCGATGATGGCGCAGGGCAGCTATACGCAGGCATACGGCAAGCTGATGTCGATGACGGTTATCGCAACGCTGCCGGTATTCATCATCTTTATCGTAGGCCAGCGCTCCTTCGTAAAGGCTATTACGCAAGCCGGTGTTAAATAGTAGAAAAATGGATGCTTACGAAGTAAGAATTGCATTCGCAATTCTTTTTAGGAGGTAATCAGAAATTGAACGCAAAACGATGGGCTGTCCTGACAGCAGCGGTGCTGCTGGTCGCGGCGGCTAGTATAGGAGTGTGGGTAATGAACGATAGCACAAACGAAGCAAGCCAGGTTGCAGCCGAATACAAAGGCCATGGCGGTACGTTCAAAAATACGCTGGCGGAGATCGATACGCCGGACCCCGCCGTGGTGTACAAGGACGGCTACTATTATATGACGTTTACGCACAACGGCGCGGATATCATGGTCATGAAATCCCGTACCATCGATTTCAAGCAGTCTGAGCGGAAGGTTGTCTGGTATCCGGATATCGGAACCAATTACTCAGCTGAGCTGTGGGCGCCGGAAATCCAGTTCATTCAGGGGAAATGGTACATTTATTTCGCCGCTGACGACGGTCAGAACGAGAACCACCGGATGTTTGTTCTGGAAGCGGACACCGATGATCCGATGGGCAGCTATACGTTTAAAGGCCAGGTGAAGGATGACACCGATAAATGGGCGATCGACGGACTCGCGATGGAGCTCAACGACAAGCTTTATTTTGTATGGTCCGGCTGGGAAGGCGATATCAACGTGCAGCAAAATACGTACATCGCCCCAATGAGCGATCCGCTGACCATCAGCGGCCCTCGCGTCCTTTTGTCCGAGCCTGATCTGGAATGGGAGAAAGCAGGGGGTCCTCCTTATATTAATGAAGGACATTCGATTCTTCATCATAATGGCCAGGTTCATATCGTGTATTCGGGAGCGGGCAGCTGGACGCCGTTTTATGCGCTTGGCATGCTCTCACTGAAGGAGGGCGCTGATCCGCTGGTGGCCTCGAACTGGACGAAAGCGCAGGAGCCGATTCTGAAGATGGACGAGGACGCCGGCGTTTACGGTCCAGGACATAATTCCTTCGTAACCTCGCCGGGCGGTACGGAGCAATGGATCGTTTATCACGCAACAACCGCGGCTACGGACGGCTGGGGCAACCGGAAAGCTCGCGCGCAGAAGCTGGCATGGGATGAAGCGGGAAATTTGCGGATCGGCAAGCCGATAAGTCTGGATACAGCTATTGAGGTTCCTGCGGGCATGGGAGTCTTCAAGGCGGCGGAAGCCTCTGCTGACGTAAGCTTTGATCTGATTCCTTCCACCATTCATACTGCGGCACCTCTTCTTATCCATTATCTGAACGATACGGGAGAAAAGCTTCAAGCAGGCGTTAGCGTCAATGGTGAACAAGCCGTTGATGTTGAGCTTCCCGAAACGGATGGGACGGGTTACGCTTATGCCGACATTTCGCTCGCGGCGGGCATGAATGAGGTTCATATCGCAATTGCAGGCGGGCAAGGCAAGATTGATGCCATTGAGCTACCAAGATATGAAGCGGAGTATGCGGCTGCGGGAACGCAAGGCGAAGCAGAAGAGAATCTGTTCTCGTCAGCGGGAGGCAAGGCCGTGATTACGCCGGGTGAAGGCGAGGCTTTGCGGTTTGCCAACATTCAAGTGCCGGTAAGCGGAGCTTACGAGATCAGACTGGCGGCCGCTAATTCCTCCGGCCATGATGCGGAGCTTCAAGTTCGCATAGACGGCAGCGGGGGCAAGTCGAAAAGGATTGTTTTTCCAAACGGAAAACGCAACAATTACCAGACTCAATCGGTCATCTTGCAATTGAAGGCGGGCAAGAACGCCATTATACTTGAGAATGCGACAGCAGAGGTGCATGTCGATTATATGGACATCTTGAGAAGTTCCGCACAATAGGATTACGCTTTCGAAGCAAGAATTGTTCAGCAATTTTACTAACCTAAATCCTTCACAATTCTTTAAGTAACGCTTTCGAAGCAAGAATTGTTCAGCAATTTTACTAACCTAAATCCTTCACAATTCTTTAAGTAACGCTTTCGAAGCAAGAATTGTTCAGCAATTTTACTAACCTAAATCCTTCACAATTCTTTTTAGGAGGCGCTGGTCATGAGAGGCTTGTCCTTTCGTTCTTATCTTACATCAGGCTTAAGTATCATCATCGCGGCAAGCCTTACCTTGACTGGCTGCAGCCATAGCAATAATGGCACGGCGGCATCCGCCGAGCCTAAAGCACCAGCTATTCAGCTTAATTATTGGACCCCCTTCAGCGGGGGAGATAATTTGTTTATGACCGAGATGGTCGATCAATTTAATAAAGAACACGAAGACATTCAAGTCGTCCAGATGAATTCAAGGCTGGACGACTATTATTCGCGGTTACGAACGGCCATACTTTCCGGCAACGCGCCGGATGTGGCCATTATTCACGCAAGCTCCTTGCCTCAATTCGTACAGAACGGTTACATTGAAGATTTATCCGGCCCGGCGCAAGAAGCGGGTCTGGATTGGAACTTATATAACAAAGCAGGGATGAAGGCAGTATCCTTCCAAGGGAAGCCTTATGCCGTACCGCTGGATACCCATATGCTTGTCATGTATTACAACAAGACGTTTCTGGAGCAGGCCGGTGTTCTTGACGCGCAGGGCAAGCCGGTGCTTCAAGGCGGGGAAGACGGATTTACCCATTTTCTTCAGCAAATCAAGCAGGCCGTTCCTAGCGATGTCGCCCCGCTTGCCCAGCCAAGCACCCGGATTGATGCCGTGTGGTTCTGGTGGAGTCTGTATAACCAGATTCAAGGCGGGGGGAAGTTCTATAACGCGGAAGGAACAAAGGCGGTGCTCAACAACCCGGCTGCTCTGAAGGCGTTGAACTATATAGATGGGCTGTATAAGAGCAAGCTGATTCCGCCTAATATTCCGGACTCCTTCAAGCTATTTAATGAAGGAAAAGCAGCAGTGCTCATTACGGGCGTATGGGCAACCGGCGCGCTTGAGAAAAACGATGCCCTGAACTTTGGCGTAGTGCCGCTGCCAACGATCTATGATAAGCCGGCAGCATGGGCGGATTCCCATACGCTGGCGATTCCGTCGCAGCATGATATGTCGCAGGAGAAGCGGGATGCGGCGATGCTGTTCATGAAATGGCTGGCCGAGCATGGCGCCAAGTGGGCGGAAGCGGGCCATGTTCCCAGCGCCAGCGCGGTGATGGATACGGAAGCGTTCAAGTCGCTGAATTATCGCAGCGATTACGCGGCCGCCGCCAATTCCGTCGTCTTCTGGCCGAAGCATACGAAGCAGCATAGCTTTATCGAAGTCATTATCCGGCAGTTCGAACGGATGATCTACGGTCAGCAGACGCCGGAGCAGGCGCTCCAGGCAACCGAAAAGCAAATCAATCTTGAGCTGTCGAAATAAGCGGGGTGGGCGATGATGACATTCTATAGACGCTTACAGCAATGGTTCAAAAATCTGGCGCTTGCCCGCAAGCTTATACTAGTCAACGTGCTCCTTATTGTGGTACCGCTGGGAGTGATCGGTGCGTGGTCCTTCTCGATCTTTGCCTCCAAAATGGAGGAGCAGGTCGGCAAGTATCAGCTTCAGATGTTGAAGCAGGTGACGCTGAATATCGATACGTATATGAATGAGCTGAACCGGCTGTCGCTGATGCCGTATCAATATCAGGAGATTCTGGATTTTCTCGCAACGTCCAGAAAACCCGGCGAAGCCTTATCCCTGCAGGAAATCGATGATTTAAACAACTTTGTCTCCAAGGTGTTTCTTAACGGACGCGTCGATATAATGGGTATTTCCTTGTTCGGCGAGCATGGCGCATCTTATGTCGTGCTGCCGGAAAGCCAATACATGACGACGTATCAGCTTGGCGGCAATACGGAATGGCTGGAGAAGGCTAAGGGCCGCTTCGGACAGCCGACTTTTATAACAACCCACGAAGTTAAGTCGACAAGCGGGACTGCCTATCAAGTATTCTCGATTGCCCGTGAGCTGAGAAGCTTCGACAGCGGAGATACGCTTGGCTATATCGTGATTGATATCGATCCGGCGGAAGTGCGCAAGCTGTTGTCTCAGGTCAGCCTAGGAAGCAAGGAATCGCTGTACATGACGGACAGTGCCGGAGATCTGGTGCTGCGCAAGGAGAAAACGGCGATTTATCCCGTTATCGAAGGCTTGTCGGATGAAGGCGTCTCTCATCATAAGATAGACGGAAAAAGCTTGCTTGTCGCCCATGTCAGCTCGGAGGTAACGGGCTGGACCACCGTTGGCGTCGTTCCCGTATCGGTGCTGATGAAGGACAGTCTCGTGGTCCGCAACTCGATTATACTGATCGGCGGCATTTGTGTCGGACTTGCCGTGTTGCTGTCGGTTTTTATCGCGTTCAGAATTACGAGTCCGCTGCGGATGCTGCGTTCGCTTATGCGCAAGGTGGAGAGGGGCGATCTGAAGGTATCGTTCCCCGTCCGGCAGTGGGACGAGGTTGGCCAGCTGGGCAATGCCTTTAACATGATGGTGTCTCATCTGAGCGAGCTGGGCTACCGTCTGTACGAGACGGAAATCAGGGAAAAGGATGCCGAGATCGCCGCGCTGCAAAGCAAGATTAATCCGCATTTTCTATACAACACGCTTGGTTCAATCTCCATGTACGCCGAAGTGGAGGGCAATAGGGAAGTGGTTACGATGACGAATAATTTAAGCCGTCTGCTTCGATATTCGTTAAGCGGGCGCAAGGAAACCGTAACGCTGCGCGATGAGCTGGACCATGTAAAAGGTTATATGACGATTCAGAAGATGCGTTACGACGACCGGATTGATTTTCGTCTAGAGGTGGATGAATCGTTGTACGGCTGTCCGGTTATTCCGCTGATGATTCAGCCGATCGTAGAAAATGCCATTAATCACGGGCTTGATAAAGGGATCGGAGAAGGAAGAATTCAATTGTCCTGCTATCAGGAGCAGGGGATGCTCATGATTGTCATTGAGGACGACGGCATTGGCATGACCAGCGAGCAGCTAAGCGCGATGCGCAAGCGAATGGATAAAATTCATGATCTGGGAGGTACCTCCGGCAATGGTCTGATGAACGTTCACCGCAGAATCCGTCTGCATTACGGCGAGCAATACGGTCTGCAACTGGAGAGTATGCCGTTCCAAGGGTTAAAGGTCATCTTAACGATGCCAATCGCTTATTCAATGACGGGATAGGGAGGAGACTGGCACATGCCAAACATTCTGATTGTTGACGATGAGGCGATATTCCGCAGGGGACTTCGCAAAATGATCGAGTCCTCTTCCGGCAGCTGGGAGGTTGCAGGTGAAGCGAAGGACGGGTACGAAGCTCTGGAAATGGTGGAGAGCCTCAAACCCGACGTGCTATTGACGGATATCCGGATGCCCCGGATGGACGGGCTGCAGCTGATTCAGATTGCGAAGGAGCGGTTTCCGAAGCTGCTTGTTATCGTTCTTAGCGGCTTTGACGAATTTACGTATTTGCAGCAATCGCTCCGCCATGGAGTTAGGGATTATCTGATGAAGCCCGTGGAGCGGGAGGAGCTGTTCAAGACGCTGGGGAAGCTGGAGAGCGAGCTCGCCAAATTACAGCAGCAGGTACCTGAACTGTATACGGCGGAGCCGGCCGATGCGCGGATCATTCGCCAGCATGTAAGCGAGCATCTGGTGGCAGGGCTGCTCAAGGGTTATGTGAACGAGACGGATCTAGCCTTGCTTGCGAGAATCGGCGTTACTTTCCAAGAGCCGTGTTTCGCCTGCATGATTATCAAGCTGGATAAGGATCTGCTCGATAAGGAGCGGTACGAGAAAGCGGACCCAAGCTTGTTCCAGCTGTATATTCAGCAGATCGTCCAAGAGCTTTTGGATCAGCGGGCAAAAGGGTTTTCGTTTATTTTATCCGAGACCGAGGTTGTAGCGCTTGTTAATCTGCCCGGTCAGCCGGGGGCAGGCGACCCGCTGTTCGAACTGTCGGAGACGATTCGCAGGCGCATGATCTCCTTGTCGAGATTAACCGTAACGATTGGACTTGGCAGAACCGTAGGCGGAATCAAGGAAATTCCGCAATCGTTCCATGAGGCGAAGATCGCCCAGCTGCACCGTTTAATCGTAGGAGGCGACCGCGTGATCAGCTATTCGAGGATTAAGGATGGCGAAGAGGAGATGGCCTGGAGCTCGCTTCTAGAGCTTCCGCTTGAGCTTCTTGAGTCCTCGATTCAGGAAGGCAAGCGGGAACAGACGAGACAATACGCGGCTATGTTCGTAACGGCTCTCTGCTCGCAAGCCCGAAGTCCGGAAGTCATTCACCAGCAGATTTGCAAGCTGCTGATCCACGGGTATGAGGAAGCGGAGAAGCTGGAGCTCACGCAAAGCTGGCTTGGCGACCGCACGATCCAGGCGGTGCTGCTGGAGATTTGTTCTCTCACTTCCCGCACGGAGCTGATCGATTGCTGCAGCGCTTATCTGGAGAAGCTGGCCGAATGTATCGCGAACGGGCAGAAAAACGCCGACCATGATCCTATCGAGAAAGTCATCCGGTACGTGAACCAGCATTATCAAGAGCCTTTGTCGCTGACGCAAGTCGCGGAGAAGGTTTATCTGAACCCGGCTTATCTGTCAACGTTGTTCAAGCAGCGGACGGGCAGTTCGTTGGTCGAGTACTGGACGGAGCTTAGAGTCTCCGAAGCGAAGAGGCGTCTGGTCTCCTCCAACGAAAAGGTGACGATTATCGCCGAGAGCACGGGATTTGGGAATATACGCCATTTCAACCGGGTATTCAAAAGCGTTACGGGCTTTGCCCCGATCGACTACAGAGAACAAGCCAGGTCGGTGAAGGTATAGAGAAGATTAACAGCCTGCGGAACCGTTCATGTTCTGCAGGCTGTTTTGTTTTTCGCAGGAAGGGAGGCTTTCCGCAACAAATCGATTTCCTTTGCGTCTGTAAAGTGGAATTATTTGGAGGGAGGTCATGCCATGGGCATAAAATCAAAAATAGTGCTGTTCTGCTTCATCCTAGCTTTATTAACTTGTACTTTAGTAATCATTCGCCAGAGCGGCGAGCAAGGAATGGAGAGAGCCGCGCTTTCCCTAAACCAGCCGATGGCAAGGGTGGCTTATATTGAAAAGCTGGGGAAGATGAATGCCATCGTATTTTATGACTGGGGTACTTATCCGGAGTATTTCGGAACAGCGCGATTGAAGAAAACGATATTCGGCTGGCATTTTACTGGCGGTTCCACTTCAGCCGAGCCCAAGGAGCATAAGTTTGGCTGGTCGTTTAACGGTTTGAAAGGCGATTTGAAAGGCGATGTGCCGCACTACGCAGGCATGTATTCCGGAAAGATCTATGACTCCGAGATAGTAAGCATGTGGAAGAAGAGCAGATCGAGCGGTAAAGAACTACCTTGTCAAATCATCGAGTACGGGGCTGGCGAGAGGTTCTGGTTCTATTTATCGGAGCAAGAAGAGGGGCCGGATTCCGTTATTCTTGCACGGTCACGGACGGGCGAGATTTTGGAGCAGTATCCGAGTGAATAAGCAAAAGCTTTCCCAACGCTTCTATTAATAAAGCGTAGGAAAGCTTTTTTCATAATCATACGGTTCATTAGAAACATTTTAGATCAGCAGCTGCTCCAACTTGGAGACCGTTTGTTCATCGGCCGGGAGGTTAACGGTGACGGTAAACTGGGGAGAGTCCGATACGATAAAAGAAAGCTGGTTAAACTCTAAAGTTCCGGCTACCGGATGGTAATTGACTTTCTTCCCTTCCGGTCCGTTCAGCACGTCATGCTGCGGCCACCATTCCCGGAATTCTTCGCTTGTTCGCTGCAGCTCGTCGATCATCTCCAGCCACCAGGCATCGCCCGGGAATTTGGCGTAACCGGCACGGAATTGGGCAAGTCTGTGCCGTGCATGCTTCTCCCAATTCTCCTTCAGGAGCTCCCGGACGCCGGGCAAATGGAAAGAGCGCCATACGGTGTTGCGTTCGCGCTCCGACATCGATTCGAAGGGGCCGTATATGAGGTCTGCGGCTTTATTCCATGCTCTGATAATCAATCGTTGATCGGTTATAAAGGCCGGACTTGTACCTTGACGGTCAAGGAAGATTTGCAAATTGTCGCTGATTCTGTTCTGGTCCAAGGAGGGGTCAGCCGGAACCTGCTGGATAGCCAGCAGGAACAAATGCTTCCGCTCGTCGGCATCCAGCTGCAGCGCGCGGCTGATGCAGTCCAGTACTTGCGCGGATACCTGAATCGGACGGGCCTGCTCCAGCCATGTATACCAGTCCACGCTTACTCCTGACAGCATAGCGACTTCCCCGCGTCTTAGCCCGGGTGTCCGCCTTCGTCCGCTTGCCGGCAATCCCGCTTGCTCCGGAGACAGCCGGGCTCTCCGCGTCTTCAGAAACTGCGCAAGCTCTTTTAATCTTACAGAGTCGTCCATGCTTCAGAACCTTCTTCCTTCTTCCCGATATGAAATGTTTATTCAATTCCTATCGTAGGAGAAAAACTCCTAGGATAAGCTCTCCTCTTAATCTCTTATCGAATTCATTATACACTCTATGGGAATTCGACATGAAGAGTAAGGTAGGGGAAAAACAATGGAGAAAGCTTTGCAACAAGTATCCGGCAGGAGCCGGCTGCTTCTGCTCGGACTATCGCTTGGCTATTTTATGGTGCTGCTTGATATGACGGTCGTTAGTGTTGCCCTTCCGGCGATCCAAGAAGATCTCGGGGGCGGGATCATAGATCTGCAATGGGTAGTGAATGCCTATACAATCGTGTTTGCCGGGCTTTTGCTGTCAATGGGAGTTTTCGCAGACCGATTGGGAGCAAAACGGGTCTATGTCGGCGGTCTCATTCTGTTCCTTGCCGCATCGGCAGCATCTGCGGCCGTAACCACAACAGGCGCACTCATCGCTTTGCGGGCTATTCTTGGAATCGGGGGAGCGGCTTTGCTGCCAGCCTCGTTAACCTTATTGTCCCATGCCTATCCTGTGCCGGGAGAACGGGCCAGGGCACTAGGAGCGTGGACCGCGGTTACGGGAGCCGCAATGGCGGCAGGGCCTGTGGTTGGAGGAATACTCGTTGACTCGTTTGGCTGGCGGAGCATTTTTTTGCTTAATGTACCGATTGCCGCAGTTAGCCTGCTGCTGACTTGCATGCAGTTAGAAGAGACTCCTCGATTCGCGCATAGGAGCTTTGACGCAGGCGGGCAGGTAACCGCTTTGGCGGCCATAGCCGCGTTATCCTTCAGTTTGATGGAGGGACAGTACTACGGCTGGGGCTCTCCCGTTATTTTGGGAACGGTTGGTTTGGCGGCTTTGAGCATGATCCTGTTTGTCTTTACTGAAGCAAAAGGGCAAGCTCCGCTCTTTCCTTTAAGCTTGTTCAAGAACAGTACCGTTTCCACGGGGCTGATAGCCGGAATGGCCATTAATGTGGGATTGTCCGGCGTATTGTTTGTATTGCCCCTATACTTCCAGCAGAGTAAAGGGTTATCGGCTCATGATGCCGGTCTGTCGCTGCTCCCGATGATGCTTCCGCTGGCCTTTAATCCGATTCTGACCGGTCGGATCGTCAGCCGGATTGGCGCACGGAAGCCAATGGCGGCAGGATTTGGCCTTGGAGCAGCAGGAACGCTAATCCTGGCATGGACCCATTCCGGCACAAGCTATGCATGGACTTTTATCGGCTTGCTTATGATAGGTTTTGGAGTTTCTTTTACTATTCCATCGCTGATGGCGGCGGTTATGTCCTCCGTAGCGAGGGAACAGACTGGCGCGGTTTCCGGGGCGATCAACGCAAGCCGCCAGCTTGGGTCGGTTCTTGGCGTTGCCCTGCTTGGAGCGGTGTTGAACGGCAGCCAGTCGTTTCTATCCGGCATGCGGATTTCTTTTATCCTGATTGCAATTCTGCTGGCCGGAGGTTCTGTTCTGACCCTTGCCGTATTCGGCAAGAAGTGATAAAGCGGCCGATGGGCTGGCAAGCATCATAATATAACACCTAATATTCCCAATAATACACCTCGTCCTGTAAACCCTTACATTCTAAGATGGGAGATGCAACTAATCCTTGACGAGACTTAAGGGGGAGTACGAATGGCACGAAGCAAGGCAATGCTGTCTGCTTTGATGGCGCTGCTGCTGCTGTTGACGGCGTTTCCGGTATATGCGGCAGACAATGACAACAATCAAGCAGTCGCTGCGGTTAGCAGCGGGTCGGACAGCTATGTGCGGATCAAGAACAAATGGAAAAGCAATTATTTGTACGAGGGCTCGGACGGCGTTGTCCGCTATGGCTTTACGGCGATGGACAACGAGAGCTCCCATTGGCTGATTGAAGAAAGCGGCGGGGTGAAGCGGATCAAGAACCGCGCGACCGGCCATTACATCTCGATGGAGGATACGAATCAGCGGCGTGATCCTTTGTACAGCCGGAGCATTGCAACGAGCACCACGGATGATCAATGGATCATAACGGATTCCAGCCGGGCCGGTTATGTCATTATTAAGAATGCCGGCGACCCGTCCGCGAACCTGGTTATTCACCAGGAAGACCAGCTAGGATTCGCGGAAGTCAGCGGCGATATCAATATCACGTTCGAAAGCCCGCAATGGGCGCTGGAGCCGGTTGATCCGGCAGGCGTTCCGGTACGAATCGTTAACCAGTTCAAGGCCGGGCAATATTTGTACGAGGATAAAGACGGCTTTGTCAAATTTGGCGCTGCCGGCGGTATTACCGACCCGATAACCCATTGGTATATGGAAACGGTTGAATCCAAAGATGACGGAAGCTCGGTAATCCGCTTGAGAAACCGCGCGACCGGGCACTACGTTACGCAAGGCGATGAAGGCTGGATGCAGCTTAAAGCCATTGCGCAAGACGGCACGAAAAGCGAGTGGACGATGGCGGCAGCAGCAAGCGCGGGCTTCGTTACTTTCACGAACGTATTTGCCGCGCAAGGAGAAACCCCGTTAAATTACGTGCTTAATACCCAGTTCCCGGATGATACCAATGTCCGTGCCAATGACTGGGCTCAGCCGGCATGGGGAAGCGCGCAATGGCGGATCGATATGGCTGCGGATGTTCAGCCTGTCCGTATTGCAAGCTATTCCGATGAACCGGCGGGAGCTTCTTATCTGTACGAGAACAATGGCATTGTGCAATATGGAGCACCGGACAGCACGAATGCAGGCAGCTACCTTTATCAGTGGATTATGGAAGATTTCGACGGCAAGACGCTTATCCGCAACGTGGCAACCGGTCACTATATCCGGAGCGGGTCGGCTCAGCCGACAGATCCTCTGACGGTCGATAAACCGGCGACTATCGATGCTTCTTATCAGTGGACACTGGCATCTTCGAAAATCTACGACGATTATAAGACGATCCAAAGCGCAAGCGGGGCCAATGTCTATCTGCATAACGCGGATGCAACAGGATCTGCCCAAGCAGGCACGGTGGATCCGGATACGAACCCGGCACAATGGCTGCTTGCCGATCCTTCGGCAGCTACGGACGGTTCCCCGCAGTTTGTGCGTATTATGAATGAATGGCAATCCATGTATCTATACGAGGATTCGCAGGGCAATTTGAAATACGGCAATATCCGCGAGGACGATCAGCGCGATCAATGGGTCATCGAGCGGTTCCAAGGCCGTAAGCGGATCAAGAACCGCGCGACCAACCACTATATCAATTTGCAAAATGTAACGGACGGTCATATCAAAGTATCCGACGTGGAGGATGACTGGAGAAGCGCCGTTTGGGTTATTGAGGATAAAGGTGGCGGCTCCAGGCTGATTCATAGCGTTCTGGACGCAAACGATGCGGAAGGCTCGCAGAAATACATCAACCTGCAGAACCTGACCAAATATGCTGAGTACGGCATTATTAATCCGAACTGGGGCAGCCCGCGTTGGCGCTTTATCAATGTGCCGGAAGCTGAGCCAAGCCATATTCGGATCAAAAGCAAGCTGACCGGCGGTTATCTGTACGAAGTGACGGAAGCTGGCGCGGATTTAGGCAAATTGAAATTTGCCGACATTCCCGAATCCGATTCCTCGTCGATCTGGTTCCCGGAAGATGCAGGCGACGGAGTTGGATCCGTTCGGCTCAAAAACCTCGCAACCGGCCATTACGTCTCGATGGAAGGCGTCGGCGGTTCAGTCGAGCAGGACGCGCCGGACTTCAAGCTGGTAGCGGAAAGCATCTACCCGCAATGGGGCAGCGCCAAATGGTACCTGCAGGATAGCGCAAATGAAGGCTACGTCAATATTAAAAGCGCTTGGGCCGGCCACTTTGTCTATGAGGCGGGCGGAGACGACGCAGGGTATGCGAAAGTAAGCAAGCTTGTTGCCGGCAATGATGAAGGGCAGTTCGCGGCGGAAGCGGTTGAGGTGCCGGAAGCGCCGCTGCCAGCTGTTCCCGTCCGGATCAAAAATGCGGCAACCGGCCAATTCCTTTACGAGAACCATGGCGGTGTTGTGCTGTACGGCAATGTGGATGCAGATAACGGATATTCGCATTGGCTGCTTGAAGAAGATAACGGATCCTACCGCATCCGCAACCGCGTAACCGGTCATTACATCTCGGCAGACGATAATTACCGGTATATCACGAGCGGAGCATTGGAAGAAGCAGCGGCAAGAGCAGCTTGGTCCATAGAGCCGCAAGGCGCAACCTACTTGATCCGCAGCTTATACGGCAGCTTTGACGACGAATATATCAATGTTCAAAATAGTGCGGGCTACGCGGAACGCGGCTTGTTCCCTGCATCCTATGGGACGCTGCAATGGAGCTTTGACAACGCGCCGGTTGACTTTAGAACGCCGGTAATGGGCGATGAGAGGAATGAAGTAACCAGCACTCCGATTTTTAACGATACCAATTACATCACTATAACGGCTGGCGGTAAAAATCTTGCGGAATCAAACGGCAAAGCGGTTGTTACGGCAAGCTCCGGCACGGGTAATTCAAGCGCGGAATGGCTGCTGCAGGACTATAACGGACGCAAGCTGATTAAGAACCGCGCTGCAGGCAAGCTGCTGTCGCTGGACCTTTCTCTCAAGGATAATGCGGTTATTACGGATGCCGAGCAGTGGGTCATTGAAGAACAATTAGGGCATTTTGTCCTGATTAATGCGGCGGATAAGAATGGAGCTTTGCATGTGGAAGGCAGCGTTCTGCAGTATGGTGAAGATGCTACTCCAGCCGTGTGGAGCTTTACTCCGTCCCTAAACAAGGTTGTTTATGAAGCGGAGAACGCCTTCCATAGCCAGAGCATCACGGCAGCAGCTTTATCGGAAGGTTATACGGGCACGGGTTACGCAGCGGGCTTGAAGAATAATAACGACTTGATCCGCTTTGTAGTCAATGCGGAAGAAGCGGGTGCTTACGAGGCTTCCATCCGTTACATGGGAAGTCAATCCGGTACCCTGAAAGTAACGGTTAACGGTATTCCGTCTGATGACGCAAACCTCCCTGCAGCTTCGAACTGGAAGAATGCCGATACCTCGCTTGAGCTTCGCGCAGGCGTAAATACGGTTATGGTGCAGGGAGCATTAGGCAGCGGCGGCTATTCCATTGATTCGCTTTCCATTAATCATGCGGTGAATCTGGATTATCGCGGAGCGACCGTTCCTTACGTCACTTACGAAGCTGAGCATGCGGCTACCAATGCCGAGCTGATTGGACCATCCCGAGTTTACCGCGACATGGCCTCCGAAGCTTCGGGCAGACAGGCGGTTTCGCTTAATGAGACTGGCGATTATGTAGAGTTTACTCTCGCTCAGCCGGCCAACTCTATCGTTTTGCGTTATGCGATTCCCGACAGCGCGGACGGCAGCGGTCTGCAGGAAACGTTGGGTTTATATGTAAATGGCGAATTTAAGCAAAAGCTTAATCTGACTTCGAAATATGCTTGGGAATACGGCAGCTACCCGTGGTCCAATGATCCGAAGCAGGGCAGCGCGCACCGCTTCTTCGACGAGATCCATGCGCTGATTGGCGATGTGCCTGCCGGTGCAACGATCCGGTTGGAAAAAGACGCGGATAGCACGGCTGATTATTACGTGATCGATATGGCCGACATGGAGCAGGTTGCGGATCCTTTGACCATGCCGGACGGCTTCCTGTCCGTCGCTGATTACGGTGCAACCGCCGATGATGGCGCGGATGATACGGCAGCCTTCAATGACGCCATGGCAGCAGCCAAAGCCGCAGGCAAAGGCGTCTGGTTCCCGGCGGGGACCTTTGAGCTTCGAAGCAGCTTGCTGCATGTCAGCGACGTGACCATCCGCGGTGCAGGCATGTGGTATACCACTCTTCTTGGAGCAAGATTTATCGGCGATGGCGGACATACCGAAGTGTATGACCTGCTCGTTGACGGCGACTTGAATGTGCGCGATGACGAAGCAAGCACGCATGGCTTCGAAGGCGAGTTCGGTCCGGGTTCCGTTATCCAGAATGTATGGATTGAGCATTCCAAGACAGGTCTCTGGCTTACGCGCCTGAAAGGAGGCAGCGGCTATACGGACAGCTTGCATATGGTTGGTCTCCGAATGCGCAATCTGATGGCGGACGGCATTAACTTCTGCGTCGGAACAAGCAATAGCATGCTGGAGCAGAGCGACATCCGTTATCCGGGTGACGACGGCATTGCGGTGTGGTCCGCGGAAGGCGTAGCCAGCGTAAATAATACGGCACGCTTTAATACCGTATCTCTTCCTTGGCTCGCCGACAATATGGTTATTTTCGGCGGCAAAGACAACAAGTTGACTGACAATATCGCCAAAGACACCATTACCAATGGTGCGGGCGTAGCCGTATCGACACGCTTCAATCCGGTTCCGTTCAGCGGTACAACGGTGGTTGAACGCAATACGCTGATCCGCACAGGCAGCTTTGATACCGGCTATGGCATGAACCTTGGCGCGATATGGGTATTCGCAAGCGAGAAGGACCTGAACGGTACCGTATACATTCGGAATAACACGGCGCTCGACAGCACGTATGCCGGACTCATTGTTCAAGGCGACTTTAACGTGAGCGGCGTTTCCATCGAAAATACGGTTATTGACGGGGCGGGTACAAACGGGGTAGATGTTACTCCTAACGTAAAAGGCTCCGTTATTGCGGATAACATTATCGTGCGCGGTGAACGGATCTCTGTTGTTAATGATTCGAATCCGGCCTTTGCGTTCGAGGAGCAGAACGAAGGCTTCGCAAGCCTATTGAAACCGTTCCAGTTCGCGGTAGGAAATGACCGCATCGGACCATTCGAGATGGAGAAACAGGCCTCGGAAGCGGTTCATGTCTTTAACCGAAGCGGGGAAGAGGTAACGGGAGAAGCGGTTATAACGACAGACAATAGCAATATTGCGTATCTGGATAACGGACAGTTAAAAGCAGCACGTCCAGGGAATGCAAAAATCTCCGTCACTTATAACGGCACCAAGCGGGTGTTTACGCTTCAAGTGACTGGCGGGGAAGACAGCAGCACAGGTACAAATCCGGGTAACGCTGGCAATATAGGAAGTAACGGAACGGATGTCATTACGGCGGCTTTAAAGCCGGAAGACAATGACCTTGCCTTGAAAAACAAAGTAAACGACGGACATTCTTTCGTTACGGTTGATATCAGTGCTTCAGCGGCATCCGGCAAAGCGGCCTTTACGGTAAAAACATTGCTGGAGCTGGCCGGTTCCAAGCCGGACACGGTCTTGGTCGTGAAGAGCCAGCTGGGAAGCTATACATTCCCGTTGAAGCAGCTCTCCGCGATTTTGAAGGCTAACGGTATCTCAGATACAGCTAACGCGATATGGACCTTCTCCATACAATCGCCTTCTGCCGATCTGACAGCCAAGCTGAATAAGGATGCGGAAGATCAAGGCGTAACTACGGTTGGCTCTGCGCTTGACTTCAGCATCACGGTTCAATCCGGAGCGCAAACGGTTGTTATTACAAGCTTTGGCGGAGTTTATGTGGAAAGAACCATTACGGTAGATGGCGTGCAAGAAGCAGGCAAATTAACCGTATTGGTCTACGATCCGGCAACGGGTACGTTTAGTTCAGTACCAGCTCTTATCACGGTGAAGGACGGCAAGACCGTTGTGACCATTAAGAGCATGGGCAACAGTATTTATACCGCAGCGAAGCTTGACCGTACCTTTACGGATACGGCCAGCCATTGGGCAAAAGCGGACATTGCTCTCCTTGCCGGCAAAGGTATTCTGAACGGCGTATCGGCTGGCAAGTTTGAACCGGAACGCGCCGTAACCCGCGCCGAGTTCGCCGCCATGCTTGTTCGCGCGTTAGGCATCCGCCAGATTGGCGAGGCACGTACTTTCAAGGATGTTCCAGCCGGCGGCTGGTATGAGGAGACGGTGAAGCTCGCATCCGGTGCAGGTATCATCAATGGCTATTCGGACGGAACCTTCCGTCCGAATAGCAAGGTAACCCGCGAAGAAATGGCCATGATGGCAGTCAAGGCCATTGAGCTGGCAACAAGCAGCAAGCTTGCTGCAGCAGACTTGAATTACAAGGATGCTGGCCGTATTTCCGATTGGGCATCCGATGCCGTAGGCAAAGCGACTGGTGCAGGCCTGTTAAAAGGCATGCCGGACGGTTCGTTCGCACCGGCAGGCAGCGTAACCCGCGCCGAAGCGGCAACGCTTCTGAAACGTTTGCTGGTATCGGCAGGATTGTTGAACGGATAAATTAGTGAGCAAAAAAAGCGACTGTGCTGACATGCACGGTCGCTTTTTGTTATAGTTGCAGGTACTACGCCATTTAGTGGTAAAAGGAGGAAACATCATGGAATACGGTTTTTTATTGCGAATTGTTTTGGCAGGCGTGTGTGGAGCACTTATCGGATATGAACGAAAGAGCAGAATGAAGGAGGCAGGCATCCGAACGCATTTCGTAGTAGCGGCCGGAGCGGCGCTAATGATGTTAATTTCTAAATACGGTTTTCAAGACATGATTGGAAAAAGCGACATAGCTCTGGATCCGTCGCGTATTGCGGCTCAAGTGGTGAGCGGTGTCGGATTTCTTGGTGCGGGAATGATATTCATGCAGCGGCAAACCGTTAAAGGATTGACTACGGCTGCCGGCATATGGTTAACTGCGGGCATAGGTATGGCGATCGGCGCAGACCTTTATATTGTGGGGATCGGCACAACGATTCTTATTCTGGCCGCGCAAAAGCTGCTGCATAGCAAGATCAATTGGCTGGCAGCACCGAGGACGGAACAATTATCGATCCGTTTGCGTAACGAGCCTGATGTTTTGAACTATATTATAGATTTCCTCAAAGAGAGAAATATATCGATTTTGCATTTTCATACGGAGAAGCTTGAAGACTCTTCCGAGCTTGCGCTGGATATCACCGTAAAACTGCCCACAAACTTTGAAATTGAAAAAATGCTTCCACTGATACAAGAGGTTTCTTATGTAACCGTTGTTGAGATTCAATAGTTTCCATATAGAGGAGAAATAAAGAATGAACCAAGACGAGATATTTATGAGAGAAGCCATCAAGCTTTCTAAGCTTGCCGTCGAGCATGGCAATGAACCTTTTGGAGCGGTATTGGTCAAAAACGGCGAAATCGTATACTCCAATGAAAACCAGATTTATTCGGCAACGGACCCAACGTTTCATGCGGAGGCAGGCTTGCTGCGGAGATTTTGCGCAGAAACGCATATAACCGATTTACGGGAATATACCTTGTATTCGAGCTGCGAGCCTTGTTTTATGTGCAGCGGGGCGATGGTATGGACTAGGCTGGGACGTCTCGTTTACGCGGCCAGCGATATGGATTTGTGCAACCTGCTGGATGCGAAGGGGAGTCCATGCTCCGGGATTGTATTTAAACATTCCCACCATAAACCTGAAGTCCTTGGAGGCATATTAAAAGAGGAAAGCTTAAGTGTATTAGCCGATTATTTTTCGCTGCATTCCAAAGGCTAGTACATTTTAATCATAGAAAAGCCCTGCTCAATAGCTTCAAAAAGCTGCGAGCAGGGCTTTTAAATTTACGGAAATACGGTTACTTCACGGAGACGCGGATGGAGGCTGTTTTACCGCCGAAGGCTGCTTTAATCGTTGCGCTGCCTTTGCGTACGGCTGTAATTTTGCCATCCTTGACGGTTGCGATGGACGTATTGGAGGAAGTCCATGTTGCGCTGCTCGTCGCGTTCACCGGGTTGCCCGTATAGTAGATGGCCTGCACGCTGATCGTCAAAGTGTCGCCCGCAGACATCTGCGCGGATTTACTGGAGAGCTGCAACGATTTCAGCTTTGGCGTAACCGTGACAGGAACTTCAACCGTTTTGCCTTGGTATTTGCCCGTCACTTTGGTTGTACCCACATCAAGTGCCTTAACGGATGATGAACCGCTAATCGTAGCAACATTTTCGTTTGCAACAACCCAGTTCATTTTGGTGCCGATGGAAACCTTCTTGCCGTCCTTGTAATATCCCGTAACCTTAATTGCCTTGGACCGTCCCGGGTTGAGTTCAAGCTTGGTGGGCTCAACAACCATCTTAACAATTTCCTCTTCGATTTTAACGCGAACGGAGACGGTTTTGTTCAGATAGCTGCCTGTTAAGGTTACGTTTGATGCTTCCAGACCTTTTAACGTCTTTTCCAGCAAGACGATATTGTCGGATGTCGTATTCCATTCAATGGCTTCGGAAATATCGGCTTCCGTACCGTCCTCGTAGATGACCGTAACGTTAGGAAGGTTTGTTTCTTTACCCAAAATAATACTCATGTCTTTAGCATCCGATAAAAGCTTGATTGGCTTCAAATGAACAACAAGCTTTACCGTGGCTTTCAGATCCTGCACGGTTCCCGTGAGGGTTGTCTCGCCAAGCTGGTTGGCTGTCCAGACGCCATCCTTAAGCTCGGCAATTTCATCGTCAGCAACGGTCCATTTCACAAGCTTCGAGACATCAATGCTGGAGCCGTCGAACGTGGTTGCCGTTACTTTCGGAAGCTCGCCTTCGATACCTTTGAAGCCATCGATCGAAGTTTTGTCAGCCTTCAGCTTGGTAATGCTCGGATATACCGTCACATCGATACTGCGGCTAACGCCACGGTATGCCACGGTAATCTTAGTCGTGCCAACCGCCTTCGGAATGACTTTGCCTTGATCAACGGTAGCGATCGTTATATCGGAAGAAGTCCATGTGCCTACGGTTGTAATGTCCGAAGAGACGTTCGAATTGCTGAGCACCTCCGCTTTGATCTGCAGAGGAGCGTCCTGCAATTGCATATGGTATTCCTTCTCCGGAGCAATCTTGATGGACTGGTAAGGCGTCCGGACGACAACCGTGAGCGTATCCGTTACTCCAAGATAAGAGACCGTGACGGTCGTTTTGCCTGCGCTGACGGCAGTAAGGACGCCTTTGTTTACAGTAAGGACTTTGGTGTTGGCGCTAGACCATTTGGCTTCGTTTGTGACATCGGAAGTTTCTCCGGATTTCAATACGGCGTCTGCTTCCAGCTTGTAATCATCGCCGCCAATTTCAAGCTCCAACAGATCGTTAGCCGCTTCCGGAGTAATAGCGATGGATTTGTAAGGCGACGATATCGTCAGTTTAATAGAATCCGACTTGCCTTTGTATTTCGCCGTGATCGTAACCGTGCCGGCACCAACAAGCGTGATGCGGCCATCATCGACGGTAGCGATGGACGAGCTGGAAGTTGTCCATGTCGCGTCGTCCGTAACGTTCTCGCCGTCTCCGTCAAGCGTAAAGACAAGCGATTGTCCAAGAAGCACATCGGTTAAAGCAGCGGGAGCTGCTTGTCCGTTTTGCATAATGGTAACCTGATTGTATACGTAATCCGAAGCCGCTTTGATCGATAAGGAGAACCCTTTATAGGTAGCGGTGATGGTGGCAGTACCTTTGGCTACGCCGCTTAACACGCCTTTATCAACTTTGACTATGGAACTATTGGATGATTTCCAAGTTACGTCGGTCGTTACGTCTTTTTTGGATGTTGAGCCCGAAATGGTAGCAAGCACGGTGAGGTCGACATTGCCGTCTTCGACGAGCATTTCCAGCGATGATGTGCTTGGATTGTAATCTGACTCCGCGTAGCTCCATTCGATGCCTGTCACGGTATCCGTCGTCGCCGCCTGCGCAACTCCACCAAGACTAGTCATGACCAGCGTCATGGCAAGAACAGCTGCTAGCCAGCCGCGTACCAACTTGAACGACAGAATTCCTCTGATGTTTTCCTTCACTAATTCCCTTCCCTTTCCTTGGAAAATGTTTCTTGCTCTCTTTTGTTAACGGCATTTGAGGGGGGAAAATAAACCTTAACCGTTAAATTTACTATATATAAACATAAAGAAGAAACCGATGGCCGGCTTCTGCCTTTATGGAGAACTTCATGTGTACACAGAAATAATTGGTATTTTGCTACAAGTTTCTTAACGAAAAGTGAGTAACTTTAGTTGCAGGAAATATGGAAACATTTTGATTTTAAACTCGTCAATAAACTTAAATGCTGGTGTATTGGGGGTGAGGAAAGTGCAAAAAGGATGGCTTTTAATAGTAATGATCATTTTTATTCTAGGTATTACGGGCTGCGGAAACGATCTGTTAGACGGAAAAGAAATTGTTAACGTTAGGATGGAGTGTGCGGATGAATGCAAGCCCATGAAGCCATCTTCAATTAAAGAGGGAGATATGACATACGAGAAAACAGATGAACTTAACGTATTTGAGCGGGCGATTACCAGAGCGAAATTAATAAAAGGCGAATTGGATTATGGCGTTTTCTTTTACATGCACCTTATGTTGGATGATGGTTCACAGAGGAAATTCGTATTGAACATTACTGACGAGGATGGACGTACCGCCTTACTCGTAGATACGGATAGCGGAAAAGGTTACGCCATACCTGAAAATCTAACGGAGGAGCTTAGAGCAATTATTTGGTGATATATTGATAATTGAAAAATCGGGATTTAACCGAATATCAATTGGAGGTGATAATAAATGCTTAATAGATTACAGGCCGTTTTTATTGATAGAGACGGGACCATTGGCGGTACGGACGAAGTAACGTATCCAGATGCATTTCAATTATTTGCTTTTACAAAAGAGTCTCTGGAAACCCTCAAAAACGCGGGAGTACGAATATACTCGTTTACTAATCAGCCTGGAATATCGCGTGGAGAGGCTACGATTACGGATTTTCGGAACGAACTTTATTCATTTGGTTTTGATAACGTATATATCTGTCCGCATCAACTTGAAGAAGGGTGTTCATGCCGAAAACCTTCATCCGCTCTACTTATTCAGGCGGCGCAAGAAGAAGGTCTGGAGTTGAAGAATTGCGCTGTCATTGGCGATAGGTGGACAGACATGATTGCCGCCAAACGAGCAGGATGCATGAAAGTATTAGTAACAACAGGTTCCGGGAAAAAGGATTTATCGAAATTCCAATCCCATCAGTTTTTTGGCGAATGGCTTGAAGCTGCCCCTGACTATGTGGCTGAGAACCTATTAGATGCTGTCAATTGGCTCTTAAAGTAACGGATCAATTAGTGGTAGATTGGAGGGAGTCAATTGAAATTAGAAGTTATGCCACTGGATAAATCTCATATTCCCGAAATGAAGTTTTTAATAGCCGGTTACTTGAATTCCTCCTCTAATGGAATAGAAGAATCTGAATCTTCACCCGAATTGCTCGAACAATGTGATCAAATCCTAAACAGGCTTCTCAGTGACAACTCAGCTTTTTGTTTTGTAGCAACTCAAGAATATGAATCCCTTGGTTTCATCGTCCTTTCTTGGAGCTTCTCGCTCAGCAAAGGGTATCCCGTATTGCGTATCGAAGCCTTATATTCATCGCCCGGGCATAGAAAAAAGGGCGTTGGCAGGAAACTTTTACAGCATGCTATTGATTTAGCCTATTCCAAAAAAGCAGCACGACTACAGCTTGAAACTGATGAAGATAACGTGCCGGCTCGTGCTTTATATAAAAAACTTGGATTTACGTTGATCCAAGGCAAGGACGTATATATGTCTTTTTTACCACTATAGAATGTATAAGACAGCGGAAACTAAAATTCTATATGGCGATAAAGGCTACCACTAAACGCGGTCGCACATCTTCGCAAGGCTTCGATAGAGGCTTTCTCATAAAGTCCACCCTGCAGAAGTTGAACTAGAATTGTCGGATGCTAGCAACATCTCCCTGCTATTCTAAAGAGGAAAGGAGGTCTTTGGTAAAATATGCTGGAACATTTAAATGGAGCTTTAAACTATATCGAACAAAATCTTGAAAACGAGATTGATGAACATGAGATCGCAAAGCGTGCATTCTGTTCCGTGTACCACTTTAAGAGGATGTTTGCCTATTTGGCAGGTTTCCCGCTGCAAGAATATATCCGTCGCAGACGTTTGACGCATGCAGCGCTGGATTTGCAGGACAAAACCGTCAAAGTAATCGACATCGCCATAAAGTACGGATACCATTCACCGGACTCTTTTACGCGGGCTTTTCACAATCTACATGGCATTACGCCAACAGAAGCGAGAATGACTAGCCACTCACTAACAGCATATCCTCCAATGACCTTCCGAATATCGATAGGGGGAAGTGAGCCAATGAGATACAGGATTGAGCAAAAGGAAGCTTTTCAACTAATTGGAGTAAGTAACCGAGTTATGACTGTTGATATGGGGGAACATCCAGGCGTAGAGCAGGTTTGGAAGTCCACGGATAATAAAACATATACCCAGCTTAGGTCGCTAAATAATGTTGAGCCGCACGGAATTGTGCATGTGAGTTTCGCAGAAGGAATACGTGTACATCATGAGTTTGATTACTACATGGCGGTTGCTTCCACTGAAAAATGCCCAGAAAACTTGTCTCAATTCATTGTTCCGACTATGACATGGGTTATATTTGAAGTGAAAGTTCCTTGGGAGAAGGAGAAGTGGCACCGTATTTATGGAGAGTGGTTCCCTTCCTCCGGGTATGAGCAAGCTGAGGGTCCCATGATTCAAGTTGGTCCTGAAATCGAGGCAGGTATAGCAAAACAAGCGATCACTGAAGAAGTAGAAGTCGAGTTATGGATACCTATCGTTAAAATCAGCTAAAAGGAGGCGGCTCAGTAACAGTGAAAGTTATTGATTTATCTATACCAATAGCAGATGGAATGTCTGTATATCCCGGCGATCCGGAGGTGCGCGTCAAGATCGCGCACACCTACGAAAGTCATACCTGGGAGTTGCGGCATCTATCAATGGGCAGCCACTCCGGAACACACGTGGATGCTCCATCTCATATGCATGCTGGTGGCGCCACCTTGGATGAACTGCCGTTGGAGCGATTTTTTGGAGCTTCGCGTATAGTTCGCGTTGGAGACTCTGCGTGGCCGGAAGCTCGAGGGTTGTTTTTCTTCGAGTCGGCCGGGCTGGAATGCTTTGATCGGCTTGCAATTCTGCGGCCACCGTTTGTTGGCGGTGAATTGACGGAAGAATTGGAGCGGGCATTGCTTGGAATCAACATCATAACTTATACAGGACTGCAGGGGTTGAATCGTCTTCCCGCTGATACGGACTTTATATTTTACGGGTTTCCACTGCGGATCGCTGGCGGTGACGGGTCGCCGGTTCGGGCAGTTGCTGTAATCGAAGCGGAAGAGAAAGAGGAGTTGTCATAAGGACAGCTCCTCTTTATTTATAGTCTGAAAGTTCGGCTGCTCAGACAAAACTGTGGTATTCTGAAGTTGAATTTCAATGAAGGAAGGGAAATATTATGGATCAAGATAACCCGGTTGTCATCCTGATTCAAATCGTTGTCCCGCTGGCATTAACCTTTTTGTTAGCTTACAAGTACATCGATTTCCGCACCAAAACCACGCATTTTGTCTGCCCGGCATGCCGTAGTTCATTTAAGTTATCCAAAAAGGATTTCGCTTTTGCTCTAAAAACGGGAGCTGTCAATGAACGGATCGTTACTTGCCCCGTTTGCGGTTACAAAGGCAGTATGCCAATTGTGAAGGACTAACGGCTTCTGGAATTAGGTACAGGAGGAAGACAATATTGATTCCAGCAACGAAAAAACTTATAAGTATTATCCATTCGTCTGAACCTAGCAGTGATATTTCATATATAAATGAGATTAGCAAATACGGTGGACTCGAGGATGCCATTGAATTATTCCGAATATTTATGGAAGATCCTCAGGATTACAATAGAATTCTGCTGCTAGAACCTATAAGGAAGCATGGAGACTTACAATTAGCTCAAGTCATTTACGACAGATGTTTTTATAAACAAAATTTAAGAGATGAAATGCCCAGCGAAATTTTACATGTGTTAGGTTATCTGGGGTATACAAAATGCACGGAAACTCTTGTGTCGCTTATGACCGCAGACGACTGGCATATCTCTAAGAACGCGGTTCTAGGGCTGCTTCATTTACCGTGTAACAAATATGAGAGCCAGATAAAATCCGTTATCGACGAATCATTTGGGAAGAATCTATTTGATGAGTTTGTTCCCGCATTAAGCTATAAAGTTTTAGACAGCAGCGTTGTGCCCAAGCTTTTTGAATGGGGAGATCGGAGTGCCTCTGTTGATTGTAATGCGGGAATCATTCTTGGTATCGCCTTGTTTGGACCTGATTACAAGCACGTCATAAAAAATATTTTGTGGAATCAGAACTGGGAAGCTCATGGAAGGAGTACGGGGACATGTGTATGGTCTTACGTTGCCATGCAGCACGTACGATTAACCTTTAAGGAGTTAATGCAAGATATCAGAAACCTCCAGGAGGGCATCCATTTTAAGAATGACCTTTTTTACCGTCTAAATGTTTTATTCGAAATGTTGAAGTGTAAGTTAACCTTTAATGATCAACCACTCCGGTTTACATTAATTAATGATGAATCGGTATTTGATATCCATCAAACTCTATTTGAATCAAGCAATGATGACAGGGATGATTCCATTATAGGTTTAATTACAAATTCGCTTGATGAAGAAATAGATTTATTGAACAAATATTATCATTTGAAAGAAAAGTTTGAGATGAAAATCGAGCATATGATCGAGCTAGATCATTTAGCGGGAAATTAAGAGTTCTCACCTATAAAACAACCCGAGGCTGCCCCATCATGGGGCAGTCTCTTTTTCTAACGAAACTACGTAACGCTATTCGCTCCAATTAGGTGACTTTTTATTTCTAACGAAACTACGTATCGTTATTCCCGGCTTTTGCCCTTATTTTAACCACGAAGGGTACCAATAGCGTTATGTAGTTTCGTTAGATTTGAAAAACCGCTGTTTTCCGTCAAATAACGTTACCACGTTTCGTTAGCACCCCCGATCCCCCTGATCCCCCCCAACAACATAACATTCAGCGAGTCCCCAACCAAGAAGTCAATTCTAACAAGAAAAAAGTAAAAATAACGGCATAGGTCGCATTCCCGCATTCTCTATAATAAAAACAACTTCACTACTTCCTACTATATTCTAAGAAATTCGAGGTGCTTAAGATGGAGACTTCACCACAAGCGATGGGCAAGCTGGAGAAGCCGAAAAGAGTACGCTCGCTGCAAAGCGGAGAGACGCTGGCCGGATGGCTGTTCGTGAGCCCGATGCTCATTGGCGTATGTATTCTCGTTCTTCTTCCGATTGTTGCGACAATCGTACTCAGCTTCGCCGACTGGAACTTTGTTCAGGGCTGGAAAGGGCTCGACTGGGTGGGCTTCGGCAACTTCAAGAAGCTGTTCCACGACGATCAGTTCATCCGCTCGGTACGCAATAACTTTATCTTCCTGCTCGCCGTACCAATCTATATGCTGATTTCCATGGTGCTCGCCGTCATCATTGACCGCCATGTTTACTTGAAAAGCTACTTCAAAGTTGCTTACTTTATGCCTTACATTTCCAGCATCGTTGCCGTAGCGATCGTATGGCAGGTATTGTTCCAGCCTTCTTACGGTCCGATCAACCAGATTCTGCACACGTTTGGAGTAAGCAATCCGCCGAAGTGGATCGCGGATCCGCATTTCGCGCTTGCCTCCATTATGATGATTGTCGTATGGACATCGATTGGGTTCAACATGATTATTTACATTGCCGGTCTGCAGTCGATTCCAAAGGATTTATACGAAGCGGCCGATATTGACGGGGCGAACGGCTGGACCAAATTTGCGCGTATTACCTTCCCGCTGCTGTCGCCAACATCTTTCTTCCTGCTTGTAACCGGCATTATCTCGACCTTTAAAGTATTCGACATTATCGCGGTTATGACGCAAGGCGGGCCAATCGGCTCCACGTCGCTGATGGTATGGTATCTGTACGATACGGCTTTTGTGAACTTGAAGGTCGGCTACGCATCTTCGATCGCGGCCATGCTGTTTATCTTCGTTCTTCTCATTACGTTCGGACAATGGCTTGCACAGAAAAAATGGGTTAATTACTAACGGAAGGAGACCAACCTCATGGAGACATCTAACACAGCTTTCAACTGGCGCAAAGGCGTTCTTACCGTCCTCATGTTTGCCGTCAGCATCTTGTTCCTGCTTCCGTTCATCTGGATGCTGGTCACTTCGTTCAAGATCGAGAAGGACGTCTTTGTTTATCCGATCGAATGGATTCCGCGTCACTGGCACGCCATCGAGAACTATAAGGAAGTATGGGTAGGAGACTATCCCTTCTGGAAATATTATTTGAATTCCATCAAAATCGCCGTCATCACGACCTGTATTTCAGCGTTGTTCTCATCCCTTGCCGCATACGGCTTCTCGAAGATCAAGTTCAAGGGCAGCAATTTCGTGTTCCTGATCGTGCTTGCGACTTACATGGTGCCAAGCCAGGCGATTCTGATTCCGCAGTTTATTTTGTACCGTCAGATCGGTTTGTTCGACAGCCACTGGGGCCTGATTCTGCTCAGCAGCTTCAGCGTACTAGGTACCTTTATGCTCCGGCAGTTCTTTATGGGTATTCACCAGGAGTTTATCGAATCTGCTAAAATAGACGGGGCCAACCATTTCCGGATCTACTGGAGCATCGCCTTCCCGCTGGTTAAACCGGCAGTTGCGACCTACGCGATTCTGCGTTTTATCTGGACCTGGAACGATTACCAGAATCCGCTGATCTTCCTTCGCACAGACCGGCTGTTCACGATTCCGCTGGCTATGCAGAAGTTTACGTCGCTCAGCGGTGAGTTCTACTCGCTAATTATGGCTGCTGCCGTATCGGCGATCCTGCCGCTCCTCATCATCTTTATCATTGGTCAAAAAAGCGTTATCGAGGGTATTGCATTAGGCGGCGTAAAAGGGTAATGATCATGAAAGCGTTAGCAAGAAAGTCGAATTTGTTGCAATTTAGGTAAAGATAGTTTCATCCTTACCGAATTGCCGCTCACTATAATGAAAACTATCAACATCCTATAACCTTGCATTTCAGAGAGGGGCATTTAGAAATGAAAAAGAGATGGGCATCAGGATTGGCGATTAGTTTACTGCTGACTGGAGTATTGGCAGGCTGCGGAAACTCCAACAACAACAACAGTGATTCGGGCAACAAGAACGCAAGCGCGGCTCCTTCGACGGAAGCAAGCTCCAATGCTGGCGGCAACAGCGCGGCTAGCGGAGATCCGGTAAAACTCCGCCTCTACACGTACGGCACGGAGCAAGCGTACAACTGGAAAGCAACATTGGATGCTTACCACGAGAAGAACCCGAACGTAACCGTTGAGCTTGTACAGCTGAGCGAAAAAGGCGACACGCAGGAATCGATGAAAAAGCTCGATCTTGCAGTAGCATCCGGCGAGCAAATCGACGTTATGATGTTTAGCGACGCGGCAGGTTACGCACAGCGCGTAGCGCTTGGCATGGCAGCTCCTCTTGATGACTTCCTTGCGAAAGACGGCTACAAGGTAGAAGAGGATTACAAGGTTGATACTCATCTGAACGGCAAAGTGTACTCGCTGCCAGGCAAGTTCAATCCTTGGTACGTTCTTTTGAACAAGGACAATCTGGACGAAGCGGGACTTGCGGTTCCGACGGACTGGACTTGGGATGAATACGCGGACTACGCGAAAAAGCTTACCAAAGGCGAAGGCGCGACAAAACGTTACGGCACTTACTTCCACGGTCCGCAAAACGGCGGCTGGATGGAGTATCTGAAGCTGATGATGGAAAACCAGCCAACCGGATCCGAATTCCTGAAAGCGGACGGCACGTCCAATCTGGATGATCCTAACTTCAAGAAGACGCTTGAGCTTCGCGTAAAAATGGAAAAAGAGGATAAGTCCTCCGTTCCTTACTCGGATATGATCTCGCAAAAGCTGGCTTACCGTAACCAATTCTTTAACCAATCGGCAAGCATGCTGACAATCGGCTCGTGGATGAATACGGAAATCGGCGGTACGGACACTTTGCCTCTGACGTTCCATGTAGCGGTTGCGCCATTCCCGAAAAACAATGCAGGCGACCAATCCGGTATTACGCCGGTTACCACGGACTATGTAGCGGTATCGGAAAGCTCCAAGAAGAAGGAAGAAGCTTATAAATTCGTTCGTTGGTACACAACGGAAGGCCAAGTCGTTCAAGGCAAAAACATTCCGGCTTGGAACGGCGTAAGCAACGATCAGGTAGCAGGCATCATCGATACGATTCTTGCCGGCACGAAGAACCCTGAGCTTGTTGACAAAGATAGCCTTGTAAATACGCTCGTGAACTCGAAAGCAACTGAAATTATCGCCCCTGCTTCTTATCAAGCCGAAGTATACAAAGCGATCAACGAAGAGTACGAGAAGCTGATCCTTGGCAACCAAGACGTCGATACAACCGTTGCAAACTCCAAGAAACGCGTGGACGAAATTATTGCGGCGAACAAAAAATAATAAGGTATAATAAATATCCAAAGGGGACGGGAGTTACTGTCCCCCTTTTCTATCTAAGGGGGACTTCTCGCGATGTACCGCATCAGGTCTTATTTTCACTCCATACGAGGAAAGCTTTCTCTTGTAGCGGTTATATGTATTCTCATTCCCGCCGTCTTAACGATGCTGATTTATAACTCGCTGACCCGTGAAGCCGTAGAACGCCAGGCCAAGGAAAACGCGACGGATTCCATGCAGCTCGTTAACGGCTCGATCAATAATCTGTTTCAAGGCATGCTCAACACAGCGAATTATTTGCAGGCAAACGCGGATATGAAATCAAGCTTTATCAAGATGCTGAATACGGATTTGGATCCCTACGAGAAATTTACGGCAACGAGCCGGATTATGCAGCAGCTTGAGACGCTGACTTATATAGGGGAGAAGAGCTACATTACGATTATCCTCACCAATGGCGAGACCTTTACAAACTATTCCAAGGATGAAATGGATCCGCTTACTTTTCAGAAGGAATCCTGGTTCAATAATTTGAAGCAGCTCACGGGACTGCAGTCTTACTGGGTGAGTACTTCTCCGACGATTTTTCCTTATGACCGCATAAGCAGTCCGTATCAGATCTCGGTTGCAAGAACGCTCCGGTTCGACAGCACCCGGATTTACGGATACGTCATCGTGACGATGATGGAGAACAAGTTCAGCAAGATCTTAGGCAGCTTGACGGGCAGCCAGGAGGTGGTCCTTGTAGACGGTGACGGCAAGATCCTGTCATCGCCTCAGCTGGAGCAAGTGAACGGAAATTTCGAATACAGCAAGCAGATGGCGGAAAGGGACTCTCGGGTCGCTTCGTCCATTATTAAAGACGAAAACAAAAAGCTGCTGCTGACAACGGCGGATCTTTCCTTTAATGACTGGCATCTGGTAGCAACGGAGCCTTATCAGGATGCGATCGTGAACATCAGCTCGATTTTTAGCCGGGTCTTTTTATTCCAGATCGTATCGTTTATCGCCTTTCTCGTGGTGCTGCTCCTCTTGATGAGACAGCTGACGAAGCCGCTGATCAAGTTAGGGAAGGTAGCTTCAAGCGTGCAGCGGGGCAATCTGGAGGTACGCTCCAGTATCCGCGGCGCCGATGAGATCGGAAGATTGGGATTTCTGTTCGACCAAATGCTCGACCGCATTAAGGAGATGATTACCGAGGTATCGCTCACGCAAGCGCGCAAGCGCAAAGCAGAGCTTGCGATGCTGCAGGCCCAGATTAACCCGCATTTTTTGTTTAACGTGCTTAATTCGATCCGGATGAAAGTGATGCGGAGCGGCGACCAGGACAGTGCAAAGATGATCGCCTCATTGTCCAAGCTGCTGCGAATGACGATCAGCCGTGATGAAGACGCCATTCTGCTGCATGAAGAAATCGAGCTGTTGACGCATTATGTCGAGTTGATGAATTTGCGGCAAAAGGAAGAAGCGCAGTTGCTGGTGGACGTTGACGTAACATCTTTTGATATACGGGTTCCCCGGTTTATTTTGCAGCCGCTGGTGGAGAACGCTTTGATACACGGCTTTAACCAAAGTGCCGGAACGATCCGGATTACGGCAGAGAGAAAGGATCGCTTCCTTGAGTTGTCGGTGGAAGATGACGGAATTGGAATGGATGAAGAGGGACTGGAACGGCTGAGAGCACGGCTTATGACTGCGGGAGCAGGGGCGGAAGAGGTTCAGGAAACCGGGCGCTCAAAAGGTCCCGGAATGTCCGGAATTGGCGTGGCGAATGTCGCGGAGCGGATGCGGATTATGTTTGGCGATGCCTTTCATATCACCGTCGATAGCGATCATGGAACACGCATTATGATGCATATCCCTATTCGGGAGGAGGGGCGTCCTCATGTATAAAGTGATGCTCGTGGATGATGATTATCCGGTAATCGAGCTGTTATCGGAAGTAGTGGATTGGGAGAAGCTTGGTCTTGTTTTGTCCGGCAAGCATGAGAACGGACTCGCGGCATGGGAGCATGTGCAGGAGGAAATACCGGATATTCTCGTGACCGACATCGGGATGCCGAAGATGGACGGTCTGGAGCTGGCGCAAAGGGTAAAAAAATTAAATCCTTCGGTACGAATTGTTATTCTTTCTTGCCATAGCGAATTCCAATACGCCCAACAGGCGATGCGGCTGGATGTTCAGGATTATTTGCTCAAGGATCAGCTGGATCCGGAGGAATTGATTGGGCTGCTGCAGAAGTTTAAGGAAGGCTTTGACGGCGAACGCCAGATGTTATCCGAGCAAAACAAGATGAAGCGAATGGTCAGCGAATCCCAGGATTTGCGCAAGGAGAAGCTATTCCGCGAATTTGTCCAGCAGCCGCTTATTTCCGCGGAGCAATGGCAGCGCGATTTCGGCTCCTACGGGTTGTTCCAGCCCGGGGAGTTATGTCTTCCCGTAGCCGGCTTTATCGAAAGCTATAACCTGATCAAGAACCGGTTCGACTCGGATCAGACGCTGCATTTTGCCATTAGCAACGTGATGGAAGAATTGTTGATCGAACTGCCTTTGCGCGTTGTGCATATCGGATACAGCAGCAGGCAGTCCTTGCTGCTCTTCGCTTTTAAGCCGGGGCTTAAGCAAAATGTATATGATCAGGTGCAGGCAAGCCTTCAAACCGTACAACGGACGCTTGGGCAAGTGCTGAAGATTCAGATGGCCTTTCTGATTGGGACGGGCTGCGACAATCCGCAGCTGCTGAAGCAGGCATTATGCAACCTGCTCAAAGCCGACGAACAGCGATTTTATTTGTCCAAAGGGGAAACTGCCAAATGGCAGAAAGGGGCTCAGCATTCCTCCGGGCTTCTTGCGATGTACGACCAGGCAGCCGCGGAGATTCGCGAAGCGATTATGGCGAAGGACAGCGATAAAGTCAGAACGTTAGCCGGCAAATGGGAAACGCATATCCGCAAGGAGCAATACGCTTCCGAAGAAGTGAGGGATTGGGTGTTGAAGCTGCTTATCGATATGCGGCTCAAGCTTCATGCCATGCTGTTTGCCTCCCAGACCTTAACCGCCGAGAAGCTGCATAAGGAAATTGTTTATTTCGATTCGTTATGGGGACTGTTCGAGTGGTTCCATACGCAGCTTCAGTCTTACATCGCTGCAAGGGAAGAGGCATTGCCGGTAAGCAAACGCCGCGAAGTATCGGAAGCCCGCAAGTACGTATCGATGAATCTGGGCAAACGGATTTCGCTGGAGGAAGTAGCCGCTCATCTGCATATGAATCCTAGCTATTTCAGCCGCTTCTTCAAGAAGGAGACCGGCCTGACCTTTATTGAGTATGTCACCGACCAGAAGATCGAGCGTGCGAAGGAATTGCTCGATCAGACGAATTATTACGTAAGCGAGATTTGCGAGATGCTCGGCTATGACAACCAGAGCTATTTCATCAAGACATTCAAAGCGCAGACCGGCTTAACGCCAACCGAATATCGCGGTTAGGAGGAGAGATACTTGCGGACGAATTATGAATGGCAGAAGGAATTACTGGAAAGGTGGCTGATAGATCAGCCAGCGGCGGCCAGCGATGTATATACGTACTCCGGTAGCAAGGTGGACTGGAGAGGGATGGCGGAATCCCAGGCGTACTCGGACATGATTGGGGAAATTAGGGCAGAGGGAGAACGTCTGCTTGATCGTCCGATTCCCGTTCTGACCCGGGAGACATATGATCTGTTCGAGAAGAGCGGGAACCGACTCATTTACGAAGGGCTTTATTTCGAACGCAGGAGCCGGCTTACTTCGTTTGCGCTGCTGCATTGTCTTTTCCCGGATTCAACGGAATATCGCCAGGCCCTGATCGATACGATTCAGGCGGTTCTGGAAGAGATGACCTGGTGCTTGCCGGCTCATATGAGAGGGAATTCGGTTGACCGCCATATCGATCTTTTTGCTTCCGAAACGGGATTTGCTTTGGCCGAGATTCTGACGATTACGGAACAATCTCTTCCTTTGGCACTTCGGGAGGCTATTGGGACAGAGATCGAGCTAAGAATATTTACCCCTTATCTGGATGATCGATATCCTCCTTATCATTGGGAAGCTGCCGATCACAACTGGGCAGCCGTATGTGCCGGATCGATTGGAGCAACCGCCATTTTGCTAGGCGTTGACAAGGAACGGAGAGCGGTTATCCTTCACCGGGCAATCGGAACGATGAACCACTATCTATCCGGCTTCGGGGAAGACGGAGCTTGCGCGGAAGGTCCGGGCTACTGGAATTACGGCTTTGGTTATTTTGTTTATTTCGCAGACTTGCTGAAGCGCGCCACAGGCGGCAATGCGGATTTGCTTGATTCCGCTCACGTACGGACCATCGCCGGATTCCAGCAAAAAGCGTATCTCGTGGGGAACCGGCCAGCCAACTTCTCGGATGCGTCGGATCATGTAAGCGCAAACATCGGCTTGTCCGATTATCTTGCCTTTCACGTTGAGGAGGCAAGCTTCGCGCCATTATCGATACGGGCAGGTTTTACGGATGATCATTGCAGCCGATTTGCCCATGCATTGCGCAATTTGCTCTGGTTCAGACCGGAAGCACCAAGACAATCGGATTGGCCAAGCGGAAGCTGGTATTTGGCGGATGCCCAGTGGCTGATTTCCCGGGTTAACAATGCTTGCGGCAGCTTTGGCTTTGCAGCCAAAGGCGGGCATAACGATGAACCTCATAATCATAATGACGTTGGCCATTTTATTCTGATTGCGGAGGGTGATCCCGCGTTTGCCGTGGATCTTGGGAGCGGGGAATATACGGCGCAATACTTTGGCGAAGGCCGTTATGAATACGACTGCACGGGAGCGCAAGGACATTCCTTGCCGATTGTGAACGGACAGCTTCAGGCCGTTGGCGCGGAGAGCAAGGCTTCCGTGGAATGGGTAGAACAGGGAGAGCTGGAGGACCGGCTTAAGCTGGAGCTTGCAGCGTGTTACCCGGGCAGCGGACTTGCAACGCTTGAGCGCGAATTTGTCTGGCGTAAAACCGGACTTCCGGAGCTTGAGTTAACGGACAGCTTCCGATTTAACCAGCAAGGTTCGGTGATCACGGAGGTTATCGTCAGCAAATGTCCGCCATATGTGCAATCAGAAGGCCAGATTGTCTTGAAGGGCAGCCGGCATTCGGTTTTGTTGTCCTATGAACCGCAAAGCCTGGACGTCTCCATTGTAGAACGCGTGTATTCCAATCATTCGGGCCAGGAAGAAGGCTATTATCGCATTTATCTTATTTCGAAAGATGAAGCATCCCTTGAGAAGACGTTTAAACTAAACTTCAAATTTCAGGAACAGGTGGAGTCCTAAATGACAAATACAACCGCTGCTAGCCAGCTCGAAATCGCATCATGGGTAAATGAAGCTTGGGAACAAACGGTGCAAAAGGTCCTGCGGACAAGCGTCCGTATCGGTGCGGAATTCCCGCATGCGAGCCAAGGCGGCAAATATGTGCTTGAAGCCCCGCACTGGTGGACGGCAGGCTTCTGGCCGGGACTATTGTGGTTATTGCATGAAGGTGAAGCGAATGCCGACCTACCTTTTCGCCGGATTGCGGAAGAATGCGAGCTGAAGCTGGACGAGGTGCTGGACGGGTATGACCGGCTTGACCATGATATCGGCTTTATGTGGATTCTGACCAGCGTCATCAATTTCAAGCTGAATGGCGGAGAAGAGTCCCGACGAAGAGCACTGAAGGCAGCCAATTATTTGATGGGCCGATTTAATCTGAAGGGCAATTTCATCCGGGCCTGGAACCCTTGGAGTGAAGGAGAGGACAACAGCGGCTGGGCGATTATTGACTGCGCGATGAACGTACCTCTCTTGCAATGGGCAACCCGGGAGACCGGCGACCCAAGATACAGCCATGTTGCGGAAGCCCACATGGGTACCGTATTGAACCACTTTATCCGTACCGATGGCTCGGTCCGCCACATTGTCCGCTTTGATTCCCAGACTGGCGAGGTTGCCGAATTTATCGGCGGCCAAGGTTATGGACCGGAGTCCGCTTGGTCCCGCGGCACAGCTTGGGCGGTCTATGGACTAACTTTGGCCGCGAAGCATACAGGCCGCAAGGACCTTCTGGATGCAGCCAAGCAGGTATCGCATTTCTTCCTGTCGCAGCTGCCTGCGGACAGCGTGCCGGTATGGGATTTCCGTGCGCCGGAGGAGACGAAGTGGCTGCGCGATTCTTCGGCGGGGGCCTGCGCGGCATGCGGTCTGCTGCTGCTGGCTGAGCTTGTGCCTTCGGCGGAGGCATCCGGCTATCGCGGCGCCGGAGAGCGGATTTTGAAGTCCCTGTACGAGAACTACGGTTCGTTTGGCGAGGAAGAGGAAGAAGGACTTATCCTGCATGGAACCAGCCATTATCCGGAACGCAAAAATATGGATGTGCCGCTGATCTACGGCGATTATTTCTTTGTGGAGGGTCTCGCGCGTCTTAAAGGAGGCGTCGCGATTCCATGGGAGTAATCGCGCCAATAGCTTCGAACCCGCTGCGCGGAAAAGCGGACCTGGAGCTGGCGTTCAGCCAACTGACCAAGCCGCTTCTGCCGTATTACTCAACCGGAGGAGCACGTCTGGATCTGAACGGATCCGGTGCGGGCCAGCCGCCTGACATTGCAGGGATGGAAGGCTTCTCCCGTATTGTCTGGGGGCTGGCGCCGCTTGCGGCAGGCTGCGCCAAGGTTGACGAAGAGCTGCTGCAGCTTGTGCTGAAAGGAATAACAAACGGCACAAATCCCGCGCATGGGGAGTTTTGGGGAGAAGTCGCCGATTATGATCAGCGATTGGTGGAGATGGCTTCGCTAGGCCTAGCTTTAGCTATTGCTCCGCACCGCTTGTGGGAGCCGCTTAGCGATGAAGCGAAGCAGCATTTCTACAACTGGCTGAATCAGATTAACAGCCGCCGGGCTCATGATTGCAACTGGCTGTTCTTCCATGTCCTTGTTAACGTAGGCTTCTATAAGCTTGGTCTGCCTTACGCGAAGGAGCAGCTTGAGACGAACCTGAACCGGCTGGAGCAGTTTTATCTGGAGGATGGCTGGTACGAAGACGGAGTTAACGGACATAGCGACTATTACGTGCCTTTGGCTTTTCATTACTGCGGACTTCTTTATGCGGCACTAATGAAGGAAGAGGATCCCGATCGTGCAGCACGCTTTGAGGAACGAGGAATCCTATTCGCCGGGCAGTTCGTGAACTGGTTCGCCGAGGATGGACGAGCCATTCCGTACGGACGCAGCTTGACCTACCGTTTCGCGCAGGGGGCATTGTGGGGAGCGTATGCTTTTGCCGGTGTGCAGCCGTTTGAACTTGGTGTCGTCAAGGGATTGTATTTGCGCCATCTGCGATGGTGGTTAAGCCAGCCGATTTTCTCGTCTGACGGCGTATTATCGGTTGGATACAGCTATCCCAATCTGATTATGGCCGAAAATTATAATGCTCCTGGCTCCGTTTATTGGGCATTTAAGGCTTTCCTGCCTTTGGCCTTGCCGGACGATCATCCGTTCTGGCGGGCAGAGGAGCTTCCTCTGCCGGGGCTGCCGGCCATCTCGGTGCAGCAGGCTCCTCATCTTGTTGTTTGCAGGCACAGCGAACGCGATCATGTTGCAGCCTTTAACGCGGGTCATCTCGGCACCAATGAGCATACTCATACCTCGGCGAAATATGAGAAGTTTGCATACTCCGCTTCCTTCGGCTTTAGCGTGCCGCGTGCGGAATGGGGATTGTCCCAAGGAGCTTATGACTCCATGCTTGCCTTAAGCGAAGGAGATAACTTGTATCGCGTCCGCCGGAAAAATGAAGAGACCAACATCGATGGCGACATCCTTGCGTCTGTCTGGAAGCCATGGCGGGATGTAACGGTGATGACTTATCTGATCGCCGGACTGCCTTGGCACTTAAGGATTCACCGGGTCGAGACGGCAAGAGAGCTGGATGCGGCCGAAGGCGGTTTTGCTCTTCCGCTAGACGCAAAGCTTGCCGTCAGCAAGCAAACCTGCAGCGTAATCGGCCGTACCGGCTTTGGAAGCAGCGGCGTATCGGGCATTCGGGGCTTTGAGCGGGCCGAGCTTATTCAAGTCCAGTCCAATACCAACCTGATGCATCAGAGGACGGCAATTCCTACGCTCCAGGCAAAACTTCAGCCGGGTTCGCATATTCTAATCGCTGCGGTCTATGGGGAGCCTGGCGCTCTGGAAGAAATTCAGCCCGAGCAATGGCGTCAGTCTATCCAGTTGTCCATAGAGGACAATCAGATCCGAGCAGTTAGTCCTTCCGGCAAAGAAATCATCATTAGCTTATAAGGGGATGAACCGCTGGCGCCCAAGCTGCATACGATAATGGCAGAAGCCTACTGGGGGAATGCCAATGAAAAACGTTGCAGCATCAAGCGGCCGTCGGCCGTCGATTACGACCTTTGTTCTTGTCCTTTACGTGCTTCTTGTGATCTTATTGTTCTTCTGCTTCTAAAAAAATGGCCGTGCGACTGTATTCGCACGGCCATTTTCTTACTGCTCAGGACGGAGCATTCAAATGATTCTGTAGAAGCGAGATTATGCTTCCGATGCAGCTTTCTTACAGAAAGCTTTTAGCGTTCGCTTTTGTGAGAGAATTCCAACCTTATAGAGTTTATTCAAAGGAATCCTGGAACAATGGCGATCGTAAGAACATTTGAATGCGTAGTCCATTAGAAACCTAAGTATTGCGGCTCCTCGTTTTCCAGCTCTTTTACACGGCTGGCCACTTGATCGACGATTGTTTGCGTCTGTTGCGCTGCCTGCTCGAACATTTGCTTAGCCGATTTGTTTTCGGTCGACAAAGCAAACTGTTCCAGGCTTGCCTGCGCGCTCTTTAAAGAGGCAACGCATGTTTTTACATCGGATGCTACGGTCATATCCAACACCTCCTTAAGAACTTGACAACAAAACTAATATGTCAGCCTTTCTCTTCTGACATTCATGGGAATTAATAGAAGTTTGACCTGAACCTTTTTCCTGCTGTGGAAAATGGTTATTCGTGTTGCGATCTGTCTTTTGACAAATAATCTAAACGTAGAAACAAGCGACAGGGGGAAAAGAATTGTGCAGGACTGGTTAGAGGTTACTCTACGCACCTTACTGTCGATATTTGTCCTTTTCCTGCTTACTAAACTGGTAGGTAAACGGCAAATATCCCAGCTTTCTTTCTTTGAATACATTACCGGTATTTCGATCGGTAACCTGGCTGCATACGTATCTCTTGATTTGGAGGCAACTTGGTTCTTGGGCCTGATCTCGCTTGGCGTATGGGTTGCTGTCTCCGTCGGGATCGAATTTTTGCAGCTGAAGAGCAAGAAAGGCCGTGACCTTATCGACAGTAAAGCAACCGTTCTGATCAAGGGCGGCAAAGTGCTGGAGGACAACCTGAAGAAGGAACGGCTGACCTCCGACGAGCTGCTGGAACAGCTTCGCAAGAAGGATGTATTCCGCGTAGCCGATGTTGAGTTCGCGATTATGGAGCCAAGCGGGGATATCAGCGTTCTGCTGACGAGGGAGAACCAGCCGCTTACTCCTGCGCATCTGGGCATCAAGGTGGCACCGGAACATGAGCCTCAGACGGTTATCATGGACGGCAAAATTATGGATGAGCCGCTGTCCACGGTTGGCCTTAACCGCAGGTGGCTTGCTACCGAGCTCGAGAAGATCGGGGTTGGGCTGGACAATGTTTTTATTGGCCAGGTTGATGCTTACCGTCAGCTCTATGTAGATCTTTACGATGATCATATTAAAGTCCCCCAGCCGCAGCTGAAGGCAGAGCTGTATGCCTTGATGAAGAAGATAGAAGCGGATTTAGAACTGTTTGGACTTTCAACGAAAAACACGGATGCAAAGCATATGTACGAACGGTGCGCGCAAGAAATGCGGCAGGTCATTACGGAAATGAAGCCGCTGCTGCATCATTAACTTCAAGCGTCGGGAGGTAAGGATGATGTCGAGCAATAAAAAGAAATTTACCCCGGTACAGCAGGAGTATCAGGAGCTAGCTAAAAAACATGAGCCCAAACGGCCTATCTTCATTAACTGTCTTAAAGCTTTTCTGGTGGGCGGGTTGATCTGCATTATCGGCCAATCCATTCAGGAGATGTTTGTTCATTGGGCCGGCTTTGACGAGAAAAAAGCCAGCAATCCTACGGTAGCGATTATGATCTTCCTGTCTGTGGTTTTAACAAGCCTAGGGATCTACGATAAAATCGCGCAATGGGCAGGAGCCGGTTCTGCCGTTCCGGTTACCGGGTTTGCCAATACGATGTCTTCGGCGGCTATCGAGCACCGGAGTGAAGGACTTGTGCTTGGCGTAGGCGGGAAAATGTTCAAAATTTCCGGTCCGGTTATCGTATTTGGCGTAGTTGCGGCTTTTGTTGTAGGCATTGTTCATCTGATCTTTAATCCTCATGCCGTTGGAGGAGGACATTAATTATGTTAAAAGGCCATCAAAGCTGGCTCTTTGAGAATCATCCCGTTATTGCAGGGACGGCTGCTATTGTTGGTCCGTTCGAGGGACAAGGCCCTCTGGCGCACGACTTTGATATTGTCCATGGAGACCTCCGGCTTGGGCAGGACAGCTGGGAAAAAGCCGAACGGACCTTATTGGAGGAAGCGGCCAATCTGGCTATCGAGAAGGCTCAGATAACGAAGGAATCCATCAATTTTCTGGTGGGCGGCGACCTGATGAACCAGATCATCAGCTCCACCTTTGCGGCAAGAACGCTGCAAATTCCGTATATCGGCGTTTTTGGCGCCTGCTCGACCTCCATGGAAAGTCTCGCTATCGCGGCTAATTTGGTCAATTCGCGCTCAGCCCAATACGTGATGTCGAGTGCCTGCAGCCATAACGCTACAGCAGAGAAGCAGTTCCGTTATCCGACCGAATACGGTTCCCAGAAGCCGCCAACCGCTCAATATTCCGTAACGGGAGCGGGAGTTAGCGTTTTGACGCAGCAGGGCGATGGCCCTTATGTTACCTCGGCTACGATGGGACGCGTCGTGGATATGGGCATTAGCGATCCATTTAATATGGGAGCGGCAATGGCGCCGGCAGCGGTCGATACGATACAAGCCCATTTTCGTGATTTTCGTATTGAGCCCGGTTATTATGATCTGATTGTGACGGGCGATCTATCCAAAGTTGGTTATGCGATTGCGAATGAATTATTCGAAAAACATAATTTCCCTATTCATCAGACCGTCTACAAGGACTGCGGCATGATGATGTATAACTATGAGAAGCAGCAGGTGCAGGCAGGCGCCAGCGGTGCGGGCTGTTCGGCGACCGTTACTTACGGCCATTTGCTAAGGCGGATGCGCGAGAAGGAGCTTAATCGCATTCTTGTTGTTGCGACGGGGGCGCTTTTATCGCCAATCTCCTTCCAACAGGGCGAGACGATCCCTTGTATCGCGCATGCGGTTTCCATTGAGAATGAGGTGAGGCAGCCATGATTTTCTTATGGGCTTTTCTGGTGGGCGGAGCGATTTGCGTCATTGGCCAAATTTGTTTTGACGTCTTTAAGCTGACGCCTGCCCACACGATGACATTGCTTGTCGTGCTTGGCGCGATCGGAGACGGTGTCGGCATTTATGACCCGTTGATTAAATTCGCCGGCGCGGGCGCATCCATTCCGATTACCAGCTTCGGCAACGCGTTAGTGCACGGTGCGCTGGAAGAAATGAAGAAGACCGGCTGGATCGGCATTATTACGGGCATTTTCAAGGTGACCAGCGCCGGCGTGTCCGCCGCGATTATTTTCTCCTTCATCGCCGCCTTGTTCGTAAAGCCAAAAGGTTAAACATACTTAGCAATATGGACCTTCGCAATTTGCTGCGGAGGTTTTTTTATTGCCGCTGGGACATTTCGCCGTTCGATACATATCCTTTCTTCCGTTGACAAATAATGTACTTACCATGTGTACATAAAAAAGGAGTGTAACGTTATGGCAGTAAAAAGCGCCGGAGGCGGAAAGTACCGCAAAATGTCCATGTCGCCAAAGGAATACCAAGCCTTTGCGAAGACTCGTGAGCCTTCGCGTTCCATTTTCGGCAATTGTATTCGTGCGTTTATTATAGGCGGTGCCATCTGTGTACTGGGGCAGGCCATTCAGCAGCTCTTTATTCATCTGGCTCATATGAAGCCTGAGGATGCCAGCAATCCAACCGTTGCCGTGCTGATTATTATTTCTGTCATTCTGACGAGCATCGGGGTTTACGACAAAATCGCCCAGTTTGCCGGAGCAGGTTCTGCCGTACCGGTAACCGGGTTTGCCAACTCCATGTGTTCCGCCGCTCTTGAGCACCGCAGCGAAGGGCTGGTGCTAGGCGTAGGAGGAAATATGTTCAAGCTGGCCGGCTCCGTTATCGTGTATGGTACCGTTGCGGCGTTTTTTGTCGGCATCGCCCATTTGATCTTTGGTACGGGTGGTGCTCATTAAGATGCTGCAGGGTAAACAAACATGGAAATTTGAGAACCGCCCGGTTATTATCGGGGCGGCTACCGTTGTCGGTCCCGACGAAGGCGACGGGCCGTTGGCTGGGGATTTTGACCTCGTGCATCCGGAGCTGGACCTGCAGCAGAAAAGCTGGGAGAAAGCAGAGCGGCTCTTGCTGGAGCAGGCATCGGAATTTGCGCTGAACAATGCCAAGATCGCTAAGGATCAGCTGCAGTTCTATGTCGGCGGCGACCTGATGAATCAAATTATTAGCAATAGCTTTGCGGCAAGAACGCTAGGCGTGCCCAATCTCGGCGTGTTTGGCGCTTGTTCGACCTCGATGGAGTCGCTTGCGATTGCTTCCTTAATGGTAGACTCGGGTGCCGGGCAATACGTGCTGGCCGGTACATGCAGCCACAACTGCACGGCGGAGAAGCAGTTCCGTTACCCGACGGAATACGGTGCGCAGAAGCCGCCTACCGCGCAGTATACCGTAACCGGTGCCGGCGCCGTAGTTGTTGCCGCTTCAGGCGAAGGACCGGTCGTTGAATATGCAACGATCGGCAAGGTTATTGACCTCGGAGTCAAGGATCCGTTTAATATGGGAGCGGCTATGGCGCCTGCGGCCGTGGATACGATACAGGCGCATTTTAACGATACGGGCCGCACGCCCAAGGACTACGACCTGATTGTAACCGGAGATCTCGCTAGCGTCGGTCATCCGCTTGCCAAGGAGCTGCTCATCCGTGACGGGGTTCCCATGGATGAGACGACATTCAAAGATTGCGGATTGATGGTTTTTGACGTGGAGAAGCAAAAGGTACAGGCGGGAGGAAGCGGCTGCGGCTGCTCGGCCGTTGTAACCTATGGCCATATCCTCAAAAAAATCGCCAATGGAGACTTGAAGCGCGTACTTGTAGTTGCGACGGGCGCCTTGTTATCCCCGCTTTCCTTCCAACAAGGGGAGAGTATTCCTTGTATTGCACATGCCGTTGCGATCAGCGGCGGAAAGGAGTAGAGCAGCATGCAATTTCTATGGGCATTTGTTGTAGGGGGCGCGATCTGCGTCGTTGGCCAGCTGCTATTTGATGTCGTGAAGCTGACTCCGGCTCATACGATGGCTACGCTTGTTGTGGCAGGGGCGATCATCGACGGTCTCGGCTGGTATGAGCCGCTCGTTAGCTTTGCCGGGGCGGGCGCAACCGTGCCGATTACCAGCTTCGGCAATGCGCTTGTTCACGGCGCGTTGACCGAGCTTCAAAATTCCGGCTGGATTGGGGTCATCTCCGGAATCTTCAAAGTCACAAGCGCCGGTATTTCAGCGGCGATTATCTTCTCCTTCCTGGCGGCGCTTGTCGTCCGTCCGAAGGGTTAAAGGTGAAAAGCAGGCTTGCCGCATTTGGGCAAGCCTGCTTTTTCTTTGCAAGGCGCTATATTTATCTGCCGCTTCCTGTCCCGCGGGAGATCATTCTTGTAACCTGAACGATAAGCCTCAGGAAGAGGCTATTTTGAGGAAACGCCAGATAACGCGGTTCCCATTCCGGATCAAACTTATCCTTGAAGCGACGGATACCCTGGAATCCATAGAAGTGGCCTCCTTTTAAGAAAACCCATCTTGCCAGCTTCTCCCCGCGGTAGGCATAGACCGATTCTCCGACACTGGAGAGAGGCGCCATCCCCAGATTAAAGATTTCATAGCCCTCCGATTTAGCCCATTGCAGCAAATGAACAAACAGAACATCCATTACGCCGCTAAGGCCGTCCCGGTGACGCATCAGATCAATGGAAACGGATTTGTGATGGTCGTACACCGGCATAATGCTGGCGAAAGCGGCGACGCGGTTCTCATTATCCCGCAGGACGGCAATCGGAGCCAGCTCCAGATAAGATTCGGAGAAGGTGCCCAGCGAGAAGCCTTTTTCCTTATCGTCTTCCAGCCATTCATCGGACACTGCCTTGAGCTCGGACAGCAGCATTGTACTGAATGGCGGCTTCGCGATATCGAATGTAAATCCGTTCCGTTCATACCGGTTGCAAGCCGCCCGCAAATCCGCTTTTCGCCTGCCGGATAATTGGAACTGCTCGAGCGGAACAATCGCTTCCTCTCCAAGCTTGAAGAACCGGTAGCCGTATTCGTGATAGAGCGGCAGGTTTTCGGCTTTCACCTGGTAAAAGACGGCCGTCGCCGCGTAATGATCCGCGTAATCGCGGAATTGACGCACGAGCTGCCGGACAGAAGCCGGATCCCCGATCGGATCGCCAAGCGCTACAAGGGTTTTGCCGATGCGGCCATACGAGAGTACCGCTTGATTGTCGGGCGACCACATGAAGCTCTTGTCGCCCATATACAATAGATGGGTCAGGAAATTGCCGGGATGCTTGGCGAGCAGCTGCTCCAGCCTCTCCCAATCCTGAGGCCCCGGTTTAGGGGCAGGGGGAAGGCTTGGCACGAATATTCTCCGGACCGTAAGCAGAATCCAGCTCACAGCGAGCGCAATGATACCTTCGCGCAGCAGCTCTTCATCCTTCAACGTATAACGGGCATGCCATTTGGCATGATGGAACATGCCGGGCGGAAGCTCGTTGGTCGATATTCCGACAGACAGATACAGCAGCATAACGATAAGCGAGATGCCTGCCCAGCCAATCGTTTTGCGCAAGGTGAAGATGGATTCCTTCCGGTTGAACCTGTCTTTGGACAGCCATAAGAGCAGGCAGACAAACAGAAGAAAGATGGCTTCTTCGAATTCGAAGCCCTTCAGAATTAAGGCGAACGTACCGCCGATCAGCAGAATCATCGCCAGGAAGTACGCCCGTTTAACGCGGAAACGGATGCCCTCGGAGACCATCAGCATTAGAAGTCCGATGAGGACGGCCAGCTGGTGGGAGCCCTTCATCGTAAAAGGAGTTACGAACTGCTCGAGCAGCTGCATCCGGTGCCAGCTGCCCGGCGTGGCGGAGGAGACTAATAGCAGGATGCCGCTTATAAATACAAGAGCCGAAAGGGCCCAAGTGCTAATATCGCTAAGAACGGCTGTTTGGCTAGGCCAATTCCAGATCGTATGCCAGCGTTTGATAGCGGGCTTCAGAACCTGCTCCTGCGTTTGATTCCATCTTTCCTTGCTCGGAATCCATTCCGTTGTCGCCAGCGCTAGCCCAACTGCCCACGGAAGGAAACAATAAAAGATCCGGTAGAGCACAAGTACGGCCAGCCCTTGGTCGGGCGATAAGCCGAGGTGCTGGAAAGCAAGCAGGACGATCGCATCAAAGGACCCAAGTCCGCTCGGAACAAAGCTCGCTACGCCGGCAACGGCTGCCACGACATAGATGCTCATAGCCTCCCGGAATCCGATAGGCAGATACATCAAGTGGATGATCAGCCAGAAGGAGAGGCCGGCCATCAGCCATTCCGCTAATGATGTTGTAATCATGCGAAGCGCCGGCGGTTTCGACAAGGAAACTTCATCTTCCTGTTCCTTATCTGTCAATCCAAGCAGATTACGGAGCCTGGGCAGCCTGCCGAGCAAAGCGAACAGCACCGCATACACGGCGATCAGGATGACGGCAAGATACAGCCAGAGATGATGCGCAAGCAGGCTGCGGTCATTCCAGACGCCAACTAGCAGCAGGATGGAGAGAATAGACAATCCGGTAAGGGCGGATAAGGACTGGTACACCAGCGACCGCAGCCATGCCGGGCCTTGAATGCCCCATTTGCGGTACAGCGTGATTCGGAGCCCCGCCCCCGTCAACCCTGCGAAGCCCATGGCATTGTTGAAGGAATTGGCGATCCAGCTTATTTTGAGCACGGCGGTCCAGGGCATTCGCGCCTGATTCCATCTGACTAATGTAAAGTCGTATGCCGACATGACCGCTACCGCCAGGAAACAGACGGCGGCAAGCTGAAGATGGTCGCTCCAGTGCAAATGCTTCAGCAGATGGAGAGCCGCCGCCGGCTTAATCTCTTTGATGAAGCCGCTGGTTTGCGTGTACAGAAAGAGAAGAATGGCAACGGGGAACAGCAGTTTGAATACGTTTTTGAATCGGTTGGTAAAACGGGATAGATGAGTCAGCAAACGATGGCACCTTCTTAAGGGAATGTTTTACGCGAACAGAACATTTTCGTTCTTTCGTTCGTCTAAAAGTGAAGATATTGCCAATATATCATATGAGAATACCGATTCCCACTTTTTACAGCAGCAGAGCAATACGGTTGTCAGGTTATGTGGAATCCTCCAATTTTTTTCGGCAGTTCGTTCATTTGTGCTACTCGAAGGTACTGCTGTAAAATGGTACTAAATCCCCTTATTATTTGCATCCACTATTCTTAGCAGGAGGTATGTCCATGGAAACACGCCTTGCCGATATGCAATTATGTTCCTTAATCCTAAATAGCTTGAATGAATGTATTCTCGGAAAACAAAGTGAAATAGAACGTTTAATGGTGGCCGTCCTTGCAGGGGGCCACGTATTGCTTGAGGATGTTCCCGGGACGGGCAAAACGCAGCTGGTGAAAGCACTGGCGAGAACTATAGGCGGCCAATTTCGCCGGATTCAATGCAATCCCGACCTTCTACCGACCGATATTACGGGCGTGTCGATTTATCATCCGAAGCAGGAGCAATTTATATTCCGTCCGGGACCGGTCATGACAAACGTCCTGCTCGCCGACGAGATTAATCGGGCGACTACAAAAACGCAATCCGCCCTTCTGGAAGCGATGGAAGAGGGCCATGTCACCGTTGACGGCGATACGTATATGCTCCCGGCTCCCTTTATCCTGCTCGCTACGCAAAATCCGATCGATTTCGAAGGTACGTATTCTCTGCCGGAAGCCCAGCTCGACCGCTTTATGATGAAGCTGACCCTTGGCTATCCGAACGAAGCGGATGAGCAGCGGATGATCTTGGCAAGAGAGTCCGGTCATCCGTCTGACCGCATGGAGCAGATTACTTCTATAGAAGATATCGAAAGAATCCAGCAGCAGGTACAAGCCGTTCATATCGATGATGCGGTCGGCAATTATTTGATTCAGCTTGTGCGGGCTACCCGTTCGCATCCCCATGTTCTTCTTGGCGCAAGCCCGCGTGCCGCAATTGCGTTATCGCGTGCGGCGAAAGCCAGCGCGTTCCTTGCCCAGCGTACGTTTGTCACTCCGGATGACGTCAAGCAATTAGCGCCGTATGTTCTTTCCCACCGTCTGCTGCTTCACACGGACGCAAGGATGAACGGGCTGAGAAGCGAAGATATTATCGCCGACGTTCTTGAGAAGACAAAGGTTCCCGTAAGACTGGAGCGATGATCCTATGAATGCGGTGAAAGAGACGAAGACCCGTAAACGCTGGAGGCTTATCGCAATCATTTATGGCGCCGCATTGCTTTATTTGTTGTTTCAGGGCGGAAAAACGGCATTAATGCTGTTTATGATATTGAACGTGCTGCTGCTTTATTTGGCTTTAGGGCGTTGGAGCGGAATCAGCCGCGTGTCCGGCATCCGCAGCTACCGGCAGACCGGGGCTGCCGCGGGCAGCGACCACTCGCTTACGGCAGGCAGCACGCTGGATGTTCAGTTATCGGTAAAGGTTCCGGGCGTTTACCCGATTCCTTATGTATTGGTCAGAGACAGGCTGCAGCGCCATAACGGCCAGCAGCTGCAGTTCGAAGCCTCTTTTGTCCCGAGCTTCAAGCGTTCCGGCGATGTGCTGTATCAGACGCCGCCGCTTCAGCGCGGAGAATACCGCTTCGTCACAACCGAATGCATTTCCCATGATATATTCGGCTTGTTTGAGCATTCCGGCCGATTCGGCTCGGAGTCGGCATTCAGCGTATTGCCGCAAATTGTTCCGCTGCGCCAATGGCATAGCATTCAAAGCGGCTTCCGGGGGCCTTTCTCCCATGCCGCAGCCCCTCGGGCCGCAAAAGAAACCACGCAAATCAACGGCGTGCGGGAATATTTGTACGGCGACCGGCTATCGCGGATTCACTGGAACGCAACAGCGAAGACCGGCGACTGGAAATCAAAGGCGTTCGAGAGAGAGTCATTGCCGCGTACGCTTATTATTCTTGACCGATATGCCGCCGATTACCCCGCTTCGGGTGCGGAACGGTTCGAGCTGGCGGTATCAACCGCAGCCTCGCTTATAGACAGCGGTTTGAAAGGCGATACGGCAATCGGACTAATGTCTGCAGGCAAAAAGCTGACGATTCTCCCACCTAAGTCCGGTGCAGAACAGCGCAATGCGCTAATGAGGCATTTGACCTTTGTGGATGCCGATGCCGAGCAAGGGCTGTACAAGTCTCTCGTGGCAGCCGACTCGCGGCTGGAACAGGGTTCCTTTGCAATCGTTATAAGCGGAACCTCCGGCAGGGAAGCTATCCGTTCGATGGAATGGCTTTCCCGCAAAGGTCTTACGCCATGTCTGATGCATATCGGCGGTGACAGACGGCTGGAGGAACAATGGCGCCTGATGATACGCAGCAAAGGCTGGGCATTATTTGAACTGAAGCAGCTGCAGGAGCTTCCTGCCGTGCTGGAAGGAGGCCGGGCATGAGCCTCTTGCCGCGTTTGTTTACTTTCTGCCGTACGGTGATCATCAAGGTTACGCCGAACTGGTATATGAAGCTCTCGCAATTATTTATTGCTCTTATGCTTATTCATACGATCCGGATCTTCGAGGACTTCTGGTGGAGTGAGACCTTCTACGCGGCCAGCTTCACGCTGCTCTTCGCTGTTGCTGCCGACTGGCTGCTGCCGCGAAGCATGCGGGTGCTGCGGATTGTTGTTCAGCTATTGCTTGCGGTAGGCGCGACGGCATATTTTGCCGATTTGAAAAAAGTCGTCTTAACCGTTTCCGATCAAGAGAACCGGCTGGGCGATTTGTTCCGTACGTTGTGGGGGTATGCCGAGCAGCTGTATCCTTTTATATGGATCAGCGGTGCTCTGCTCGTTTTGTATATCTTGTTTGATATGTGGATTACAACAAGGATGCGATTATTCGGATTTATAAGCGTCAATATTCTCGTTCTGACCATTGCGGATTCTTTTACTCCAATCTGGCTGTGGGATGAGGTCGCCTGGATTGTCTTCTTGGGCCTGCTCTGGCTGGTAGCCAACCATCTGCATAAGCTGGCAAGCCATCATCCGAACAGCTGGAAGGAGCTTACGGAATATCCGCTTCAGTTGCTGATGCCCATCGTTATTGTTTTGTCCGTGCTGATGACAGCCGGCATTCTGATGCCGACCGTATCGCCGATTATTCAAGATCCTTATACGATGTGGAAGGAATCCAAGGGCGAGACGGTTAACGTATTCCTTGGAGACAAAGGAATCGCGGCTCCCGTTGACGTGAGCAGCAGCAATACCAAGTCCGGCTATGGACGCGATGATTCGGAGCTTGGCGGCGGTTTTGATTTTGACTATTCGCCGGTTATGACGATTACAACCAACCATCGGAGCTACTGGAGAGGCGAGACGAAGACGGAGTACACCGGAGCGGGCTGGACGGTGAACGACGAGACGGAGCGGAACCGGTTAGCCTCGGTGGGGAAAGACTGGGAGCTTCCGCTGATCGAAGGACGCGAGAAGGCCGAGACGATGAAGGTGGACCAACAGGTCCGGATGTCGAACAATAATATTTATCCGGTTTTGTTCGCCGCGTCTCCAATTACAGCTGTTCATTGGGTGGATGATCCTGATGCTTCCGTATTGCCGAAAAGCTTAAAGTGGGCGGTTAACGAGCAGGAGTTGATCTGGTCTGACAAGCCGCTGCGCAGATTCCCGCAAAGCTATGCGGTAACCTCGGAAGTAACCATATTAGATGAAGAAGGACTTCGCAAGACAGAAGCCGAATTGCCGGATCCGGCCGAGACGAAGCAATATTTGCAGCTTCCGTCTTCCTTGCCGGGCCGCGTAAGGTCGCTTGCCGTATCGCTAACGGCTTCGGCAGTGAATGATTACGATAAGGCCAAGCTGATTGAAACTTATCTCCGCCAGAACTTCATGTATACGAATGAACCGGACAAATCAAGGCTGACCGGAGACAGCAAGGATTTCGTCGACCAGTTCCTCTTTGAACTGAAGGAAGGCTATTGCGATTATTTCTCGACGGCTATGGCGGTAATGTCCCGTTCTATCGGATTGCCTACCCGCTGGGTAAAAGGCTTCGCTCCTGGCGTACTCCCTGCCTCGGAATATGTGCCGTCTGCCGGCGGAATTCCAAGCGAAGCGGAATTAAATCCGGACGGAGCTGGCACGTATACCGTCCGCAACTCGGATGCGCATTCCTGGGTAGAGATTTATTTCGACGGGTATGGCTGGATTCCGTTCGAGCCTACGTCAGGCTTTACCTTCCCTTACTCGGTGACGGAGGTGCAGCAGGAAGCATTGCCGACGCCTACCGCAGCGGTTGATACCGATCCGGTACAGGAGGAAGCGACCGAAAGCACGGGAGGCAACCATTCCGCTATCATCTGGGGCAGTGTATCGGCAGCCGTTCTTGTCGTGCTTGTGCTTGTTCTTGTCTTGCTGCGTACTCCATGGATCCGATCCAGATACCGGGCTTATTCCGGCAATGACCGGATTGTATGGGAGACGGAGAAGCTGCTGCGGCTTTGCCGGCGCAAAGGTTATGAACGCGGGGAGCATGAGACGCTTCGCGAAGCGATTCAGAGATGGTCGCCAAGCCACAAACGGCTGAACAATCTTTTCCACGAGGTGTTGGGCGAGTTCGAACGCGCGAAATACAGTTCCGTTCAGGCAACAAGCTTGGAGACCGACCGGTTTATTCTAAAGATCAAAGCGATTAAAGAGGAATTGTAGAAATTGCGTATATTATATAGAAGGAAAAATCGCCGCTCGCTTTGCGCGGGCGGTATTTCTTTTGCAACAAAATCCGAATATATGGTATAGTTTCGTAAGATAGCAGGAGATGAGCGAAAGTTCGAGGGGGCAAGGCAGCATGTTCGAAAGATTATTGCCGCATTTACGAGTAAATTCGGTGTACGATATTCAGCTGGACGAGTTATATAAAAAAGGTGTCCGCGGAATTATCACCGATCTTGATAATACGCTCGTTGGAGCGCGTGAGCCGCTTGCAACGCCACAGCTCACGACATGGTTGGAACAAGTTCGGGATTATGGCTTTAAAGTTGTCATTGTGTCGAATAATAACAGGACGAGAGTGTCCAAATTCGCTGATCCGCTGGGCATTCCGTTTATTCATGCCGCGCGCAAGCCGGCGAATAAAGCGTTCCATAAAGCATTGAGCGTGCTGGGGCTGCCCGTGGAGCAGACCGTTGTGCTCGGCGACCAGATGCTCACGGATGTACTCGGCGGGAAACGTATGGGTTTGTATACGATTCTGGTCACGCCGATTGCTCCTGCTGACGAAGGAATAATGACCCGCGTGAACAGGAGAATCGAACGGTTTGTTCTTTCCCGTTTGCGTAAAAAAGGGACATGGTATGAGGGGGAGACGAAGTGAGAGAAGAGCAGCATAGTCAGTCGCATGCATGCGCAGGCTGCGGAGTAAAGCTCCAGACGGAGCATCCGGAAGAGTCGGGCTACTTGCCCGAAGCGGCATTAAGCCGGGAGCCGGTTATTTGCCAAAGATGCTTCCGTATTCGTAATTATAATGAAGCTTCATCGATAACGGTCGATCAGGATGATTTCTTGCGCCTGCTCGGCAGCATCGGGTCGACGGACAGCTTGGTTGTCCATATTGTCGACTTATTTGATTTTGAGGGCAGTCTGATTTCCGGCCTGCAGCGTTTTGTAGGCAATAATCCGGTAGTGCTGGTGGTCAACAAGGTTGATCTGCTGCCTCGGTCGGTTAATCTGAACCGTCTACGGAACTGGGTTCAGAAGCAGGCGAAGGCAGAAGGGCTGCGTACGGTAGATATCGTGCTCTGCAGCGCCAAACGGAATATCGGCTTCGAGCATGTTATTGAAGCGATAGAGCGTCACCGGAAAGACCGCGATGTCTATGTCGTTGGAGCAACCAATGTCGGCAAATCGACATTGATTAACCGTCTTATCCATGACTACAGCGATATGGAACGTGAACTGACGACTTCCCGTTACCCGGGAACCACGCTTGACGCGGTCCATATTCCACTCGATGACGGCAAGTCGATTATCGATACGCCTGGGATTGTGTATCCTACCCGGATGACGGAAATCGTTCCGCGCGGCTTCCTTCAGGCTTTGCTGCCGGATAAGCCGATCAAACCGCTGGTTTACCAATTAAATGATCAGCAGTCGTTGTTTATCAACAGCTTGGTCCGGTTCGACTTTGTTGAAGGTGAGCGTCAATCGTTTACTTTCTATATCTCCAATGCTCTTCATGTGCACCGCACAAAGCTGGAGCGGGCTGAAGAGCTGTACGCAGACCACCGAGGAGAGCTGCTTGGCGGTCCGTCGCGTGAAGAACTGGATGAAATGCCGGCGTGGACCCGCCATTCGATTCGCATTCCGCGGGGAGCGAAGAAGGATATTTTCGTATCCGGCATGGGCTGGATTCAGGCGAACGGCACTTCCGGCGCGATCGTGGACATCTATGCGCCTAAGGGTATCAAGGTCCTGCTTCGCGATTCGCTTGTATAGAAGAGAGGGGAACGGGAACATTGACGGTATCCGCGCTTGACAATGGGATTACGGGAAACCGTATTGACAGCCAAACGGTGCTGTATGGCGTAATTGGAGATCCGGTTCGTCATTCGAAATCACCGATTATGATGAATCGCGCCTTTCGCGAGACGGGAATTAACGGAGCCTACATGGCCTTTCATATTTCGCCCGACAAGCTAGGAGAATTTGTTGCGGGCATTCGGGCGATGGGCATTCGGGGAGTCAATGTGACGATACCCCATAAGCTGGATATTATGAAGTATATGGATGAGATTGACGCGGGCGCGCAGGCGATCGGAGCAGTCAACACGATTGTGAACGATAATGGCCGTTTGACCGGATATAACACGGACGGAATCGGATATGTCCGGTCCTTGAAGGAAGAAGCGGAGCCGGAGCTCGCGGGCAAGCGGATACTCGTCATTGGCGCAGGTGGCGCATCGCGCGGAATCGTGTACGCGCTCGCCGGCGAGCAGCCTTCGGGCATTACAATCGCCAACCGTTCGGTGGAGCGGGCTGAAGAGCTTGCGCAATCGTTCCGGTCCCTGGCGGATATCCGGGCCATTGCAAACGATGGGCTGCAGGCTGCCTGCAAAGAAGCGGATATTGTCATTAACACGACCTCGGTTGGCATGCATCCGAATACCGATGCAACCCCGATTGACGCGGCATGGCTAAAGCCAGGCGCCGTTGCAAGCGATCTGATTTACAATCCGCTGCGCACGAAGTTCCTGCTGGACGCTGAGCGGCATGGCTGCCGCGTGCATGGCGGACTCGGCATGTTTATTTATCAGGGGGCTTACGCCTTCGAATATTGGACAGGGCAGCAAGCTCCGGCAGCCGCGATGCGCGAGACGGTATTGCAATCCCTTGTCTAGTTCTATGCAACATTAAAGACAACCTATAGAGATGAAAGAAGGAACTACCATGTTAACAGGCAAACAAAAACGTCACCTCAGATCGCTGGCCCATCATCTTCAGCCGATCTTCCAGGTAGGCAAAGGCGGCACCAACGATCAGCTTGTCCGTCACATTGAGGAAGCGATTGAAGTACGTGAACTGATCAAGATTTCGGTACTGAACAACTGTATGGACGATCCTAGAGAGATCGGTGCGGAAGTAGCGGAAGCTGCCGGTGCCGAGCTGGTACAGGTTATCGGAAAAACGATTGTTCTGTACAAGCAAGCGACCGAAGAAAAGTACCGCAAGATCGAGCTGCCTAAGGCTGCGGCGAAATAACGCGTTGCCCGAAAGGATGGGTAGCGCTTAATGAACAGAATCGGCATTATGGGCGGAACATTTGATCCGGTTCATACCGGACATCTGATTGCGGCTGAAGCAGCTCGTGACGGCTGCGGGCTGGACGAGGTGTGGTTTATTCCGACCTATCAGCCGCCGCTTAAGGATAATCAGCCGGGTGCGAGCAGCAAGCTGAGACTTCAGATGGTCCAGGAAGCGCTGGGAGGCAACCCGGCCTTCAAAGCACTTGATATCGAGCTGGAGCGCGGCGGAATGAGTTATTCCATCGACACGGTGCTGGAACTGAAGAAACGGTACCCGGATAAAGCTTTTTCCTATATTATCGGTTCGGACCGGATTAACGATCTGCCCAAATGGCATCGTATAGAAGAACTGGCGGAGCTGATTACCTTCATTGGACTGGAGCGGGAAGGGACGGCGGTGCAGCTGGATGAACTGCCGGAATACCTTCGTCGGCGCGTGACGATGGCGGCCATGCCGCCGATCGGCATATCGTCCACGGAGATCCGAAGCAGAGTATATGCGGGGCGTTCGATTGCTTATCTGGTGCCGGACACCGTTCAACAGTTTATAAAGGGGAGAGGGCTTTATGAATCGTGAACAAATGATCGAATCGGTCAAATCGCAAATGCCGGAGAAGCGCTGGAAGCATGTAGAAGGAGTTATGGAAACTTCTATTATCCTTGCCGGGCGATTCGGGGAAGATCCGGTAAAAGCCGAGCTTGCGGCTATCCTGCACGACGTGGCCAAATATTGGCCGATTGCGAAGATGGAACAGATTATTCGGGAGCAGCAGCTTGACCAAGGGCTGCTGAACCATGATAAGGCATTATGGCATGCCGAAGTCGGCTACTGGGTAGCCGAGCACGAATATGGCGTGAAGGATCGGGAAGTGCTGGATGCCATCCGGTATCATACTTCCGGGCGGGTAGGAATGACCAAGCTGGACAAAGTGGTTTGTCTAGCCGATTATATGGAACCGGGACGCGACTTTCCCGGAATCGACCGCATACGCGAGCTGAGCGAGACAAGTCTTGAACAGGCGCTTATCGCGGGTTTTGATTCAACGATCTTTTTCCTGCTCGAGAAAGGGAACCGGATTTATCCCCTTACGGTGGAATCCCGCAATGATTTAATTGAACAGCAAAAACAAGGAGGCTGAGCTATGACCGTACATTCGGATGAATTGATGCAAATTACGGTGGCGGCTGCGGAAGACAAGAAAGCGCATCGCATCGTAGCATTAAACTTGAAAGAAATCTCGCTGGTGGCTGACTATTTCGTTATCTGCCACGGTAACTCCGATACACAGGTACAGGCGATTACGACTGAAATCCGCAAACAGGCGGAAATGCGCGGCGTACGCGTAAAAGGAATTGAAGGCATGGATTCGGCACGCTGGGTACTGATTGACCTTGGCGATGTTATCGTCCATGTGTTCCACCGCGATGAACGCGATTACTACAATATCGAACGCCTGTGGTCCGATGCGAAGGTAGTGGAGTTCGCATGAGTCTGACAGCCGGTACGATTGTAACGTTAAGGGTGGCACGCGAAGTGTCGCCCTACGGCTATTTCTTGACCGATGAAGAGTCGGAGGTGCTTCTGCACTATACCGAGCTGGTTGGCAAGAAGCCGAAAATGAACGATGAAGTAGAGGTCTTCATTTTCTATGATTCCGAGGACCGGATTGCCGCAACGATGAAGCGTCCAAAGATCCTACTTGGAGAGATGGCACGGCTGAAGGTTGCCGACGTACATCCGCGTCTCGGCTGTTTCCTTGAGTTTGGACTGGGACGGCAGCTGCTGCTTCCGATTTCCGAGCTGCCGGAGAAGATGGAGTTCCGTCCGCTGCCGGGCGACGAAGTTCATGTTGTGCTTGGTCATGACAAAGCCGGACGCTTGCTCGCCAGAACGGCTGGCGAGGACGAGCTTGGACCGCTTGTATTCGAGGCTCCTCAATCGTGGCGCAACCAATGGGTGGAAGGCTGGGTCACAAAATCGCTCCAGATGGGCTCGTTTGTGCTTGTTGACGGCGGCGTGGTTGGCTTTGGCGTATACGGACTGATTCCGGCACCCGAGCGTGTTCGTCCGCTTCGCCTTGGCGAGCGGGTATCCGCGCGCGTAACGTTTATCCGCGAAGACGGACGAGTAAATCTGTCGATGGCGAAGCTGAAGCAGGAAGGGCGGCTAGAGGATGCGGACCGCATTCTCGCTTTCCTGAAGGAGCGTCCGGGCGGCGGCATGCCTTACTCCGACGAAACGCCTGCGGATACGGTCAAGCAGCGCTTTGGCATCAGCAAATCGGCCTTCAAGCGCGCTTTAGGGAAGCTGATGAGGGATGGCCTCATTACGCAAAAAGGAAGCTGGACTTATCTGGCGGATCCGGCCAAAGCGGATGATGCCGGTTCGGATGCTGCTGCGTCTGCTAAGCCTTCGGAGGAATAACGGCATGGATGCATACGGTCAATTTGCATCGGTCTACGACCGGCTGATGCAGGACATGCCTTATGAAGACTGGCTGCAATTCGCCCATGACAGCTGGGAGCGTTACGGTATGCCTAAGACCGTTGCGGATCTCGGCTGCGGTACAGGCAGCATTGCGATTCCTCTGGCCTTATCCGGGCTGGAGGTGTACGGCATCGACCTGTCAGCCGATATGCTGACCGTTGCTAGCAGCAAATGGAATGAAGCTTCCACGCAAATGGCCCGCGCACGGGGGAACGTAACCTGGCTGGAGCAGGATATGCGGGACTGGACGCTTGCGGAGCCCGTCGATTCGGTGATTTCGTTCTGCGATTGCGTGAACTATCTGACCGAGGAAGAAGATGTGGAGGCAGCCTTTAAGGCGGCTTACGATAATTTGCGCGAGGGCGGACTTTTCCTGTTTGATGTCCATGATCCGAAAGTATTCCTTCGTTACGCGGAGGAGCAGCCTTTTGTGCTGGACGAGGACGAGGTTGCTTATATATGGACTTGCGAGCTCGATGAGTCCAGACTGCAGATCGAGCATCATCTGACCATATTCGCCGAGGAGAAAAGCGGGAAGTTCGAGCGCTTCGAAGAAATGCACGAACAGCGGGCGTACGGCCGCGGCTGGATGGAAGCAGCCTTGAAGCGTGCGGGCTTCCGCACGGTTGACTGCTATGCGGACTTTGAACTCGAGCCTGCGGGAGACCGTTCGGAGCGGTTGTTCTTTGCAGCTGTTAAATGATGAGGTTGAGATTTTAAAAGCAAACAGGGTTGTCTTCCGTCACTTCAAGTGACAGGAGACAACCCTGTTTATATTCCTTCTACTAATCGTATGCAGCCTCACCTAAGACAGCGTAGCCGTTTATAGTTGAGAGGCTGTAATCGTGTCTGTGAGCTCTTCCGCATCATCGCCCGTCACTTTGTGCGGAGGTACGAAGCAGGAGCGGCAGCGGGGCTCGTAGCTCTCCGTATCGCCGATGAGGAAGACCGGTCCAAGCTTGGCTGGCTTGCCGTTGACGATACGTTGGGTGAAGGTTGCATTGGCATCGCCGCACACGGCGCAGAATGACGTCAGCTTCACAATTTCGTCGGCAATCGCCAGCAAGCCGCCGATATAACCGAATTCTTTGCCCCGGTAGTCCATATTTAGACCGTCTACGATAATGTGTTTTCCTTGATAAGCCAGCTCTTCTACCAGAGCGATGATAGGCTTCCCAAAGAAGGACGCTTCGTCAAACGCCACGACATCGGCATCTTTCGACTCGAGCAGAATTTGTTCAACCGATGATGCCGGGAGCGCGCGCGGTACGCTTGTTGCGGGAAGCCGGTAGCCGATCCGGCTGACGATCTCCTCATTGCTGAATCGGTCATCCTCGGCCGGCTTATAAGCCCTAACCTGCTTGCGGCCGTATTTCATCAGCTTCTGGCAGCGGCGGATGAGCTCTCCTGACTTCTCCGAAAACATCGGTCCGATAATGACCGTAATGAACCCTCTATCCATGACTTATCCCTTACCTTTACTTCAATGGTTGTATTATTTTATCAGAATAAGTCGCAGATGCAACAGGGTTATTCGACATAATTTTTGATTGGGGAACACTAGATATAGATTTTGCTATAAATCTTTGCCGTCCAAATTCCGATCTATTAATTACTCCCTCAATGCGTCTTTCAATCTGCTGTTCATAGAATCCGGGGAAGCCGATCCGCGGGCGGCCGCCAGTCTCAAACGTTTCAATTCCTGCTTCAGACGATCATTCTCCCGGCTCAAACCATCTATGTAAGGCAGCAGTTCCGGCACGGAATACCCGGCATCCCGGAATAGCTGGAGCACGGCTTCGCGCAGCTGCTCCGGTGTCGTTTGCTTGTCCATTCGTACCTCCATATTAGCAATAAAATGTCACTATCCCATCATATCTTCATCTGTTAAAATAGTCGAGTGTCGAAAAAGCCCAAATAAATAATTTCTCCATAATTTGCATTGACGAGACCTATATCTTGATGTAGAATCAAATTCATCAACTACATATTGAGTTGTGTAGTCAGATTTCAACGATTTTGTCAACTAGCGCATTTGACATCTTTGCTGTCAGAAGCGCTTTTATATTGCTGAAATTTCAGTGATAGACGTTGCTTTTTCGTTTAAGGAGAGAGAAGCATGCTGGTAGTCTACGATTCAAGAACAGGCAATGTGAAACGCTTTATCAATAAATTGAATATGAGAGCGGTGCCCATTGGCGAGCTTGACATAGTGGACGAGCCTTACGTGCTGGTTACCTACACGACAGGATTTGGTCAGGTGCCGGAGCGCGTCATGAATTTCTTGAACCGCAACAGCAATAATCTGCAAGGGGTATCCGCAAGCGGCAATCGGAACTGGGGAGACGGCTTCGCGAAGAGCGCGGACACGATCTCTAGCCTGTTCAACGTGCCGGTCCTATCGAAGTTTGAATTATCCGGTACGAATCAAGATATGGAATACTTTGTCGAAAGGGTGCGAAATATTGAAACACATCGAGCTGAACAACGAATTGATGCAACGAGGAGCGGACGGCTTCTATCAATTGGATAAAGATAAAGAAGCGGTAGCCGCTTTTATGGAGGAAGTGGAAGCGAAAAGCGTGAAATTCGGTTCCCTCCGCGAGAAGCTGGACTACCTCATCGAGAATGACTTTTACGAGAATGTATATGACCAATATACATATGAGCAGATTGAAGCGGTGTTCACGTTGACCGAGAGCAGCGGCTTCCAGTTCGAATCGTATATGGCCATCTCGAAATTCTACAAAGACTACGCAATGAAGACTAACGATAAATCGAAGTATCTGGAGCAATATCCGGACCGCGTAGCAATCGTTGCCTTGAACCTTGGCGAAGGCGACGGCGCCAAAGCGCTCCGCATCGCGGAAGCGATGATCGAGCAGCGTCTGCAGCCGGCTACTCCAACGTTCCTGAACGCTGGCAAAAGCCGCCGCGGCGAGATGGTATCCTGCTTCCTGCTTGAGATGGACGATTCCTTGAACTCTATCAACTACGTTCTTGGCACCTGCATGCAGCTGTCGAAGATCGGCGGCGGCGTAGCGGTTAACCTGTCCAAGCTGCGCGGACGCGGCGAGGCAATCAAAGGCGTAGAAGGGGCTGCCAAAGGCGTTATGCCGGTACTGAAGCTGATGGAGGACGCATTCTCCTACGCGGACCAAATGGGTCAGCGCAAAGGCTCAGGCGCAGGGTACTACAACATTTTCGGCTGGGATATCATCGAATTCCTGGATTGTAAAAAAATTAACGCCGACGAGAAAACACGGATCAAAACATTGTCGATCGGCTTGATCATACCTAATAAATTCTACGAGCTGGCTGCAAAGAACGAAACGCTGTACGTCTTTGGCCCTCATTCCGTTCATAAAGCATACGACAAGCATCTCGACGACATGGATATGGACGTTATGTACGAAGAACTGCTTGCTAACGATAAAGTTGTGAAAAAAGCGGTCATGAACGCCCGCGACATGATGACAAAGATCGCTTCGATTCAGCTGGAGTCCGGCTATCCTTACATCATGAACAAATCAAACGCCAACCGAGTTCACGCCTTAAAGGATATCGGTCAAGTCAAGATGTCCAATCTCTGTACCGAAATTTTCCAGGTGCAAGAGACTTCGACAATCAACGACTACGGCATGGACGATGTGATCCGCCGCGACATCAGCTGCAACCTGGCTTCGCTGAACATCGTTAACGTTATGGAACGTAAAAAGCTTAAAGAATCCGTACACGTCGGCATCGAAGCTTTGACTACGGTCAGCGACGTATCCGAGATCGACAACGCTCCGGGCGTACGCAAAGCAAACGAAGAGCTTCATTCCGTTGGCCTTGGCGCAATGAATCTGAACGGCTTTTTCGCGAAGAACAAGATTGCTTACGAAAGCGACGAAGCGAAAGAGTTCGCGAGCGCATTCTTTATGATGATGAACTACTACTCGATCGAGAAAAGCATGGAAATCGCCAAAGAACGCGGCGCAAGCTTCAAGGATTTCGATCGTTCCGAATACGCAAAAGGCACTTATTTCACCCGTTATATCGAAACGGACTTCCGTCCAGCATCGGATAGTGTAAAAGAACTGTTCGAAGGCATGGAAATCCCGTCTCCTCAGGACTGGGCTGATTTGAAAGAGAAAGTGCAAAAAAACGGCTTGTACCATGCTTACCGTCTGGCTATCGCGCCAACGCAAAGCATCTCGTACATCCAAAACTCGACTTCGAGCGTTATGCCGATCGTAGAGCATATCGAGACACGTACTTACGCGAACTCGACGACGTACTATCCGATGCCTTACCTGGCTCAAGATAACTACTTCTACTACAAATCGGCTTACAATATCGATCAATTCAAGCTGATTGACCTGATTTGGGAAATTCAGCAGCACGTGGATCAAGGCATCTCGACCGTCCTTCACGTAAACAGCAACGTAACAACCCGCGAATTGGCGCGCTTCTACATCTATGCCGCTCAGAAGGGGCTCAAATCGCTCTACTATACGAGAACGAAGCGTCTTTCCGTTGAGGAATGCACAAGCTGCGCCGTATAATTCGAACTAACGATAAGGCTGCCGGAAGAGGAGAATCGGAAAGCAGCCTTTAACCAAAGGAGCAGGATTGATGAAAGCAGTAAACTGGAACCGTCCGGATGACGATTTTACGCTTACCTTCTGGCAGCAGAACGTGATGCAGTTCTGGACAGACGAAGAAATTCCACTTTCCGACGATAAAATGGACTGGATGGAAATGAGCGACACCGAACGCACCGTATACAAAAACGTGCTGGGCGGACTGACGCTTCTCGATACGATTCAAGGCGGCGTGGGCATGCCGAAAATTCTCGAGCATGTGGACGGCCTGCAGCGCAAAGCGGTACTCGCGTTTATGTCGATGATGGAGCAGATCCATGCGAAATCGTATTCCAGCATCTTCACGACGCTGGCTTCGACGGAAGAAATCGACGCGATCTTCCAATGGGTTGAAACAAACGAGCAGCTGCAAAAGAAAGCGACTTTGGTATCTTCCTGGTACCAAGGCATTGAAACCAAGCAGCAGCTGTACAAAGCGATGGCCGCTTCGGTATTCCTGGAGAGCTACCTGTTCTACAGCGGCTTCTTCTACCCGCTCTATCTGGCTGGTCAAGGAAAAATGACAAGCAGCGGCGAGATTATCGACCTGATCCTCCGCGACGAAAGTATCCACGGCCTGTATGTCGGCGTTCTGGCTCAAGAGCTGTTTAACCAATTTACGCCGGAAGAGCAAGCTCAACTGAAAGAAGAAGTGTTCGCCCTTCTGAACACATTGTACGAGAACGAAGTAGTGTACACGGATAACCTGTACAGCCCGATTGGCCTGCAGGAGGATGTAAAAGCTTACGTTCGTTACAACGCGAACAAAGCACTGATGAACCTGGGCTTTGAACCATATTTCCCGGAAGAGCCGGTCAACCCGATCGTCTTCAACGGCATCAGCACGCATACCAAGCAGCATGACTTCTTCTCGAAAAAAGGCAACGGTTATGTGCGTACCGTTCATATCGAGCAACTGCGCGACGAGGACTTCGTCTTCAATATGTAAGACCATTCTAAGCCGGCTTCCGTAGCCGGCTTTTTTGTTTGCGGACGTCCGGAAAAAACAATTAAAATACTATCCTGAAAATGGTAATTCATGTTACACTATTGGCGAATTATCAGCTCATCCCAGCGTAGACTTACAATTTTTTAGGGGGAATTCGCTTGGACAACTGCTCCATCATTACGAAGCCTGCTATTCATTTGGCGGGCATCAGTTATTGCGGTCCGTATTCCGCATTTCCGGATGAAGCGATCCGGCTGCAGAGCGATTTTTTATCCCGCAAGCATGAATTGAATACCGTATCCAAATCACCTGTTCTGTACAGCCCGTATTTCGGCAATGAAGTGTTTGCTTCCTATTGGGCGTGTTATGAGGTGTATCATATGGAGGAGCTTCCAAGGGGCATGGTACAATTCACCATTCCGGAACACCGCTACGCCATGGTAGCTACCTCGAATAAAAGGATTGGCGAAGCTTATGAGCAATTGTTTGCTTGGATGAATGAGCGGAAGCTGAACAAGCACGAAAGCGCGCTTGCGATCGAAGTATTTTACATTAACGAACGCCATTGGGAAGAGGAAGAAGTCGAGCTTCTAATTCCGCTAAGGGATGAATAATAAGATTACAACCTGCCTCTATTCGCGGCGGCTCCTCTTCGAGACGCGGCGATAGAGGTTTTTTCATATCTGCTGCCGCTTTTCCCAAGGAAGGATGCAGTCGTTTACGGTTGTCGTTTATAATAAGGATAACAGGGAGGGCGGAATATGAAACCGATCTATGTGGTGGATGCTTTTACAAGCGAGCCATTCCGAGGAAATCCGGCAGCGGTGTGCCTATGCGAGAAGCCGGAGGATGAACGGTGGATGCAGCAGGTGGCGGCGGAAATGAACCTGCCCGAGACAGCCTTTCTGGTCCCGATCGAAGACGGCTATGACCTTCGCTGGTTCACTCCCGAGGCGGAGGCAGACCTTGGCGGGCATGCCACGTTGGCAGCCGCTTATATGCTGTGGCACACGGGGAGGCTTCGTTTCGATCAGACAGCCCGGTTTGTAACGAAGAGCGGGGTACTGACCGTTACTTATGATGCCATTGACGGCTGGATGACAATGGACTATCCGGAAGAGACGCCGAAGCCGGTGAATGCGCCGGAAGCTATTATCCAAGGTCTTGGGCTAATTCCGCGTTATACGGCCAAGAACCGCCAGGATTATGTCGTTGAGGTGGATAGCGAACAAACCGTGCGCAGTTTAAGACCCGATCAGCAGCAGCTTGCTGCGGCAGGCGGAAGAGGGATCATTGTAACGGCTAAGGCGGCTGCCGGTGCGCCATATGATTATGTAGCGCGCGTCTTTTTCCCGAATGCGGGTATCTTGGAGGATCCGGTTACGGGCGTGGCTCATTGCGCGCTTGCGCCGCATTGGACCAGGAGGTTACGCAAACAGGAGCTGACGGGTTATCAGGCTTCGAAGCGCGGCGGTATCGTGAAGGTGGCCGTGAACGGCAGCCGCGTTCTGTTGGCCGGCCAAGCGAGGATGATTTTGCAAGGAACACTTGAAGTTTAAGACAATTGAAAAGCAAGGAGAGTTTGACTGCAATGAACTACGACGTGATATTATTTGATGCTGACGATACGCTATTCGACTACAAGAAAGCAGAGGACTTCGCTCTGACAAGCGTGTTTGAAGAATTCGGGGTTCAATCGCCGGATACCGACTATGTAGCTCTCTACCGGACCATTAATCAGGAGCTGTGGAATGACTTCGAAAAAGGGGCGATATCGCTCGCGGAGCTCCGCGTAGAACGCTTCAGCCGGCTTTTCAACGGAACGGGCCTTACGATTGGAGCCGAGGAGTTCAGCAACCGTTATCTCGGTTATCTTGGAGCAGGCGCGTATCTGATCGACGGAGCCGTGGAACTGGTGGAAGAGCTCCGTTCCAAAGTAAGACTAGCGATTATTACGAACGGAATCCGGGAAGTGCAGCTATCGCGTTTTTCCAAGGCTGGCGTGGACCACTATTTCGAGCATATTATCGTGTCGGAGGATACGGGCTATCAGAAGCCTCATATCGGCATTTTCGATTACACGTTTAATAAGCTTGGCATTACCGATCCGACCAGAGTGCTTATCGTTGGCGACTCGCTGACCTCCGATATTCAGGGCGGGCTGAACAGCGGCATTGATACTTGCTGGTATAATCCGCATAGCAAGCCGAATGCGACGCCCGTTAAGGCGAAATTCGAAATCAAACAATTATCCGAGGTGCTGACTCTTCTATGACAAAGACGTATTCATCGATTTTATTCGATCTGGACGGGACATTAACGGATCCCAAGCTGGGCATTACAAGCGCTATTCAATATTCCCTAAGCAAATTCGGCATTCGAATCGATAATTTGGACGTGCTTGATCCCTTTATCGGACCGCCGCTTGCCGGCTCGTTTAAGGAGTTCTACGGCTTTACGGACGAGATGTGCACGGAGGCGATCAAATACTACCGGGAGTACTTCGCGGAAAGAGGCATGTACGAGAACAAGCGGTACGAAGGCATTAAAGAAGTGCTTGCTGCCCTGAAGGAGCAGGGGGCTTCCTTATATGTCGCAACTTCGAAGCCTACCTTTTTCGCGGAAAAAATCATTGCTTACTTCGAGCTAAACGAATTTTTCGAGTTTATCGGCGGCAGCAACCTCGATAATACCCGCGTCGATAAAGGCGAGGTTATCGAGCATGTGCTTCTCTCCTGCGGTCTGTCCGCGGAAGACGCGGTGATGATCGGTGATCGCAAGCATGATATTATCGGAGCCAAGCGCCATGGCATAGACTCAGTTGGCGTTGGCTACGGTTATGGCAGCGAAGAAGAGCTGGAGCTGGCTGAGCCGACTTATTTGGCAGGTACGGTGAATGAATTGGGGCAACTGCTGGCGGGATTGGTAAGGAAGTGATAGTTGATGCCCGCATTCCATTGGAAATGCGGGCATTCTTGTTGCCGGCCTGAGTGCAGTAGGAGCAAGCTGGCTTTGCGGCGTACGGGGGCGTAGCAGGTAAAAAGCCTGCTGCCGGTATAGCCGGCTTGCCTTGCGGCACCCGGAGAGGGCAGTTAGCAGATGAGTAAACAGAGGCTAAAAAATAAGAGGCTCTGGCCTAAGTGGCATGCTGCCATCCGAGACCAGACCCTGTTTAGTTTTAGGTAGATAATGCCTTCTTCTTGCTGGACGGTAGAGAGCTGAATAAGGAAACCTTGTTCTTGCCGGTTGTTTTTGAATGGTACATGGCTTCGTCCGCCAGCTTGATGAGCTGGACGACCTCCTTACCGTCCTTGGAGGTGCTGACGCCAACGCTTACCGTAACGATGGTTTCTTTCTCAACGCGGCTGCGGATCGATTCGGCGACACGGTCCGGCTTTACCCGGTCGGTCGAAATGCAAGCAAGCAGCTCCTCGCCGCCGTATCGGCCGGCCGCGCCAATGCCTGCTGACTCTTCCTTCATAATCTCAGCGACCTGCTTCAGCACGCCGTCGGCCTTATGATGGCCTTGCGTATCATTCAGCTTCTTGAAGTTGTCGATATCGCAGAAGATGACGGCGAGACCTTTTTGCCTCTGCAAAATCTGTTCGGCCTTGGAAGTGAAGTGCCGCCGGTTGTACAAGCCCGTCAAGCCATCCGTAATGGACGATTGATAAGTCATCATCAGACGTTCGATGACCCACTCGAACAGCAAAAGGAATAGCTGCATGAAGTAGACGACCGGAAGGAAATAACTGAGCAGCACCAGCCAATCCACGGATCCGTGAAAAACGTAACCGTCAGCAATTCTCGACAGGTCCAGAATAAAATAAGTAATAAGGCTGGCTGAAAACCTGCCGTTCATCTCGGCGCCTTTGGTGCCGAGCAGGATCATAAAGGTTACGATTAATGAGTAGAAATCCAGTCCAAGGAGACGGTATTGCCCTCCCGGCAGCAAGTTGTCATCCGAAGGATCCATGAATACGGACTGCGCCGCGGCAATAACAAAGGTTAAGACGATTAGCAGAACAAAAGGCATAACTTTTATTTGCGCGCCGCGATGAGTATATAATTTCATGTATACAAAGTTTATAATGATGAAAGAGACGATCTGCAAAATCATCGAAACGATATGCAGCCAAGGCGGCAGCTTCTGCTCGGGATAAGCAAGCATTGCCAGTATGGTATTTTGCACCATAAACAGCGGGATCGTAAGGGTTAGAAGCCGGTAGATGCGTTTGTTCCGGTAGCTGGTATACAGCCGGGTTGACATGAAGAGCATCAATATAAGGATGATAATGACACAAGCAGAAGAAATAAGTTGACCGTTAGGCCCGGTTAGCCAGGTTAAAATTGTCATAATTGAGTATCACCATATCCTATGGAGTGTTGCTTTACAGAAACATATGTTCTAATATATCATGATTTAAGTGATGGTAAAAGCATGACCCCAGAACGAATTTGCCTAATAAAGCATTCTATCTAATAATTAAGATATCGGATTTTGACAGGGTAAAATTAAAGTTTGCGTGCTAATTATTAAGCAAATGCTTACGAAGCAAAAATTGTTTCACAATTTTTTTAAAGCAAATGCTTACGAAGCAAAAATTGTTTCACAATTTTTTTAAAAGCAAATGCTTACGAAGCAAAAATTGTTTCACAATTTTTTTTAGGAGGAAGGACATTGAACATACTGCAGGCTTTATTTTTTCCGCCGGAACAACCGGGCGGCGTGTCCTCCATGGTGCCATATATTCAAGAGCGTTTTTTGAAACTAGGCTGGCAAATGGAATTATTCTCGCTTCCGAAGCGGGTAAGAGGTAAAGGACAAGAAGACATTATATTCGAAACCTTTGATGTGACACCGTTCCTCGGTGATCCTATCGTAGATAAATATTTACAGACGATGAGAGACTACATTTGGTGGACGCGTCTGCGATTGAAGCGTTCCTATGATATTATTCATGCGCATCATCCGATTGCGGCGCTTGTCATGAAGCAGCTGTTCCCGGATACGCCGGTCATGATGACGATTCACTCCTCCTTCGAACGGGAGCTTGTCTTGAACGGTAAAATCGAGGAAAACAGCATAGCGCATCGCTTTCTGACCTCGATCTATGGCGAGCTGGAAGCAAAACTGGACCGGCTGCTTACGGTATCGGATTCTTTCCGGACTTATCTATCTCCTTACATGAAGGATACTTCCGCTATTAAGGTTATTCCCAACGGCTTCGACGAGAAGCGTTTCAAGCCGATTGCCCACGAGAACGCCGTTCCGCAGTTCATTACGGTATGCCGCCTGGTACCTGCAAAAGGTCTGGATATTCTGCTGCATGCCTGCGCGGAGCTGAAACATCGCGGTCATCCTTTTGTCCTTCATATTATCGGAGACGGTCCGATCCGGGAAGAGCTGGAGCAACTGGCGGTTGAGCTGGATTTATACGATGACATTATCTTCTACGGCTATATGCTTCATCCGGAAGAGTTCATGCCTTTCTTCGACGTTTTTGTTCTGCCGTCGCGCGCGGAAGCATTTGGCTCCGTGTTTGCCGAAGCGGCATTATGCTGGCTTGCCTTGGTCGGAACAAATGTCGGCGGTATCGCCGAGCAGATCGAAGACGGCGTAAACGGCCTGTTGGTACCGCCGGAAGATGCTCCTGCCCTTGCGGATGCGCTTGAGAAGCTTGTGGTGGATCCGACTTACCGATACAACCTGGCCCGTTCCGGCTGGGACAAGGCGAAAAAGGTCTATTCGCTCCAGCGTGTAATCTCGCAGATGAAGAAAGTTTACTTATCGTTGAAACCGGAGGAATAATCGTGACGGTTCCTTTTCGTTTTATACACGCGGCGGACCTGCATCTGGATAGCCCGTTTCGCGGCATGAGCAAGGTACCGGATGCGTTGAAGGAGAAGCTGATGGCTTCGACCTTCAGCGCCTTGCGCCGGTTATCGGATACGGCAATTCAGGAGCAGGTCGATTTTATCGTAATCTCGGGCGACTTGTATGATGAAGCGGACCGTTCGCTTAAAGCGCAGTTTCTTCTATTAAAAGAGTGGGAAAGGCTGCAGCGCTACGGGATATCCGTTTTTGTTATACACGGCAATCATGATCCGCTGAACGGCGCAAAGGCGGAACTGAAGCTGCCGTCCAATGTGACGCAATTTGGCGCTAATGGCATGGAATATCGGCCGGCTTACTGCAGAAACGGTGAGCTGGCTGCTTTTGTTTACGGGATGTCTTACGGGAAACGGCATGTAACGGAAAATATTGCCGCCCGTTATTCGCCGGTTGAAGGGGCGCCTTTTCATATTGCTTTGCTGCATGGCAACGTTAACGGAGATCCCTCCCATGATCCTTATGCGCCATGCTTGCTGGAGGAGCTAACCGGCAAAGGCTTTGATTATTGGGCCCTTGGCCATATACATACAAGAAAAGTACTTCATGAATACCCGCATGTTGTTTATTCAGGCAATATACAAGGGCGCAATCCGCGGGAGACCGGACCTAAGGGCTGTTATGTGGCAGAGGTCTCGGCTTCGCGGGCAGTACAGCTGACCTTTATCCCGCTTGATGACGTACGCTGGCTGGACGCGGAGCTGTCGATTAACGGTTTGCATACGGAGCAGGAGCTGCTGCAGCAAATGGAAGAGCTGGTGGAGCAGCTTGCCGCCGAAGGCGACGGACGGCCTGTTATGGTTCGTTTGACGCTGGAAGGGCAAGGTCCGCTGCATCACAAGCTAACGGAGATGATTACCGTGCGGACCTTGCTGGATCAGCTGCAGCAAGGTTCACTGCACGCATGGGTCTATGCGCTTGAAGGAAATACGCGAGCGGAGCTCCGTTTGTCAGAGCTTGAGGAAGAGGACAGCTTTGCCGGCGAGTTGTTCAGGCTGGCGCAGCGGTTAGAGCGGGATTCGGAAGCTTGGAGGCAAGAAGCGGCAGCCGCTGTTGCGCCACTCTCCAGCCATGCCAAGCTGGGAAGGCTGCTCCGCGGACACTGGGACGAGCTGCCCGAGCATTGGCTCGAGCAGGCTAGGGAGCATGTGCTTGGCTTGCTGACCGCAGAAGGGAGGAAGGACGAATGAAGCTGTTGGAAGTCCGGATTGACGGCTTCGGCCAGCTGCAAGGGTTTAACTGCAGGTTGGATGGTCCTTCAGTTATTTTATATGGCATGAATGAAGCGGGGAAAAGTACGTTGTTCGGATTTATCCGGACGATTTTATTCGGTTTTGCAAGGCGGAATCAGCCTGCGGAACGACAGGAGCCAGTTAATGGCGGTACTCATGGCGGTCAGCTGGTATTTCAGGATGCAGAAGGCCATACCTGCATAGCGGAGCGGTATGCCCACGCGAACGGAGGCCGTCTGAAGCTTAGACGGATTAGCCTGACGGAGCATGATTTTCAACCTGGCGAGGAGAGCTGGCCAACCCAGGAGGAATGGGAGCAGCGGTACCTTGGAGGCACAAACGAGCAGCTGTTTCGCGAGCTGTATGCAATCACCTTAACGGAATTGCAGCAGGTTGGAGCGTTATCGCATGAGGAATTAGGGAGGTACTTGTACCACGCCGGATGGGAGAACGGCAAGGCTATTGCGGCCGCCGAGAAAAAGCTGCAGCTCGAAATGGAGCAGCTGTTCAAGCCGCGCGGAGTTAACCAGCAGATCAATAAGCAGTTGAAGTCGCTGGAGAAGACCGAGCAGGAGCTTCGGGAGCAGGCAGATGCTATTCAGGTATATAATGGGCTCCAGCAAGAGCTTGAACGGCATAATCGGGAGCTGGAACAGCTTGAGGAAAAACAGCCGCATCGGCAGTCTGCCGTTCAGCTTGCGGGGAAAGCCCATGCGATAAGGCCTTTATGGCTCAAACAGCTGGAGCTCGTCCGGGAGCGGGAAGCGATCGCAAGTGCCGAGCGGATTACGGCGGAAGCGGAGCATAGCTGGCAGGAGCTGAGGAATGAGCAAAGAAGCCGCGCGCAAGAGGAAGAACAGCTTGAGCAAGAGGAGCAGCTGCTCACGCAAAAGCGCCAGGCCATTCAGGTAGACAAAGAGCTGCTAGTTCGAAAAGAGGAAGCTGAGGCATTGCTGCTCGAGAGCGAACGGATGCAGCTTCTAAGAGAGGAAAAAATTACGCTGACAGTCGAACTGCAATCGGACGCAGAAGCTTTAACCCGGCTGTTAGGCCGTATTGCTCCGAATTGGGGAGAGCAAGAGCTGTTGGATTTGCAGTTGACCGTATCGGACCGGGAATATGCGCGCGGGCAGAGACAGCTTGAGGCGGAAGCGGGGCGCAGCTCGGAACGACTAAACGCTGATCTGCAGGCCGTTATCCAGCAGGAAAGGGAGGCCGCGCAACAGCTTGCCGAGGCGGAAGCCGAACTGGCGCATGCGGAAGCAGCAGCTGGCGGGCGCAACGTGTTCGGCGGCGCCGGGTTCCTGCCGCAGACGAGCGACGCTATGCGGGCAGCTTGGAACAGCTGCGACGCCGCGCTGCGCGAGTGGGAGCTGGAGCGGCTGCAGGCACCAGCCGCCCGGGAGGAAGCGGGTCAGGGCTCTGCCGGCCCGCTATGGATTGGCGCGGCGCTGGCAGGCGGCGCCGCTGTTGCCCTTGGCGCCGCTTCGCTTAGCGGCGGCGCATTCCCTGGCGCAGCCGGCGCTGCCGCTGCGCTAGGCGCGCTCGCGCTCGCGCTGGCGGCGCTAGCCGCGGCCCGCGGGCGCAGCGCCGCCAAGCGCAGGCCGCGGCGCACTCGCGGCCCCGCGCCGGCGCAAGCGCGCGAGCAGCGCGTCCGCGCAGCGCTCGCGGGGCTCGTCAGCGCGCCCGCGGAAGCCGCCGCGGCGCTGCTGGCGGAGCCGCCGCACGCGGCCGGCGCGGCCCGCGAGCAGCTGCGCGCCGCAGCCGAGGCGCGAGCCACCGCGCTGCAGCGCAGCGAGCAGCTCGGCGCCGGCCATGCCGAGCTGGCTCGCCGGCATGCGCGGCTTCGCGCTGCCGCCGGCGAGCGCCGCGAGGCTGCCGCAGCCGCGGCGGAAGAGCGTGCAGCCGCTGCCCGGCAATGGCGCGGCTGGCTGGAAGCGATAGCGCTGCCGGACATGTCGCCGGATGCAGCGCTTGAAATATTCGAGCTCGCCGAGCAAGCTTTGCACCGACTCCAGCAGCGTGACCGCCGCGCTGCGAAGCTCGCTGCGGCCAGCACCCAGGTCGCCGCGTTCGAAGTCCGCGCGGCGGAGCTTTGCGCCGCCTTCCCGGACGCGGCGCAGCGTCTCCCTGCGGAGCCCGGGCTGGCCTTGCGGCTCCTGCAAACGGAGCTGCGCCGGCAGGCAGCGGCGCAGGAAGAAGCCGCCCGGCTGGATGAGCGGCTTCAAGCCCTGCAATTGGCCTTAACGGCTGTACAGGACAAGCAACAGCAGCTCAACTCTTCGATCCGTCTTCTCACAGAAGCTGCCGGCTTTAATAACGAAGCCGAGTTTGCCGCGATACTGGTTCACCGGAGCCGGCTGGAAGCGATCGATAACGAGCTGAACAAGCTGCAGATTGAGATTAAGGCGGGTATGTCGGAGCAACGGTTAAATGAGCTGGAGTTGCTGTTGTCCAGCCATGACGGAGATGAATTGAAGCAGCTCTTTGAGCAGCTTCAATTGGAAGCTGAACAGATGGAGGAGAGTAAAGGGGAGCTGCTGGATAAACGGGGCAGACTTCGCCAGCAGCTGGAGCATTTGCTGCAGGAGGAGAAGCACCGGGAGCTGCTGGCTGTCAAGGAAATGACGCTTGCCCGGATTACCGGGGATGCCGAGCGTTATGCCGTACTGTCTGTCAGCGCCTCCCTCATACGGACAACGAAACGAATTTATGAGGAAGAGCGGCAGCCTGCTTTGCTGAAGCTGGCCAGCGAATTTGTACGCAGACTTACGGAAGGAAGATATATCCGGGTAATGACGACTCCGGATCAGCCTTCCATCCGGCTCGAGACATCGGATAACCGATTGGTGGATTCCGTGATGTTAAGCCGAGGCACAGCAGAGCTGGTGTATCTGGCTATGCGGCTTGCTCTTGCCGTAGAACGAACAGCAGCAGCGGGTATGCCGCTGCTGCTGGATGATTTGTTTGTTAACTTTGACCGCCAGCGCCTGCACGCCGTTGCGCAATTACTTGGCGAATTGTCGTTATCTCGCCAATTGCTTCTGTTTACCTGCCATGAGCATATTCGGACAGCTCTACAGAATGGCATTCCTCATGCTAGGCAAATCGAACTGCCTGGCAGAAGCCGGCCGTTAGTGAGCCATCTTTCGTCGGATGACCAGATATAGCCAGCCTAAGCTGATTAGGCCGAAAATCGGATAAAGCGTCGAGAGCAGCGGGCCAAAGCCGATTTGGCTCGCAAAATAGCAGAAGGCGAGAATACCCAAAGTGATTAACGGACGCGACCATTTCAGCCGTTCCTGGAGCTGGAGGGTCAGACCGTAAATGTCTGCAATAAGCGTCGTAAAGATCTCGGCGAATATAAGGAAAATATAAATATACTGCACGATATGGCCAAGCTGCTTGGCGATGCCTCCCATCGGGATGGCAAACTGCTGGATGCCGGGCATATGAACGGATAACGCAATATGTCCGGCCAGCAGCATAATGCCAATTCCGATTCCGCCAATCCATGAGCCGAGCACAATGGTTTTACGGTCCTGAACCTCCGATCCAAGCGGCACAAGAACGGCTTGCGCCATCGACAGGTTAAAGGCGGTATACAGGAATGGGGAAGCCCATGCCGCCCATACCGAATGGTCGGTCGCAATCGTAATGAACCTATCGGCTTCAGGCGTTTGGAACGTGTCCAGCATAATTAGCGCGGTGAAGAGCAGCATAATCGGCACCACAATCGCATTAACCGTCAGAATCGCTTTCATGCCTTTGCGAAGCAGGAAGTAACAAGCGGCAATGGTGACGAGCAATCCCGTTTGATAGGAAACATTCCAATTCTCGTAAAAGATAGTGCCCGCGCCTGCAAGCATCACAGCCGTTACGCCCAGCAGAACAACCAGCATAAAATGGCTGATCCATTTCCCATACTTATCGCCAAACAACGCAATGTTCAGATCCTCGTAGGACTTCGCCCCGATTTCGCTGGCAATCAGCATCATTTTTCCGCCCAGCCATATAAAGAGCGCCGTCGCGACAGCGATCGTCAGTGTACCCCAATAGCCGAAGCGGGTGAAAAACTGCAAGATCTCTTGTCCAGTCGCAAAACCGGCGCCTACGATTGTGCCAATATAAGTGGATGCGATTTGCAGAACCTTCCCCGTACGCTTTACCATGGCATGTCCTCCCGAAAATAACCTTCTATATAAGAAGGTATGTCCAAATAGGGACGGGCATGACAGCAACTTCCAGATTGGAGGGCTTGCTAGGCGGCCGCTAACAGTTTAATGGATACGATCTTGTTATGATCCGGATCCAGATCAAATTTGAGCAGCGAGTCTTTTCCTTGGTAAGTAATAATGTAGCTGTTCTGGGAAGTTGGTTTTCCAAGCGCTTTAAGCAGAGTTTCCGTTTTGTCCTCGACACGAACGCCGCTAAGTCCGGTTGCAACCGACTTATCGTATACCTCTATGTATTGGATTGCTTTATCCTCGTTGATCCCCACGGCAAAACCTTTGTATTCGCGAACCTCTATTGTCTCCGAATCGTCTTTCAGGCTGTAGACATCAGTTGCTTTGCCATAGCGCTCGGATACTTTCATATCGGAATCGCCTATCTTAAGTCCAAGCATAACCGGATGGGAGGCGTCCCATTGCTGCTGTTTGCTTGCTGTGCCAGTGCCGGACGGGGAAGTGCTTTTGCCGGAAGATTCCGCGCTTGTATCGCCGCCGGATGTATTTGCGCCGCTTGCTTCAGGCTCTTTGCCGTATTTCCCGCTATCCTGCCCTTGAGAGTAGGTCTTCTGCGGACTGTCCCCCGTTGGATAAGTGTCCGATGAATGCTCGGCTAACTGCACGCTTGATGGAGATTCCGAGTTCATTGTGCTCGAACAGCCTGTTGTCGCTATGAGGGAAAGGGCCATTGCGGCCGTCCATTTTGCTGCATGGTATGTTCTTTTCGTCTTGTTCATGCGATTGCGCTCCTTTTGGGTCGCTTTTTGTCCTGAAATCTTATCTTTCTTAACGTCCATATCTGGAAGAAGTTGCTTTGCATTATATATCTCTTCTATATAAAATGATTCCTCTCCTGCTTCGATAAAAAATTTGAAAGAGCCGGGTTGCGTTGTTTGCCTATCCTATGGTAAGTTATCGAAAAGAGATTTTGGTGGAGGGAAATGACGATGGATATTTTAAAAGAACGAATTTTAGAGCAAGCATCGGTACTTTCGAGCGATGTGCTGCGGCTGGATTCCATACTTAACCACCAGGTCGATCCTGCTCTTACGATGGAAATGGGACATGAATTCGCAAAACGGTTTGCTGACGAGAAAATAACGAAAGTCGTTACGATTGAATCCTCTGGTATTCCCGTTGCTTATGCTACGGCGTACGTACTAGGTGTACCACTTGTATTTGCACGTCGCAAGAAAACTTTAATCGCGGATCCGGATGCTTATTCGGAGCGTGTTCCGTCCTTTACAAAAGGGATGGTGACCGATATTATGGTGTCGAAGCAGTTTTTGTCGGCTGAGGATAAAGTGCTCTTTATCGACGATATTATTGCAAACGGCGATGCAGCCCGAGGGCTGATCAAGATCATTGAAAGATCCGGCGCAGAGCTGGTAGGCATGGGGATTGTACTCGAGAAATCCTTCCAGGCCGGTTCAAGAACCCTTCGCGAGCAAGGTGTACGGGTAGAGTCGCTAGTAAATGTTACTTCTTTGAAAAACGGGCAAATTCAGTTCGACTAAGTTATAATGAGGGTGAAGGAACCGAGGGGAGGCAGCGGCAATGATAACATCTGAATTTTTGACTGCGAAACTGGGTGACGCGAAAATTCACTTCGAACGCGCACTAGATTGCAAGCATACGGAATTTGATGATTTGTATCCTTATATGATTGAGCATCCGCAATTTTTCTGGTACAAGCGTTATGTTGCATGGTCGGAGCTTCTTACTATTGTGAAGCTTTGCGAAGAGCTCGGTGAGGAATGGAAAGGTCAATTTACGGAACGTCAGGCAGAATATATCGCAAAGCGCGTCATGTCTTCGAGAGTGCTCGATGAATGGTATGAAACCAATGATTCCAAGGAGCATGTCGGTTAGTCCGTACGGAGGTATAAGCGGTGATTAGTGAAGAGCAGTTGGATCAGTTTCGCCAAAGCGGCGAGAAGATCCGTGTCGTTCGGGACGAGATGGAAGTGAACGACGTGGTAGGAATCGTTGTCGCTTGGGATGATGCTACGGTTGTCATCCGCCGTCACAACAGGCGGGTCGTCAGGCTGAGCCGCAATTACCGCTTTGAGCTTGCCTCAAGCGAACGCGGTTCTGCTGAGTAGCAAGTTAAGCAGGAAACTCTGTCACACAGGGTTTCCTGCTTTTTTTGCGTAGCGATGTACACAAAAAAGGTTTTGGTTGTCTATCGCTAGACTGACCAAAACCTCTAACTGTTTATGTATGGTGCGGTCGAGAGGACTCGAACCTCCACGGCTGTTACACCACTAGAACCTGAATCTAGCGCGTCTGCCAATTCCGCCACGACCGCAAATGTTGTTGCCAACGAAAAATATCATAACATTATCTGATGAGAAGAGTCAAGCAATTTGTTAAGAATAAGTTAAACAAAGAAAAAGGCTCCAGCTCATGCGCTGGAACCCTTTATGTATGGTGCGGTCGAGAGGACTCGAACCTCCACGGCTGTTACACCACTAGAACCTGAATCTAGCGCGTCTGCCAATTCCGCCACGACCGCATGCCTTATTACGTCCCTTATGGTAGCATGTACGGGTTTCATTCGTCAACACATCTAATAAAGTTGCAAAATTCAGCATATTTTTCCTCGGTTGGACAAACAATGAAGAGGATAAAAGGGAAAGGGTGTATGACGTGAACAAACCTAAAAGGGCAGCTGTCATTTGGATCATTGCACTCGTGTTATTTATGCCCGCCGGTGCGGGACGAGTGATGGCCGCAGAGGAAGAACAAGCGAAGTCCGCAAGACAGTTTGCGATTGTAATTGATGATTTCGGCAACGGTATGAACGGCACGGAAGAGATGCTGCAGCTGCCAGCTAAATTTACGGTAGCGATTATGCCGTTTATGCCAACTACCAAAAAGGATGCCGAAGAAGCGCATCGCCTTGGACATGATGTCATTGTGCATATGCCGATGGAGCCTAATAAAGGGCAAAAAAATTGGCTGGGTCCAGGAGCAATTACGGCTGACCTCAGCGATGAAGAGATTAAGAAACGGGTAGAAGATGCCATTGATGACGTTCCGTATGCGGTAGGCATGAACAATCACATGGGTTCCAAAATTACGGCTGACGAACGGATTATGCGCATCGTCCTTTCGGTCTGCAAGGAGCGGGGATTATTTTTCCTCGACAGCCGTACGACATTCAAAACGGTTGTGCCCAAAGTAACGGAGGAGCTTGGCGTGCCGGCACTCGCAAACAACGTATTCCTTGATGATGTATATACGGAGCAGCATGTGTCGAAACAAATGACGATTGCGAAAAAGCATTTGGAATCCCATGATACCTGCATTGTTATTGGCCATGTTGGACCTCCGGGCAAAAAAACGGCAGCCGTCCTCAAAGCATCCATTCCAGCGATGCAATCAGACGGCCAGGTTCAATTCGTCAAGCTGTCTGAGCTGGTTCCTTCATTATCGGGTGATCCATTTATACTGCCGAATCCCTGAGGCGATTGCCGAGGCAACGCGAAGCTGCTCGCGAGGGTCGGTGAGCATCGACCGGTCGCCTTCATGGCTAATAAAGCCCATTTCAACAATAACCGCAGGCTGATCAACCTTCCGCAGTAAATAGAAAGGCTTGCCCTCCCTCGGGTAAAACGAGGTTTGCTGTTGTCTGTTCAGCGTATCCTGTATGCAAAAAGCAAGAAGCGCGCTTTCGCCGGTAGACTGATGCAGAACAAGCGGACCATGCTTGGATCTGTCCTTGGTCCAGTTTACGTGAAGGCTGACCAGCATGGTTGTCTCGATCTCGTCGGTTAACTGGCGGCGTTGCGATAAATCGCGTTTATGGCGCGATTTGCTTACATGCCACCGGTTCTCTTCGCTAAGCGCATAATCACCGGTGCGATTCAATACGGCGGGAATGCCTTGACTATTAAGAAGAAGGTACAGCTTCTGGGCGATGGCCAGATTTATATCTTTTTCCAAGGTATTGCCGGCTGTTGCGCCACCGTCAATTCCGCCGTGGCCGGCATCAATTAACACGATAGCCGAAGGCATCGTCCAACCGTCCTCGGGAGCATGTGCGATTTGCTGTTTGTTTTCCGGAACGGCAGCCGACAGCTCGGGCGCAAGACTAAGCAAGCCGATAAACACAAAAATGGCAATCCGCATGACAAACAATTTGAATTCCTCCTTCAATATGCCAAGACTTGCGTGTAAAGCAGCTATCGATAGCGTGGCTTATTGAAGGAAAACTCATGCATGTTTACGATCTGGACATTCCGGGCAAACTTTTAGTAACAAATAAACCGACGAGGTGATCGTGCAGTGGCAAATGGACATGATCTGATCAAATACGTGACCGTGGAATTTGTGAACTACATCGAGACGCCGAGGGATGAACGTAAAGCAGCCAAAGCGACAGCCAAGGCTGCAAGGGAGCATTGGCTGTCGCGCTGGTTCGGATGGGGCGGAGCAAGCGTATTGCTATGGTGGAAAGGCCGTACGGAACGTTAGCGATAGAAGTGACCGAGCTCGGCAAGAAGCTTGAGGGGAATGTACCTTGTGCTGCTGCCGAGCTCATCTGTTTCCAGAGCGGCATAAACATTGCCATCCCCCCAGCTGTGATAGCCGGTTACCGACCACACATAAAGCATCTCTTTATTAAAGCGCTCTACCGTAAAACGCAGAGGCGTTTTGGAGCTTAACGCTTTGAGCACGATACCGGTATCCTCAGCGGACGCTGTTATAGGTTTTTCAGTCAGCCACGGCATTTCGCTATACGGATCAAAAGAACGGCTTTTCACGGCTCTCTTGATCACGGTGTTGCCCTGCAGGGCGTAACGTGCGGCAAGTCCTTCTTCGGCCTTGGCTGTTTTCTCTAACGCTGCTTTTTGCAGCGGCAGCCATTCACCGCTCATACCGTCCAAATACGTATTTTCCGCTGAACCGTTTACGTCCCAGACGGCTAGTAACGGATGAATATATAAAGCTTGGTTCGTATTAGGCAAAGAGGAGAGAAGCTCCAGCTGCGCAAGGGATTGATGCAGCGTTGTCTGGTCAAACAAGTATTCCCCCGTTCCGTATTCCCCAAGCGCAAACCCGCCATTTTCCTTGGCCTGAATAACCAAGTATCCGGCCGGTTGACCTTTATCCTTCACAATCGCTATCCAGCTATGCGTACCCGGGCCAAGAGGCGACACGGTAAATTCGGCATGATTCCACGCTTTGAACTCAGGTAATTTCGCAAGCTCGTCCATCCAGCCTCGTACGGTGGAGTGAAGCTCCGTTTCCTGCTGAGCCGTTACGGACGGCATTGATTCCGCCTGAAGGGTTTGAGCCGTGACAAGGAATGTTGACACCACCAATGCGGCTATAACCGTTTGTCGAATCCACTTTTTCACCCTGGCACATCCTTTCTTTCTTTTGCATCTGTTTCTGACATGGTCTCATTATATTGGACAAGCCCGCAGAAGGCTGTTGGAACCTGTCGCGGGCGTACCTCAATCGGTTGTTCTATTTTTGGCGTATTGCTGCGAATGCCGTCTGATTGTCTCTATTCAATGCCTTCCAGGTGGAAAATACCGCAGTTAATGGCGGAAGCCGTCACCCGCGGCTCATACTGCCATTTGATCTCGGTCTGGCGCTGGTTGAATTGCTCCTCGATGGCTTCCTTAGCTTCCTCCTCGGCGTGCTTGATCATCGGATCATAATAATGCCGGATCCTATCGAGCTCTTCCTCCAGCCTTGCCGCGGCATCGGCAGCCCAGGTATAGTCGTAATTTCTTAGCTTGCGTTCAAGCGAAGTCTCGATAACGCCTAATGCCTTGGCGTAGGACAGGCCGTTGCGTGTCAAATGGATATTCGAGGGCAGCCGCGGCGTCAGCTTTAAATTTTTAAGGCGGTCATAGAAGTTCTCGACCACGAGTCCCGTTGCGAGAGAGACGCCATAGCTGTGAATTTCCTCGCGCTTCCTGTCGCAAGCGAATTCGACACGCATATTTACCCCAAGCCATACGGTGTAGGGTGTCGATTGGAACGGAGTGCTGGAGCGTCGTTCCGGCTCCTGGAAAAGATTCACGTAGCTGCCGGAGTTTTTGGCTGCGCCAAACAGCTGCTCCAGCTTGCGGGAGCCGAAATAGAGATCTTCCCTTGGCGTGCGGATACCGCTGGCCATATTGTTGTTCACGAATCCGAAGGAACGGTTTAACGCCGCATCCACGGCCGTCGTTGCTGGGCCAGGTGTTGGCGGCGGAGCAGCAAGGTCCTCCTCGTATTTCTCCTTGTCTGTTACGAACAGATAAGACATCGTCTCCGGTTCGGAGCCCGTGCGGTCGACAAAGCTCCAGTAGAAGGGACGGTTCGTCAGTTCACGGTCGGCAGCAGGCGAGAGCTTAACCGTGAAGTGTGCAGGAGACTTCTCCAATATCGAGCATTGCGTGGCTTCAAGAAACCGCTGTACATATTTGTGGACTTGCTTCGAATTCACGGTCTCACCTCGACTTTCTGGCCCAGAGAGGTCATCTGGGCAAGGATGGTTGGTCCTTGAGGCGTCTCCGGCGTTTCCGTCTCATCACGAAGCTTGGATATGGAGGAGCCCAAATGATTAAGCCTTTCCTCCAGATGAACGGCGTTTCCTTCGGATTCGAGCAGCATTCTTGCCAGCTGCTGTTCGATGGAGCCGGCATCCGTTTCGAATCGTTCGAGAATATGGTCGAGTTCCCCGATTACAAGCTCAAACAGATTGATTTTCTCATGCAGCAGGTTCACGATATGCTCTTCGATGGTACCGAGCGTGCACAGATTATAGATTTTGACGTCTTCCTTTTGTCCAAGCCGGTGAACGCGGCCGATCCGCTGCTCGACGCGCATGGGATTCCAGGGAAGGTCGAAGTTAATCATGTTATGGCAGAACTGCAGGTTGATCCCTTCGCCGCCGGCTTCGGTAGCGATAAGCACTTGGGCGCGGCCGCGGAACAGATCCATCATCCAGTCTTTTTTACCGCGGTTCATGCCGCCCCGGTAAGGTACGGCCAAAATGTTGTGCGAGCGGAAGAACTGCAGCAGATATTCCTGCGACGCCCGGTACTCGGTGAAAATAATGACTTTATCGTTAATCTGCTGAATGAGCTCCATTACTTTTTCCGCTTTGGTATTGGCTTTGATCTGCTTGATAAATTCGACCAGCTCCCAGATTTTCGGACGGATCGGGGAATCCTCAGCCGTTTTCTTGAACAGATTAACAAGCGTAATAAATACGGCGTCCCGGCTGCTGCATACTTCGCGTTGCAGCGTAACAAGCGGAAGCATACTCATCATATCGACGCCGTCTTCCTTGTAACGGTCCCGAACGAATGCCGTCACCGCGTCATAGAGAGCCTTCTCTTCGGAAGACAGCTCCAGCGGGATATTTTTTACGACGCGCTTGGTGAACGATATGCCGCCATCTCCGCGCCTGTTGCGGATCATGACGGTGGACAACGCATCCTGCAGCTGATCTTCATTTTTCGGCAGACGCTTGTCGACAACGAAGTTGGCTGCGAACTCGCTTTGACCGCCTAGCTGGCCGGGCTTAAGCAGGGTAATAAGGTTATATAACTCATCCAGATCGTTCTGAATCGGGGTAGCCGTCAGAAGAAGGCAATATTTTTTGCGGAGCTGGAGCGCAAATTGGTAGTTTGTCGTCTTTTTGTTCTTGAGCTTATGCGCTTCGTCGATAATGATCATGTCGTAATCCTGGCCCAGAATAATCTCGCGGTGCGGATCACGCTTGGCCGTATCTATAGAAGCAACCACAACGTCGTATTGCCAGGTATGCTCTTTCTTTTGCGCGACGGCCGAGATGCCAAACTTCGAATTCAGCTCTCTCACCCACTGCAAGACGAGGGAAGCGGGAACAAGAATAAGAGCTTTTCGGACGAGACCGCGCACCATGTATTCTTTGATGACCAGACCGGCTTCAATCGTTTTGCCAAGTCCAACTTCATCGGCGAGAATTGCGCGGCCGCCCATCTCGTGAACAACCTTGCGTGCCGTATCCACCTGATGAGGCATCGGCTCGAAGGATGGAAGCGTTCGCAAACATTGCAGCTGCTCGAAGCTGTCGACCCGCTTGGCCTGTTCGGCTTCCATCGTCAGCTGATAGAGCGTCCAATCGTCCCATGGACCATTCTTGGCGACCCGGTTCTGAAGCTCGTCGAACCAGGTGCGGTCACATTGCAGGTCAACAAGCGGATGAAGCTTGCGCCGGACCATATTAGCTTCCGTAGAGGCGGGATTCACATTCGCCTGATCATTCATAGTAAAGGTCACGATAGGCAGCTCCTTTTGCGAATAGAGATAGTTGTCACTAGTATGGCCTTTTTCATCAAATCTTAGTAAATAAGCAGTAAAATTAGCGATAAGACAAGCAATAGAAAGAGAATAGCCAATGTAAGCGGAGAAAAGCGGCGAAATAGGTAAAAACAGCTGTGGATACCGATATGTAGTATAGTATAATAAGTAGTACACACAATATATGGTGCCCGACACATGCGATAAGAGGTGTGTATGCGATATAAGGGACATGGGAGGAAGGACCAATCGGATGGCAATGACGCAGAAATTGGAAGGCCTTAGCGAAAAAATATTTTTGGACCGTTATGCTTGGAAAAACGCGGACACAAAGAATACGGCAGTAGGGGATGTCGTACTGGTCCTGACGAAGGATGATCCGAAATTTCCGGCCAAAGAGGTCGGGGAAGTCACCGGACGCAGCGGCGATGAAGTAACCGTTAAGCTTAGAAGCGGGGACACCGTAACATCCAGCGTGGAGAAACTCACGCTTACTATAGAGAAGACTCCGGAAGAGATGTGGAACCGTCTAGCCGGTGCGATGGCTGGCGTCGAGCAAGGCGAAGAGAAGCGGCGTACCTGGACGGAAAGGTTCCGTTACATTCTGGATGACTGGAAGCTTGTTCCGGGCGGCCGTATTGCTGCCGGTGCCGGCGCAAGCGACGAATTGACATTGTTCAACTGCTACGTTATTCCTTCGCCAAAGGACAGCCGCGGCGGCATTATGACAACACTGTCGGAGATGACGGAAATCATGGCGCGCGGCGGCGGCGTGGGGATCAACCTGTCTTCGCTGCGTCCTAGACGGGCTGTTGTTGCCGGTGTTAACGGATCCTCGAGCGGTGCCGTATCCTGGGGAGGCCTGTTTAGCTATACAACCGGCCTGATTGAGCAGGGCGGCAGCCGCAGAGGCGCGCTCATGCTCATGATTAACGACTGGCATCCGGATGTGCTTGATTTCATTACGGTTAAGCAAACAATGGGGCAAGTGACGAATGCGAACCTCTCGGTATGCGTAAGCAATGCGTTTATGAAAGCCGTGAAGGAAGACCTGGATTGGGAGCTCGTATTCCCGGATACCAAGGAAACGGATTACGACGAGCTGTGGGACGGAGATCTGGAGGCATGGAAGAAGCTCGGCAAGAAGGTTGTCCATTATAAAACGGTTCGCGCACGCGATGTATGGCATACGATTATTGAATCGGCGTGGAAGTCCGCTGAGCCAGGCGTCGTCTTTATGGAGTATTACAACCAGATGTCGAACAGCTGGTATTTCAATCCGATTATTTGCACGAATCCTTGCGGCGAGCAAGGGCTGCCAGGCTGGGGCGTCTGCAACCTGTCTGCGATTAATCTGTCCAAATTTTACGATGAGAGCAAGCATGACGTGAATTGGGAGGAGCTGGGGAAGGTAACCCAGTGGTCCGTTCGCTTCCTCGATAACGTTATTGATACAACCCCTTACCATTTCGAAGAAAATGAGAAGAATCAGAAGAAGGAGCGCCGCGTTGGCCTTGGCACGATGGGGCTTGCCGAGCTGATGATCAAGCTGGGCGTCCGTTACGGCAGTCCGGAATCTCTTCTATTCCTCGATAAAATATATGGTTTTATGGCACGGGAGGCTTATCTCGCTTCGGCGGAGATCGCTTCGGAGAAAGGCTCGTTCGAAGCGTTTGACGCGGAGAAGTTTCTGCAAAGCGGGTTTATGAAAAACATGGTGTCGGAATTCCCTGAGGTAGGCGAAGCGGTTCTGGCCAAAGGCATGCGCAACGTGACCGTTATTACGCAGGCTCCAACAGGCAGCACCGGTACGATGGTAGGGACCTCGACAGGCATCGAGCCGTATTTTGCGTTCGAGTATTTCCGTCAGAGCCGTCTCGGCTTCGATAAACAGCTGGTGCCAATCGCGCAGGCTTGGAAGGACGCTCACCCGGGCGAAGAGCTGCCGGATTACTTCGTAACGGCGATGAATTTGTCGGCGAAGGATCATATCCGAGTGCAAGCGGCGATTCAGCGCTGGGTTGACAGCTCGATCTCGAAGACGGCGAATTGTCCAAGCGACTTTACGGTTGAAGAAACAAAAGAGCTGTACGAGATGGCGTTTGATCTAGGCTGTAAAGGCGTTACGATCTATCGCGACGGCAGCCGCGACGTTCAGGTATTGTCGACGAAGAAAGACGATGAAAAACCGGATGCGGCTGGCGAAGCCGCTGCGGCAGCGGAAGCGGTGAAAGAGGAAGATAAACTCGAGAATCTGAATACGACTCTTAATGCAAAAGAATCGCCGCAGGTAGAGCAGGAATTCGACAAGCAGTACAAACGCCGTCCGCAAATTCTTCGCGGGGCAACCTATAAAGTAAACACGCCATTTGGTATGGCCTATATCACGATTAACGATCTGAACGGTATTCCGGGCGAGATCTTCCTGAACGTAGGCAAAGCCGGTTCCGACGTATTCGCGATGGCGGAAGCGCTAGGCCGCGTCTGCTCCTTGTTCCTCCGTTACGGGGATCACGGCAACAAAGTGAAACTGCTGATCAAGCATCTTAAAGGCATTGGCGGCACCGGAGCCATCGGCTTTGGAGCAAACCGCGTAGAATCAATCGCGGACGCGGTTGCGAAGGCGCTGGAGATTCATATCGAGAGCACCAACGAGCAGGCGGCTGCTTACGAGCCTGTAAAAGCAGCTTCAGCCGTAGCCTTTGCTGCAGCACCTGCTGCGGAGGATTCGCATAAGCACGGCGAGGTGACCTCGCGAGACCTATGCCCATCCTGCGGATCGGCTTCGCTGATCAATATCGAAGGCTGCAAGCAATGCAGCAACTGCGGCTATAGCAAGTGCAATTAATTCATAAAGAAGTAAAGACCAGGAAGCGCGGATATTTTTTCTCGCGCCCTGGTCTTTTTTTATCCTTCTCCAGGGAATACATCAAGTTTTCCAAGGGAAGTTTAAAACGGACTGTCAGGGGCAGTGTTTTCGATGCGAAAAATGAGAAAATGAGGTGGAATGCATATGAGAATAGAGTGGCTGGTGGCCTTTCGTCAGATCGCAGAGATGAAGAGCTTAACGAAAGCCAGCGAATTCCTGCATATCAGCCAGCCCGCGTTAAGCAAGCAAATTCGCAATTTGGAAGTGGAGCTGGGAGCTCAATTATTGCTTCGGTCGACTACAGGCGTCACTTTAACACAGGCTGGACAAATTTTGCTTGAAGGAAGCAAAAATATTTTAAACGATATGAATGCCATTCGACGGGAGATTGCGCTAATTCAGGACGAGGGGAAATCCGACCTCACAATAGGTTCTTGGCCAAGTATAGCGACGATCTTTCTTCCAGGTCAAATTGCGCGGAGTCAGCAGGCTAAAGGACAGTTAGACATAAAATTCAGAGTATTTTATTGTTTCTACGATTTATTGACCAGTCTGGAAAACGGCATCATCGATGCCGCTTTATTTGATGATAGGGAGGTGAACCACTCCTTTTTCTCCACTCCGGTTTTTTCGGAAAAGTTCTTTATGTTTGTAAATGTCGACCATCCTGTTTACGGAAGTAAAGACGAAGTATTCTTTGATGAAATCAAGCATGAGAATTTTGTTATGTTGACTGAAGGCTGTGACGTTAGGATGTTGATTGATCAGGAGTTTTCCGGAAGAAACGAGAAAATGAATATAGCTTTGGAATTTGAGCTCGGACAAAGCATATTGGGCTATATTCACGCTAATTTGGGGATTTCTATTTTGCCGGAAATCTTTATTATTCAAATGAAGAATACGACAAAAGCGATTCCTATTGCCGATTTCGGAACGGTACGCCGGATCTCGGCCATAACGCGGGAAAAATCCGTTAACAGACAATTGGGGTTTATTTTTGACTCCGTATAAAAGCGTTTGGTTAATATTGCAAAAAGATGCCTGCTTGTCAAAAGGATTTCGATATGCTATTTTAAATGTGTAAACGGTTCCACATTGAGGAGAGAAGACGATATGGCAACCATTAGAGACGTAGCGAAGCATGCAGGCGTTTCGGTCGCGACCGTGTCGCGGATGATTAACGATACGGGTTATGTGCACGAAGATACGCGCAAGAAAATTGAAACCGCTATCAAGGAGCTTCATTATACGCCAAATGAAGTCGCAAGATCTTTATATAAACGAAAGTCGCGGTTGACCGGCTTGCTGCTGCCGGACATAGCGAATCCATTCTTTCCCGAGCTTGCGCGCGGGGTGGAGGATGAGATGCAGCGCAATGAGTTCCGGATCATCTTCGGCAACAGCGACGAGAATAAAGCGAAGGAGAAGGAATATATCCAAACCTTCGTACAGAATAACGTGGTTGGCATCATCGCTTCCACGAACTTTCCCGACAGCGACATGTACCGGAAGCTGAACATTCCCGTCGTGTTTCTGGACCGGACAGCGGATAACCGTCCTTCCGTCTATTCGGATGGACGGGAAGGCGGAAGAATGGCAGCGCGGGAAATTGCCGATCGCGGCAGCCGGCGGGTAACCGTTATGCGGGGACCAAGGCATATCCGGCCTGCTCAGGACCGTTACGAAGGGGCGGTTGAAGCTTTGGGGGAACGGGGCATCGTATTTAACGTCATTCAAACCTCGTCGTTCTCCTTTACGGATGCGGGGACATGGGCAAGGGAATTGTTCGAGCGGTATCCGGAGACTGACGGCGTTATCGCGAGCAACGACATTGTAGCGGCCGCCGTCTTGCATGAAGCACTTAGGCTAGGAAAGAAAGTCCCGGAGGACGTGCAGATTATCGGCTTTGACGATATTCCGCTCAGCCGTTTGCTGACTCCGTCGCTTACGACAATTCGCCAGCCGGCTTACGATATGGGAAAAGCGGCGGCCAGCCTGCTCATTCGGCTGATCGAAAATGAAGTAGTGGATGAACCAACCATTCAGATGCCCGTAACGTTTGCGGAACGGGATACAACCAGAAAGGCGGAAATGCAATGGCAAAAATAATAGTAGTCGGAAGTTCATCGGTCGACCTCGTCGTAACGGCGGCGAGGCGTCCCGGGGCAGGAGAAACGGTTCTCGGGGAAGGTTTTGCCACCGTTCCGGGAGGCAAGGGGGCTAATCAGGCGATTGCCGCTGCGCGTCTAGGCGCAGAAGTAACGATGATTGGACGCGTAGGAGACGATGTTTACGGTCAAGAAATTTTAAACAATTTTAGAATGAATAATGTTTTTAACGGATATGTGGAACCGGTTACACATATGGCGAGCGGAACTGCACATATTGTACTCGCGGAAGGCGACAATAGTATCGTTGTTGTTCCTGCGGCGAACAATGAAGTGACCCCGGCTTTTATTGAAAAATGCAAGGAAGCGTTCCACAAAGCCGACATCCTATTAATCCAGCAGGAAATTCCGGAGGAAACCGTCGCATATGTAGGTGAACTTTGCAAGGAAATGCAATTGCCGCTGCTGCTGAATCCCGCTCCGGCTCGTCCGCTCACGGAAGAGCTGATTGCGAATGCGACGTATTTGACGCCAAACGAGCATGAAGCAAGGGTTTTGTTTCCCGGCCTTAGCTTATCCGAAGCATTGCGCCGTTATCCGAACAAGCTGTTTATCACGGAAGGCAGCCGGGGAGTGCGATTCTTTGATGGGCAACAAGAGGTGCTGGTTCCTTCCTACAAGGTCGAAGCCGTCGATACGACCGGTGCGGGAGATACCTTTAACGCCGCGTTTGCCGTCGCGCTCGCGGAGGGAAGGCCGATTCGCGATTGCGTGAAGTTTGCTAACCGTGCCGCTTCCCTGTCCGTCACGAAATTCGGCGCGCAGGGCGGCATGCCAATACGGAGAGAAGTAGAGGAGCAGATGTAAGATGAAGAAGCAAGGCATACTGAACAGCCATATTGCCAAAGTACTGGCCGATCTCGGCCATACCGACACGCTGGTGATCGCGGATGTCGGCCTTCCCGTCCCTGAGGGCGTACTGAAGATCGATCTGGCGCTGACGCTTGGCACACCTAGCTTTGAAGATACCGTAAACGCCGTAGTGGCGGACATGACTGTCGAGAAAGTGATTCTGGCCGAAGAGATTAGTACGGCTAATCGGGATACGCTTCAATTTATAGAACGGAAGTTTCATGGCCTGGAGATCGGGAGATGCCCGCACGAGGAGTTTAAACGACTAACTCGCGAAGCTAAAGCCGTCATCCGCACGGGCGAAGCGAAACCGTACGCGAATGTGATATTGAAGGCAGGAGTTAATTTTGGATAAGAGGAGGAGCCAGCATGCACATTGAGATGAAAGGCATTCATAAAGCTTTTGGCGGCAACCAAGTGCTCTCCGGCGTCGATTTCGATTTGGTCGCAGGCGAGGTTCATGCCCTTATGGGGGAGAACGGGGCAGGCAAATCCACCTTGATGAATATATTGACGGGTCTGCATGCCAAAGACGAAGGAACGGTTCTGATCGAAGGGAAAGAAACGTATTTCGCAAACCCGAAGGAAGCGGAACGTAACGGGATAGCTTTTATCCATCAGGAGCTCCATGTTTGGCCGGATATGACCGTGCTGGAGAATCTGTTCATCGGACGCGAGATGTCCGGCAATTGGGGGTTGTTGAAGGAAAAGAAAATGCGAGATCTGGCGAAGGAGCAATTCAAACGCTTAGCCGTGGATATTCCGTTAAGCGCCTTGGCCGGGTCCTGTTCGGTCGGCCAGCAGCAAATGATCGAAATCGCCAAAGCTTTGTTAACGGACACCAAAGTCATCATTATGGACGAACCAACTTCGGCTCTGACGGAAAGAGAGATAAGAAAGCTGTTCGATGTCATTGAAGCACTGAAGAAGAACGGCGTTTCCATCGTTTATATCTCGCACCGGATGGAGGAGATCTTCGAAATCTGCGATCGCATCACCGTCATGCGGGATGGCCGTACCGTTGATACAAAGCTTATTCCCGAAACGAATTTCGATGAGGTCGTAAGAAAAATGGTAGGCCGGGAGCTAACGGAACGATATCCCGCTCGAACACCAAATCCCGGTGATACCGTGTTGGAAGTAAAACAAGCCTCGCGAAAAGGCTTGTTCGAAAATGTCAGCTTCCAAGTTCATGCGGGTGAAATCGTAGGCTTCTCCGGTTTAATGGGGGCAGGCCGCACGGAGATGATGAGAGCTTTGTTTGGCCTGGACAGGCTGGACGGCGGCGAAATCCGTTTCTTCGGCAAGAAAGCCTCCATCCGGAAGCCGGTGGATGCCGTCAAGCTAGGGATTGGCTTTATCACGGAGGACAGAAAGGATGAAGGGCTTATTCTTGACTTCTCCGTGAGAGATAATATGGTTCTTCCCAGCCTCAGCAGCTTCACATCCAAGGGATTGCTCTCTTCCAATAAGGAGAAAACGTTTGTTGACGCCTTGATCAAAAGGCTGCAAATCAAAACCCATACGGCGGATACGGCTGTCGGCAATTTGTCCGGCGGCAATCAACAGAAGGTTGTAATCGCCAAGTGGGTAGGCATCGGACCGAGACTGCTTATTCTAGACGAACCGACCCGCGGAGTGGATGTGGGTGCTAAACGGGAAATCTACCAGTTGATGAACGAACTGACGGCACATGGCGTCGCGATCATCATGGTATCGTCGGAATTGCCCGAGGTGCTTGGCATGAGCGACCGCATTGTGGTTGTGCATGAGGGTCGCATCGCGGGAGAGCTGAGCAAAGAAGAAGCGACGCAAGAGAATATTATGATGCTCGCGACAGGGGGACTGTAACATGACAACTGGAAATGAAGAAAAAAGCGGCTTTCCGCTTTCGCAAATTACGCAAAAATTAGGGCCTTTGCTTGGTTTGATTTTATTGATCGCGATCGTATCGATTATGAATCCTAGTTTTTTGGAACCGCTTAATATTTTGAATCTTCTGAGACAGGTGTCTATTAACGCTTTGATTGCGTTCGGCATGACCTTTGTCATTCTGACGGGCGGCATCGACTTGTCGGTTGGCTCCATCCTGGCCTTGTCTAGCGCGTTTGTGGCAAATATGATGCTGGCCGGCTTTGATCCGATTATCGCCATTCTGCTCGGCTGTATGGTCGGCGGCGTTATGGGGATGGTAAACGGTCTTATGATTACGAAAGGGAAGATGGCACCCTTTATCGCTACCTTGGCGACCATGACGATTTTCAGAGGTCTTACTCTCGTATACACGAACGGTAATCCGATAACGGGCCTGGGAGACAGCATGGCATTTCAATTATTCGGACGCGGGTATATGTTCGGCATTCCGGTCCCGGCCATTACCATGATTCTTACCTTCGCGGCTTTGTGGATTATTCTTCATAAGACGGCCTTCGGACGCAAAACTTACGCAATCGGCGGCAACGAAAAAGCGTCCATCGTATCCGGCATCAAAGTAACGCGAGTCAAAATCATGATCTATTCCTTGGCGGGTATGCTATCCGCCCTGGCCGGCGCCATTCTTACTTCCCGATTGAATTCGGCACAGCCAACGGCAGGCACCTCCTACGAGCTGGACGCGATTGCTGCCGTCGTTCTTGGCGGGACTAGCCTTTCGGGCGGCCGCGGGCGTATCGTCGGCACGCTCATCGGCGCGCTTATCATTGGCACCTTGAATAACGGTCTAAATCTGCTTGGCGTATCTTCCTTCTACCAGATGGTTGTTAAGGGAATTGTCATATTGATCGCCGTACTCATTGACAGAAAGAAATCGGCATAAGGAGAGATTGTTTATGAAAAAGCTTTCTTTGTTAGCGATGGCATTGTTCATCTTCCTCATTACGGGATGCTCGATGGAGCCGCCAAGCTGGGCGAAGCCCGATACGGGCGGAGATGTGAAGAACATGAAGATTGGCCTCTCCGTCTCGACCTTAAACAATCCGTTCTTCGTATCGATGAAGGAGGGCGTTGTTGCGGAAGCGAAAAAGCATGGTATCGAGACCATTGTGGTCGATGCGCAGAACGATTCCGCCAAACAGAGCAACGATGTCGACGATCTGATGCAAAAGGGCGTCAATGTCCTTCTTATTAACCCAACCGATTCCGCGGCGATCTCGACGGTCGTTCAATCGGCTAACGAACTTGGCATCCCCGTTATTACGCTGGACCGTTCCGCAGACAGCGGGAACGTCGAAGCGCTTGTCGCTTCGGATAACGCGAAGGGCGGACGTATGGCGGCTGAATATATCGAGAAGCTGCTCGGCAAGGGGGCGAAGGTAGTCGAACTCGAAGGCGTCGCCGGCGCTTCGGCCACCCGGGAACGCGGGAAAGGCTTCCACGAGCTTGCGGATACGGATTTGAAAGTAGTTGCGAAGCAGACGGCGGACTTCGACCGTACAAAGGGATTAAATGTCATGGAAAACCTTCTTCAGGCAAATCCCGACGTGCAAGCCGTTTTCGCCCATAACGATGAAATGGCGCTTGGTGCCATTGAAGCGATCCGGAGCTCCGGCAAGGATATCCCGGTAATCGGCTTTGACGGCAACGAAGACGCGCTGAAGTCGATTGCGGAAGGAAAACTTACGGCAACCGTCGCACAGCAGCCGGAGCTTATCGGCCAGCTTGCCGTGCAAGCCGCATACGATGTATTGCAGGGCAAAAAGGTGGAAAAATCGATTCCGGCACCGCTGAAGCTGGTGACAAAAAACGAAAACCAATAGGAACACTACAGCCTCGAAGCGCGAAATTCGCGTCTTTGAGGCTGTTTGTTTTACTAGCCGAGATATTGATCAATAAATAGCGCCTCATAACGATTCATTATGACCTCCCAACTTAACGGTAGTACAAACCGTCCTTACGGAGTGTTAAAGTATGTTCACTGGCCGAATACTTTCGGTCGGGAAAGATCATTTTAGATATTAGTCAAGGAGGCTGTTATCGATGACGAAACGTGTTCTAATGGTGGTTACAACCGCGGATAAATTAAGCGATACGGAGCGAACGGGCCTGTGGTTGTCCGAATTTGGCGAAGCTTATGTGGCATTTAGCGGCGAGGGATACGAAATAACAATCGCAAGCCCATTGGGCGGACAAGCTCCTTTGGATCATAGAAGCCTGGAAGGAATATCGCAGGAACTGCGGGATACCGCTAGTTTCCTTACAGATACGATAAAGCTTAGTCTCGTCAATGATATTGATTCTTACGATGCCATTTTTCTTCCCGGCGGTCACGGTACCATGTTCGACATGCCAGGCAATGAGCTGCTGCAATCGATTATCCGTACCTTGTATGAAGCGGGAAAAGTAGTGGCAGCCGTGTGCCACGGACCTGCTGCTCTTGTAGGGGTGCAATTGTCGGACGGCCAACTGTTGGTTGCCGGGAAAACCGTTGCGGCTTTTACCGACGAGGAAGAAAGGGAAACGACCTTGGACCAATACATGCCGTTTCTATTGGAATCCAAGCTTCGCGAACTAGGCGCTAACGTTGTCCTGTCTCCTAATTGGACCGATAACGTGCAGGTAGACGGGAATCTGATCACCGGTCAGAATCCACAGTCTACGGAAAGCGCGGCAAAAGAGGTTATTGCCCAATTAAACCGTTAAATCAAGAAGGGGTCATGCTTACATGATAACCATAGTTGCAATCCTGAAAGCCCGCGCAGGAAACGAACAGCAGCTTCGGGACGAGCTGTTGAAGGTAGCAGTGCCTTCACGTGCCGAAGGAGGCTGCATCGATTATATTTTGCACAATAGTCCGGAACATCGGGAACAATACGTGCTGTATGAAACTTGGAAAGATGAAGACGCCTTGCAAGCGCATCTTGCTTCTTCGCATTATCAAGAATATCGCCGGTCAGCCGAAGCCTGGTTAGCATCCAGGGAAGTATACCGGCTAAATAGAATCTAGGAGGAATAGATATGGTTATTACTGAACTTACTGCTGGACAACAAGCGATGAAAAGCTGGAAGATGCACCGCAACGCATTGCTTGAGCTTGCGGAAATGCTGCCGGAATCGGGCGGAACGTGGAGCCCTTGGGATGGCGCTATGACTACGCTCGAGCTCATTCATCATTTAGCTTGGACGCCGGATTTCTTCTTTGCGGGCATGGAGGAGCGCGAGATGAATATTCCTCCGGTCCCTGCAACAATGGCAGAAGCGCGTGAGCTTCTGAAGCAGCTGACCCATGAGCATGAGCAAAAACTTGCTTCCTACTCGGAATCGGATTTAAAACGAATCGCAAGCGTTAAAGCCTTGAATATTACTGAACCTGTATTGGAAATCCTTCATCGATTAGTCGGACATGAGGCGCATCACAAAGGCCAACTGTACGTGTATGCTCGTTTGCTTGGCGTGAAGCCGCCGTTTTACGTGGATTTAAGCGTATAACTATCAATGGAAAGCCCCGCATTTCAGGTGAAGTGCGGGGCTTTATTTCTAAACTTATTTAAACAACCGCGGCGTTTCTTCCCATAACTTGCGTGCTGCTGCTTTATCGACCGCCCAAGCTTTTACCCCAAAGGTCATGCTGTCATCCGTATGCAAAGGGGCGATATCGCAGTTCTCGCAATAAACGCCGCCGTAACCGTCTAATTGAGGACTGACCGCGCACCACACGACGGTTGCCGCGCCTTCGGAAACCGTTTTTCTCTCGTTGTCGTATCGCTCGTAGCCGCGTTCTCCGTTTGCCTTGATGGCTCCAAACGCCGTGAGTTCATCCTCCGACAACGCATGGGAGAGACCGGTAACGATACTGCCCGGGTGAACGGTAAAAGCTCGGATGTTATCTTGTTTAAACAGCTCGTCTACGGCAACGCTGAGCAAGGCAGCGGCTGTCTTCGCTTGTCCGTAAGCCAACCACTTGTCGTAAGCCGAATGAACGAAGTTAGGATCCTCGAAGTTAAACGCCGAATACCAATGGGCTCGGGAAGATAAGGTTACAACCCGGGCTCCGTTCGCTTTTTTTAGCTGAGGGAGAAGGTTATTAATTAAATGATAATGACCTAAATAGTTGGCCGAGATTTGCATTTCGTTACCCTGGTCATCTCTGGAGAGCGGAATAGCCATCACTCCAGCGCTATTAATCAGGATGTCCAGCTTGTCATTCCTAGACTGAAACCATCTGCTGAAAGCTTCAATCGTTTCCCGCTTGCTCAGATCCATCTCTTCCGGATATAACTCCACGTTAGGTATGCCGGTGAGTGCTTGACTTGCTTTGTTGACGTTTCTTGCAGGTACAATCACAGTCGCGCCAGCCGCGGCAAGCGCTTTTGCCGATTCCAAGCCTAGACCGGCAGATCCACCGGTGATGATGATGGTTTTACCTGTCAAATCAATGTCTTTTATGATTTGGTTAGCCGTTGTTCTGGCCGAATAACCGGATGGAATAGATTGTTGCATTAAATACCGCCACCTCGAAGTTTACTGAAGTGAGTCACCTTGTACTGCACCTTTTCGAGTATCCTTTGGCGTTTCTCAAGCTCAAGCTCCATCTTGACGGCGTGCTCCCGAAGAATCTCGTGACATCGCGCATAGTCTTTGGCCCGGTAAGCGTCAACATAGAATTTGATAAGCTCCAAGGACATATCCGTATCTTTCAAATTGACGATAAATTGCAGATATTCCACCGTCAATTCATCGTAAACTTTATATCCACGGGCATTTTTTGCCGGCTCGTCAATCAATCCAAATTTTTCGTAATAGCGAATGGTTGGGATTGGCAAGCCGATTAGCTTGGATACCTCGGAAATTTGATACAAGTGATTCTCACCTCGCGAAATCAAGGTTACAACGTAAAGTTGACTTGATGTCAACAGCAGACACGATGGAATTTTTACTCTTCTTCAAGTTTGCCCGTATCTTCCGTAAAGATTGCAAGATATTTGACCTGCTCGGAGACCGGGATGACCAGATGCTCCTCCAGCGAATTGAAGTACATGCCGTCCCCGGCGTTCATTTCGTATTCCGTGCTGCCGACCTTATATTTCATTTGACCGGATAATACATAAATAAATTCTTGGCCCTCGTGAGAGAAGACATGGCTTTTGACTTCTCCGCGCTCGGCAACAAACAGGTAAGGCTGCATGATCTTGTCCCGTCTGCCCGATGCAAAAGCAAAGAAAGAATACCCCTTATCCGTCTTGATCCATTTCTCGGGTTCCTGATAGTCCGACGCGTTTATGTAGACGGTGCCGCTCTTTGGCGACGGTTCAAGCAGGTCGGATACTTTGACGCCAAGCGCGGAAGCAATTTTCATAAGGGTGGCGACAGCCGGCATCGTGCTGCCGTTCTCGATCTTTGAGAGCATGCTTTTCGTAAAGCCGCAGGCTGCGGACACTTCATCTTGCGTCCGTTTTTGTTCTTTGCGGATTAATCGGATTCTTTTGCCCAATTCCATTTGTATCCCTCGCGTTATCCAGTTTACTATGTACTTACAACTTTACCGATACTTTCGCCAAAACACCAGCCATTTCAACGAAAAATACGGATTGCCGGATGGAAGGGGATGGATTATAATGGAGATATTATTCAACCTTGTTGAATTAAATTTAAATACGTTGAATGGGGTGGAGTGCGTTGAAGAAATTTAAAGTCGGCCTGGTTGGGGCGGGCGGAGTCTCTGAATTGCACCTGGAAGGCTACAAGGCAAACCCGGAACGCGTAACTATTACGGCCATCTGCGATCCGAATGAAGAGATTCTTCATTCCCGCGCGGATAAATACGGAATCGAGCAGCGATTTACGGATTTGAATGCTTTTATTCAAAACAGCGGTGTAGATGCGGCAGTCGTGTGTACGCCTACCTCCGTTCGAAAGCAGGTTGTTATTCCGCTGTTAGAAGCGGGAATTCCTCTACTCGTGGAAAAGCCGTTCTCCGATACGTTAAGCGACGCCATTGAAATTACGGAAAAAGCACAGCAGCTGAATGTTCCCGTAGCTGTTAATCAGAACTTCAGACGCCATTATCCATTTGAAATCGTGAAAAATATCGTTGCCGAACAAACCATTGGCAAAGTAACCATGATCATATTTAACGAAATGTTCTTCCGTCAGGATGCGGGCTGGCGGCTTAATCAGGAACGTCATGCCTTATCCGTCATGGGCATTCATTGGTTTGACGGCTTCAGGCAGATCTTGGGCTGTGAAGCCGAATCCGTTGTCTCTTTGATGAATTCCTCGGAGGCTATTAATTGCAAAGGCGAGACGGATGCCACCGTTCAGTTAAGATTTGAAAACGGTACCATCGTGACCTATACGCAAAGCTTTTCTTCGCGGATCAGCCGGACGGAGATGATCGTTATCGGTGAGAAAGGTACGGTGAAATGCAACCATAACCGGGCCGAACTATACCTGGGTGGCGATCACAATCCGTATAGCACATGGGATAACCATTATTCCCGCGAACAAAACAGCCTTGATAATATCGAGCAGCTGCTGACATGGATCGAGACGGGAACGGTCGCAAGCAATAGTGCGGAAGATAATTTAAAGACCGTTGCTCTTCTTGATGCTTCCTATCGTTCGGCCGCTGAATCGCAGATTATTAGGCTTAGCAGCGGGATCAGAATATGAAAATCAAATATGCATTCTCCAGACCAACATCATCCGAAGAGGAATGCCGTGATCTCTTTCAGGAGTTTACGAAGGCTGGTTATGACGGACTGCAGCTGAAGGCCGGACAGTACGCTCCCTATTTGCATCAACCGGAGCGGTTTCTGGAGGAATGGGGGCATAAGCAAGGTATAGGTTCCGCCCTGATAACCGGAGGGCATATCGATGAGCAAGGTGTCCGCCAGCTAAGGGAGTTGTTCCGATTCGGCAAGAAGATCGGAACGGAGCTTATCGTATTTTGCCATGGCGTATCCCGCAGCGAGACGAGAGCGGAGGATATTCGAAGGTATGCGGAGCAATTGTCCGAGCTTGGAAAAGAAGCGTTGCAATACGGATTAAAGCTGTCGCTTCACCACCACTATGGCCAGCCGGTTATGCACAGGGAAGACTTCGATATCTTTTTCGACCGCATACAGCCGGGGAACATTGGCTTAACGATTGATACCGCTCATTTGGTCAAATCGGGCATAACAGATGTTGCGGAGTTGATCAGGGCCTACGCTCGAGTAATCGATAACTATCATATGAAAGACTTTGCGGCAGGAGAGTGGCAGATCCTTGGCCGGGGAGAAATTTATTTTGAACCGATATTCCAAGCGATATTGGACACTGGCTACCGCGGCTGGATTTCGGCAGATGAAGAAAGCGGCGGGGAGATCGCCGAGGGATTAACCGAGTGTATAAGCTTCCTGAAGCAAGGCTTGCAATCTACAAGATAAAGGGTGAACTAATATGGCGACAATCTCGGATTTGCGCAAGGAAGAAGAGGGGCGTATCCTGCCGATGGATTGGGGGAAAATCCATTGGTTATGCGGCCAGGAGATCGACCCGGAGTCGGAAATGACCTTCGGAATGGTCTATATTGAAGCGGGTCAATCCAATGGCAGACATATTCATCCCAATTGCGAAGAGCTTATCTTCGTATTATCCGGTGAATGCGACCATACGCTGGGAGACGAAGTTTTCCATCTGGAGCCGGGCATGATGCTGCGGATTCCCCGCGGCATCCCGCATAATGCTACGGTAACAAGCTGGGAGCCATGCCGGATGATTATTGCCTACTCGGCTCCTGACCGCCAGACGATAGGAGAATAGCGGTTAAATAGCAACCTGCGCGTTTTAATGTTCTTCCGATCGCCATTGCTCAGGGATTCCTTGAATGAATGAGGTTTTCCAGAATCATTAAAATGCTCCGTTTGCCATTAACCGGTCAATGAAATACTTGATCAAAAAAAGAAAAATAGCGTTGCAGGGATAGCTCTCTGCAACGCTATTTTTATGACGCGAGCTGTTTTTCAGCGAGCGAACCCCTTTTTTGGCTCGGCTTCGAAGGGGAACAGCTTCCGTGCCGACTCCATAAATGTTTTTACCGCGATGGTGCAGTCCTCCAACGGACCGGAAGCGATATGAATATCCCGGTAAGCAGCGGGAGAGATTTGTTTTAGGACTATTCCCGGGGGAAGGTCCAGAAGGGACAGCTCGGACATGACGGCTAATCCTTCACCCGCAAGAATCATCTGAAGCGCGGTTCTGTAGTTGTACAGAATGTATTTAATAGTTGGCGTTTCACCGGAGCCTTCAAACCACTTTAAGACCGGGGGCTCATAGCCGGCTTTGCATATGAGCATGGGCTCATCCCGTAAATCTTCGGGGCTAATAATCCCTTTCTCATTCAGCGGATGATCGTCTCGCATAACCGCGTAAATACCCTCGCGGTAGAGAGGATAAGAATGAGCCGTTTTGTCGGATGGGATAAGCAGGCCAACGTCAATTTCGCGGTTATCCAGCCATTCCTGCACATCGGCGATCGTACCTTCAACGATGCTGAATTCCAGGTTGGGATATTGCTGCTTAATATGACTGATCAGTTTCGGTACAAAATAAGTAGCGGCAACCGGGAATGCTCCGATACGGACGCTGCCGGTTTCCATTCCTTTTTCGCTGGCGATTTCCTGGTCGATCTTATCATACCCTTGAAGAATTTCCCGGAAAGTCCGGACAATCCGCTCTCCAACAGGAGTAAGGGCAACTCCGTGACGGCGGTCCCTGATAAGCAGCGTAACCCCAAGCTCGCGTTCCAAGGTTGTAACGGCACGGCTGACGGCAGGCTGTGTCATATTCATTTTCTCCCCGGCGGTTGTAAAGCTGCGGGTCTCCGAAATGGCAACAATCAATTGAAGAAGTGATTTGTTCATAACATATTTGATATCTCCTTCATGATATATATTCATTTTATTTATGATGAGGTTTATTGTAACATGAATATAGACCAAGAGAAAGAAAGACCTGGAGGAGTTAACCGGGGAGAGGAGAGTTTGAGGATGAAAACAAAAGCATGGCTTTTTCTAGTATTGGCGAATCTGTTCTGGGCGGGGAATTTAATCTTCGGCAAGTCGGTTACGGCCGAATTTCCGCCGATCTGGGTAGCCTTCCTACGTTGGGCAATTGCGGCTATGGCCCTGATACCGATGGCTCAGCTTATTGAAAAACCAAACTGGAGGAAAGTGTGGAAAGCCAACTGGGGGATCTTGTTATTCCTGTCGCTGGTAGGCGTCGTATTCTACACCCTGCTTACTTACACCGCTTTGCAGCACACCTCATCAACAAACGGCAGCCTGATTAACAGCTTGACTCCGGCGGTTATGATCGTGTTGTCGCTGCTGTTCCTGAAAGAAAAAATGACGGTGTGGCAGGGAGCAGGACTAGTATTATCCTTCCTGGGTGTGCTGACGGTATTAACGAAGGGGCATCTGCTCGGCGTATTTCGCACACCTTATAATGAAGGAGACGGCATCTTGCTGATCGCGGTATTCTTGTGGGCAATCTATTCGATCATCAGCAAACGTGCGCAGCATCTTCCTCCGATTACGTTTGTGGCCTTTACTGCTGTTATTGGCGTCGTATTCATGGTTCCGCTGCTGTTTATCCAGCCATTACAGACTGAACATACAACAGCCCTTGGAGTAACCGGAGTTATTTATCTTGGCCTATTCCCTTCCATTGGTTCGTTCTTGTTCTGGAATCAAGGGGTCAAACAGCTTGGACCTGGCAAAGCCAGCATTACGATGAATCTGATGCCGATCTTTACGGCTATCCTGTCCGTACTGACGGGACAACAGCTGCTAGCTTCTCAAATCGTAGGCGGAGTTATCGTTATCGCAGGAATGCTGCTGTCGGCGAACCTTATCAAACGGTCGGATAGAAATGGCACTAAGCGGATGACTAAACATCGGACTGGTGTCATATAAACAAAAAGGCGGTTCTCAAAGTCTTTCACTTTGGGAGCCGCCTTTTTGTTTGGTCATGGAATGGACACGAATTCATAATAAATGCAGGAACGAAGAGCAGGCGGATTACGTAATAGATTCTATTGAAAAAAACGAAAGGAAGTGTATGCATGCAACAATCCGTCCGGACATGGTTTCGCTGGATCAGCTATTTGGAAGCAATCTCGTTTCTAGTTCTATTGGGAATAGCGATGCCTTTGAAATATATGTTCGATAGTCCGGAGGCCGTTGCGGTGACGGGCGGTATTCACGGGTTCTTGTTTTCTGTTTATTTGGTAGCTATTGCAGTGATGGCGGTTCTGTTCAAATGGAAGATTATCCGCATAGCCGGGGCGATTCTGGCCGCTTTTTTACCGTTTGGCCCTTTTGTTCTGGAACGAAGATTAAAAACGGAAGCTTAGAATCGCATGTGAGAAAAGCCCAGGCTCTTTCCAAGATTGTTGGAGAGAGTCCGGGCTTTTCTTTTTTTAAAATTTTATTTTTTAACAACAAAAAATAACTTCAAGTCAATAATGATTTTTTGCAAAACGATAAATACCGTGATAATATCTAGACGGTTATCTATAGCGATATTTATTGTTTGGGAGGCTTTCAAATTTATGAGCAGCGAACCTGTTATTAGTCTGCAGAATGTAACAAAGCGGATAGGGAGAAAAAACATTATCGATGATCTTACCTTTGACGTGCCGCAGGGCGAAATATTTGGTTTTCTTGGACCCAATGGTGCAGGAAAGACAACGACCATCCGAATGATTGTGGGTCTGATGTCGATTACCCAAGGGCAAATCTTGATCAAAGGAAAAAATATCAAGACCGAATTCGAACAGGCCATCCGCCATGTTGGTGCCATTGTGGAAAATCCCGAGATGTACAAATATTTGAGCGGCTACCATAATCTTGTCCATTATGCCCGTATGATTCCTGGCGTGACCAAGGAACGGATCGATGAGGTTGTTTCTCTTGTTAAGCTGGAAAGCCGTATTCATGAAAAGGTCCGAAAGTACTCGCTAGGCATGCGCCAGCGACTTGGCGTAGCGCAAGCTTTGCTGCATAGGCCATCCTTATTGATTCTGGATGAGCCTACAAACGGTCTTGACCCTGAGGGTATTCGCGAGCTGCGCGATTATTTACGGCATTTGACCCGTACGGAAGGCATTACGGTCGTTGTCTCCAGCCATCTGCTCTCGGAGATGGAGCTGATGTGCGATCGGGTCGCCATACTTCAGCGGGGCAAGCTGATTGACGTGAAGCCGATTGATTATTTTACCCAAGGGAACGATCCGGTCCAAACCTATCGGATTGAAGCGCAGCTAACCGAACGGGCTATGGCGGCTATTGGGCAGCTTGAAGGAATACAGGAACTTAAAGTTTCGGAAGAAGGCTTCATAGAAGTGACAACAGAGAGGGAGCGTATCCCCGATATTCTGGTTGAGCTTATGAAGAACCAAATTCGGGTCTATGGCGTGCAAAGGGTTCGCCGTTCCTTAGAGGATGGGTTCCTGGAATTAACGGGAGGTGGGCAGCTTGTTTAATTTGGTGCTTAACGAAAATATGAAAATTTACAGAAGGACTCGAACCTGGATCCTCATCGGACTTATGGCTGCCTTTGTTATATTCGGTAACATCATGATGTGGCATGACGGGAAGGACGCTCAAGGCGAAGGCTGGAAGTCTGAACTGAAGCAAGAGAAGCAAATGTGGAGCGATCATTTAAAAAACTCTGACCCGAATGAAGAGAACCGTGCGTACTATGAGGACAGGATTGCTGTCATCGACTATCATCTTGAGCATAATATTCGCACAACAAAAGGAACGATTTGGGATGGGATCAATGAGTCGGCAAATCTCGGAATATTGATCACTCTTTTTACCATTATTATTGCAGGAGATATCGTAGCCAGCGAATTCGCAACCGGCACCATCAAGCTGCTGCTCATTCGCCCGGCCAGCCGGATTAGAATCCTTGTCTCCAAGTATATCTCTATCCTGTTGTTCAGCATGGTCCTGCTGCTTACTTTGTTTATCCTATCTGTTGTGCTGAACGGAATTCTGCATGGCTTTCACGATATGGATTTGCCTCTGGTAAGCATAACGGATGGACATATCGCCGAAAAAAATATGTTCCTTCATCTATGGGAAACGTATATGCTCAATGGCGTGTCCACAATTATGTATGTCACGATAGCGTTTATGATCTCGTCCGCTTTCCGCAGCAGCGCGATGTCTATCGGATTTTCCATCGGAATTTTATTTGCGGGCAATATATTATTGCAGTTGCTGCAACGGTATGAGTGGAGCAAATACCTGTTATTCGCTAATACGGATCTAACACAGTATTTGGAGGGCAAGCCTTTCCAGGACGGAATGACGCTTTCCTTCTCCATTATCGTTCTTGTTATATACTTCCTGGTGTTTAATCTCATATCCTGGCTGATGTTCACGCGAAGAGACGTGGCGGCTTAAAGCAAAAAAGATCGAATCCCGATTTCTCCAAGGTTTCGATCTTTTTCTCTTCCCGTTAAAAGTTAACGTCTTAATCCCATCATATTGCCCGAGGTATATCTTCTTAAACCTCTATAAAAGAGCAGGATCCCTCCGGCGCACAAGAGAGCTGTCATGCCTAATGCGCCGTACATGAAGGGAAGGTTAATTTCGCGAATGAACGATACCGGCATGCTGCTGATGAAGCCAGCCGGAATAACGGTGAACAGGACAAGCCGGCCGAACCCTTTGAATATGGCCGTGGGGTAAGTGGCAAAGACAAGCAGCGCGTTAAACAGCTGAAAGCTTAATCCTTCCGTATTGCCAAGCCAGAACGAAAGACAACCGGCAATAACGCAGAAGAAAATAAAGATCATGCCGGAAATAAGCAGCGCTGCAATAAATTTAACGATTCCAACCGGGGAGACGTCGCCAAACCCTACAAAGATGAATATGGCAAACAGCAGATCGCCGATCGCGCTCACCGACATGCGGCTGATCAACACGTTCAAAAGCACCGGCTTAGGCTGAGCCAGGTAGACATCGAGTTGTCCGGTAGCGATTAGATTGGCCAGCCGGGTTGCGTTGCCGAAGAAGACGGACATGATTCCGAATCCGCCCGACGCGGCCGCCCACATCATCATAACATCCTGAAGCGTCCAGCCGTTAAGCACGGGGAAACGTTTGAAGTACATGCCCCAGAATATGATCCACACGATATTATTTACGATCATGGATCCAACCGTTAGAAGGAAGCTGAACCGGAATTCCATGGCACCCGCCAGGTTAAGCCTCCAGCTTGCCGCCGTGAACCGGAGCAGGCGCCCGAGCCTGCCTGGCTGGTCATGCTCGGATATACCCGCATGACCCGTATGCGACTTTTCATCCGCCATTAACATTGAGCTTTCGCACCCCTTTCCGGTATAACAGCCATACCATCACTCCAATAATGACTACCCACAGCCATTGTATGGCAAGGGCGCGAGAGATCTCGCCAAGATGCATGCCAACTGCCGTGCGGGCCGGAAAATAAACGACGGTCTGAAAAGGCAGCCAGTGACCGATTCGCTGCAGGCTTTCCGGAAACAGCTCTAACGGCATCAGCATCCCGCCAATGGTAAACAAAATCTTGTTATACACGAATTCGAGCCCGCGAGTTTCCTCCACCCAAAAGGCGCTAAGGGCAACAAGCATGCCGAGCATAAAGTTAACGGTGAAACCGCCAAGCGCCATAATCGGAAGCCAAGCGAGGCCGATACCGACAGGCAAGGGACCAACAAGCAGCAAACCAATCGCTGACCCAAGTATCAGGTTAATGACGTAACGGATAGCTACCTCGCTCATATACTCGGCATAATGGAACGCAATGAAGCTTACCGGCCGGATGAGCTTGAAGGCAACGTCGCCGCTTTTCACTTCCTCTTCGATCCGGGTACTAAGACTTGGAGTTGCGAGCACCATGGATTCGGTAAATACGAGATACCACATCATCTGTTTAAAGGTATAGCCATTAATCGTTGCTGTTCCTTCTCCAGCAAACGTCGTTTGCCATAACTGCATGAAAATATATAAGATCAGCAGCAAAAATACGGACCGTATCAGAAAATCAACTACATAGGCCAGCTGGCTGCGCAGCGTGATTTTACCGATAAACACATATTTCGCCGGCTTGGAGAGACTGATCACATAACCGCCTCCTTCGTGCGAAACGTCCCGTAAATCCTTGTTATAATATCCTCCATCGGCGGATCCTGAACGGTCATATCGACAATGCGATGGCTCGCCATCAAGGTCGACAGGACGGATTCGATCGTTGTAAGTCCGGTGTCGACGCTGAGCGACAAGCGCGATCCATCCCGGCTCAGCACCTCCACGCCTTCAAGCGCCATATGCCCCGGATCATCCTCCAGCAGGAGCTGAACCGTCTTATGCGTCAGGAATTGCTGCTTCATGAAGTCGACCCGTCCGTCAAACACAAGTCCTCCATGGTTAATCACAATCGCACGGTCGCATAACTTTTCGACATCGCCGGCATCATGGGAGGTTAGGAAGATTGTCGTACCTTCTTCGCGGTTCATCTCCAGAATCAGCTCACGGATTCTTTGCTTGACGACCGCGTCCAGTCCAATCGTCGGCTCATCGAGAAACAGAGCCTGCGGACGGTGAATGAGGGAAGCGGCAATCTCGCAGCGCATCCGTTCACCCAGGGACAGCTTCCGCACGGGGGTATGCAAGTAAGGGCCAAGCTCGAAGCGTTCGATCAGATTGTCGCGGCGCGCCTTGTAATCCTCCCGGCGGAGCTCGTAAATCCGGCTCATCAGCTCAAAGGTATCAAGCGGCGGGAGATGGTACCACAGCTGCGACTTCTGCCCGAATACGGAGCCGATTCGGTAAGCCAGCCTTGACCGTTCCGTCCACGGACAACAGCCTAATACTTCCGCCTTCCCGGAGGTTGGATGGAGAATGCCGGTCAGCATTTTGATCGTTGTTGATTTGCCCGCGCCGTTAGGCCCGAGAAAAGCGACCGTCTCTCCTTGCTCGGCGGAGAACGTAATGCCTTCGACGGCGGCTTTGTCCGCATAATGCGGCTTAATCAACGACTTGAGACTGCCGATAAACCCGGCTTGCTTTTTCTTGATTTGAAAGATCTTCTCCAACTGCTCAACCTCGATAGACCTCACTCTACTCACCCCTTAATTATTTTCCTGCAAAAAAGGGAAAGACCTCCGCAAAGTCTCGCCCTAATCTTGCAGGCGGAACTTTCCGAAGGTCTTTTATTCCTCACGGTGTAGCTTGGCGTCTACCCGCGCAAGCCGGCTTCGCTTGGTTCGCCATCCTGATGGAGTCGGATCCCTAGAAGCCCTTCCGAAAAACGTTTTTCCACATATTAACATGATACGTTAGGTGTGGCAACAGCTTTTTGCTTGCGAAATTTTATCCTGCAAGAGCATTGCCACTTGGCGGTTTCCTGTCTAAGATTAGGAGAATGGGAAGGGGATCGTTTACGTTATGTGGATCGTATTTTCAATATTTGCAGCCTTATGTTTTGGGTTGAGAGGAATTTTGTATCATTATACGAGTCAGCTTCCGTTAAGCCGAACCGTGCTGTTATGCGGCGTGTTCTCGATGGGGGCTGTCATCTGCGGAGTTACGGCACTGTTGTCCGGTCAGCCTTGGACGTCTGCGGCTCTTGTCGGCATTCAGATGGGCGTGTTTTCGTTTGTGGCCAATGCCAGCATGTTCAAGGGTTTTGCCGTAGGCAAAGCTTCGCTTGTTGCGATCATTACGGCACTTCCAGCCGTTCTCGTAGTCATAGGTGCATACCTGATGTGGGGAGAGGCGCTAAAGTATACCCAGTTGGCTGCCTTTGTTGTTATTGTGGCGGGAATATTGCTCGTACGGTATTCCAATGACCTCTCACTGAAAAATCTACAAGGTGCGCAATGGGGGCTTTTGTCTCTCGTGATGTTCGCCTGCAATGATTTGTCCGGCTCCTGGTCAACCAAGCTCGAAGCGCCGCTGTTCCCTACGCTGTTCTTTATGTTTACCTCTGGGTCCATTTGTTACGGCATTTGGTGGGTGAAGGACCGACTGGCTAGCAAGAGATACGGCCTGGCTGCCGCAACGGCGGAGGCAACGGTGGCAGCTGCCGCTGAGGATAGCCGGAATCCGGGCAAAAGGTGGAGCGAACGCCGCACCTTCCTGACGGGGATGCTCGTTGGGACAACCAACGCGGTTGGCATGATGATGATTGTAACGGCCTTTGATCTTGGCAAGGCAGGGCTTGTGTCTGCGGTAACCGCTTTGAATGTGCTGATCGTGCTTCTCTATACCCGGTTTGTCGTGAAGGAAAGCTTCACGAGGCTTGAAATAACAGGAATGGCATGCGCGTTTGGCGGAATTCTCTTCTTGCGGTTAGTCGCATAAGGAAATAAACAGTAAGCGTCATCAGGTCCTAGAACCTGGATGGCGCTTTTTTCTGCGATCCAGAGAATCGATTGTTAATTATTTGAAAATTATAACTTGACAGTCATTTGTGATGCGTATACATTTGTATACATAAAGAGAAGTGTATACGAATGTATACATCTATTGAAGGAGGCATAGACATATGCGTAACGGGCAAGGACACAGAGGCAGGCATCCCTTTAAGGAGGAGTGCAAGAATCGGGACGGAGGCAAAGCGCAAACGTTCCGGCGCGGCAGAGCGCTTGCATTTCTGGAGAAGCTTACGATTACCCGCACAACGTTGCAACGTCAGTTGAATGATCCGGCTTTTGAAGCGATTAAACCGGTGATCAGCGGCGAATTGAAGGCGACGGAAGCCATTATGGAAGAGTTTATTCACGTATTTCAGCTACACGAGCTGCCTGAGGAAGACATTCCTTCCGAAGAGGCTGCGGCTGGGGAAGAGAGCAGCTCTGAATCCACTAATGGAAGTGATGAGTCTTGAAATCAGAAGGTGTATTAAAACCGTATTTCAGACAGACCTGGCATATTTATCTCGGATCGTTTACCCTTCATGCGGCAGCCAGTATCGTCTTCGCTTATTTTCCGAAGGTGCTTGGGGATTTTACGGATAAGTTGAAGGGCGGAGAGCTTGGCTCCCAGGATGTTGCGCATTTCAGCTTGATGCTTGTTCTGATTGGAGCGGGTTATGCCTTGCTGGGGGGATACGGTCAATACCTGGTCATGTATGTCGGACGGTTGTTCGAATACATGACCCGTCGTCGTCTATTTACTCATTTTTCCGGTCTTAGCGAGCACTACTACTCGAAGAACGGCGTCGGCAAAATGCTGAACTACTTCATGAACGACGTAACCGGCGTCCGGGAATCCATCTCCATGGGCATTAACCAGACGGCTATGGCCTCCATGCTGCTCGTCTCCTGCGTAGGGGCGATGATTCTTAGCGATATTCCGCTCTATCTTATCGCTGCTTCCGTTGGACCTCTGATCTTTATCCCTTGGATTGTCATCAGGATTGGTCCGGTTATCCGTCAGCGTTCCCGCAAAGTGCAGGAGGCGCTTGGCACGATGACGGAGTCCGCGGAGGAGCAGTTCGGCGGCATCCGCGTGACGAAGAAGTTTGCAGTGGAGCCTATTATGATTAAGCGGTTTGGCAACAAGGTCGATCAGATCAAGACCAACCAGCTGTCGCTGGTACGGATCAGCTCGCTGTTCCAGGCAACGGTGCCTTTCCTCGGCAACCTGTCTCTTATCGTATCTCTGGCTTACGGCGGTTATTTAACGATCAAAGGCGATATATCGCTTGGTAATTTCGTCGCGTTAACGCTGTACGTACGGATGCTGATGAATCCGCTGCAGCAAATTGGCAACGTTATCAATACGGTTCAGCGGTCGCGCGCATCCTTGCAGCGGCTTAACGAATTAATCGCGGTTCAGCCGGATATTGTGGAGACCGATAAGGCGACAACGATTAATCTTTCCGCAAGTCCGATTCGCATGGAGAATTTAACGTTTACTTATCCCGGTGCTTCACAACCTTCGCTGGAGCATATTGATCTTGTTATACAGCCCGGAATGACGCTTGGCATTGTAGGGCGTACGGGCAGCGGCAAAACAACGCTCGTCAAGCAGCTGCTCCGGGTGTACGATCCGCCGGCCGATGCCATTCATATCGGATCCGAAGACATACGGGAGGTCACGCTTGAGAGCCTGCGCACGCAGATTGCTTACGTACCGCAGGACGGCTTCCTGTTCAGCACAACGGTCGGCGAGAATATTGCCTTTGCACGGCGGCAGGCCGGCCAGGGAGAGATTCATACGGCGGCCAAGCAGGCGCGGATTTACGAGAATATTGCCGAGTTCCCCGAAGGCTTCGAGACGAAGCTGGGAGAAAGGGGCGTCACGCTATCCGGAGGGCAGCGTCAGCGAACAAGTCTGGCGCGCGGCTTTATCATGCAGGCACCTCTTATGATCCTGGATGACAGCGTCAGCGCCGTAGATGCGGTGACCGAATCGGAGATTGTGCACACGATCCAGCAGGAGCGTCAAGGGAAAACAACCATTATTATCGCGCATCGGCTCAGCGCTTTAAAGCATGCGGATCTCATCATCGTATTGGATGAAGGGAAGATCGTTCAGCGGGGCAAGCATGAGGAGCTGCTTGCGGAACCTGGACCTTATGCCGAGCTCCATGCGATTCAAGAGGAGGGAAGCCAATATGCCGACAGCCGTTAACAACTGGCAGATGGATCAGAAGGCGGGTAACGGCAAGCAGCCCAAGCCGCAATACAAGTCTGCTTTTCGCATACTGAAATCTTATATCAGCCCGCACCGGAAGACGTTTACGCTGGTAACCATCTGCACGATTATTGCGATTGCCTCCGAGCTGTTCCAGCCTTATTTGGTTAAAATCGCGATCGACGATAACCTGATGGTAGGCAAGAACGATTACAGCAGCTTGATCGTGATCTGCGCGATTTATCTTGGCTTGTCCCTTTCAAGCTTGTTGTTTACCTATTTGCAGAATAACCTGCTGCAGGATGCCGGGCAAAGCATCGTAGCACGCATCCGGAAACAGTTGTTTGAGCATATTACCAAGCTGTCGATGTCCTATTTCGATAAAACGTCCAGCGGCAGCCTCATAACGCATGTATCGAGCGATACCGAGGCGGTTAACCAGTTTTTCAACCAGGTATTGCTGACCCTGCTGAGGGATGGGCTCACGCTGGTTTCCATTCTGGTCATGATGTTTTATCTCGATACCACGCTAGGGCTGTATTGTCTTCTTCTTCTGCCGATTATTGCGCTTATCGCTATTGGTTTCCGGTCCTTCATGCGCACGACGTATCAGATGGCGCGGACGCGCTTGTCCCGCCTTGTGGCGTTTGTTGCGGAGAATCTGGCGGGTATGAGCTTGATTCAAGTCTTTCATCAGCAAAAGGCGCAAGGTGAACTGTACAAGGAGCGGAACGAGGATTATTTCAAGGCTAATGTCCGCGAGATCCGTACGGCGGTTACGTTTAACCGGACCTTTGATTTGCTCGGAAACCTGACCATTGCTTTTGTTGTCTGGACCGGAGGAAAGGCCGTGCTTGGGCATACGATGGAATTTGGCGTATTGTACGCTTTTATAACTTACATCCGGCAGTTCTTCCAGCCGATCAACGCCATTACCCAGCAGTGGAATACGCTTCAGTCCGCTACGGTAGCGGTCAACCGGATTTGGGGCGTTCTTGATGTCGAGCCCGAAATCAAGGATGAGGCCAAACCTGTGAAAATAAACCATGACGCCGTTCAGGGTCGTGTAGATTATAACCATATTTCGTTCAGCTATGGGAACGGCACTCCGATCTTCCGAGGACTTGATCTCCATATCCGTCCCGGCGAGATGGTCGGAATCGTCGGTACGACCGGCGCGGGCAAAAGCTCGCTCATGAGCTTGTTATGCCGGTTCTATGACGTGAACGAGGGCAGCGTTCAAATCGACGGGAACGATGTCCGGCATATCCCGCAGGCTGAGCTACACCGGATTGTAGGTCTGGTTCAGCAGGAGCCTTACCTGTACGCGGGAAGCATTATCGACAACGTTCGGATGTTTGACGAGTCGATCACCAGGGAAGACGTTATCCGCGCCTGCGAATTTGTCGGAGCGGACCAGTTGATTAACCGTATGGCAGACGGTTACGAGACGAAGCTGTCCGAACGCGGCAGCGGATTATCCGCCGGCGAGCGGCAGCTGATCTCTTTTGCCCGGATTATCGTGTTCCGTCCTAAGATTCTGATTCTGGATGAAGCGACGGCGAACCTCGATTCCCAGACCGAGCAGCTCATTCAACGAGCGCTGCAGGTCGTGTCTGAGGGACGGACGACAATCGTGATCGCCCATCGCTTGTCCACCATTATGCACGCGGACCGGATAATCGTGCTTAGTCACGGAACCATCGTCGAATCGGGAACCCATGCCGAGCTGATTGAGAAGCAAGGCGTATACGAGGAGCTGTACCGCCACTCGCAAGGCGAGGCGGCAGCTACCTCGGAAGAATCCTCGCCGGAAGTGCAGACGATACCTTAAACGCGCGAGAATGAAAAAGCTGAAGCTCTTATTGATGAGAGCTTCAGCTTTTTTTGCGATTAACTAGTTTGGTTGCGGAGCCAAGCTCATCTCCACGCACATCAGGATAAAAGCGCCTGCTCCATGCAGATCGTTCTCGCTTGTTGGGCGGGCAATGTAATGGGCATAATCGCCAATACCCGTGCCGATGCAGATTTGGCCGATAACGACATGGCCGTTGTCATCAAGCTTCAGCGTATCAACGACTCCTTGGTAACCTTTCCACGCGTACTCCAAATATTTAGGATCCAGATAGCCGAATCGCACGGCTTTGGCGATGGCATGCACGTAAAGGGCCGTGCAGGAGTTTTCAAGCCAGTTATCCGGCAGATCCCCTTTATCGACAACCTGATACCATAAGCCGGTAGCGGAATCCTGGTATTTGATGAGCGAGACCAGCAGATCCTGCAGGATCGCGACAAGCGCTTCTTTATCCTTGTGATCCTCCGGCAGGTATTCGAACATTTCAAGCAGGGCAACCGGATACCAGCCAATCGCGCGGCCCCAGAATTCGGGCGCAAGACCGGTCTCCTGATCAGCCCAGGAAGCTTCCTTAGTCTCGTCCCAGCCATGATAGAGTAGTCCGGTAACCGGGTCCTTTGTATGCTTTTCCATCAGGATTGCCTGATAGGCCATCAAGTCAAAATAGTCGCTTTCGCCAAACGTCTTGCCGTACTGAACGGCAATCGGCCCGGCCATATATAATCCGTCAAGCCACATCTGATTCGGATAATGCTCCTTATGCCAGAAGCCGCCGGAAGGATTCGTTTTCCATGATTTGATCAGCGGCACAAGGGAATGCAGCGCTTTCTTGTACCGTTCGTCCCCGGTCTGCTCATACAGATTATACAGGAGAACGCCGGGCTGAATGTCGTCAAGCTCATCCGGCTTATGCTTCTTGATGCGGCCATCCTCCAGCACCTGGCTGTCGACCCAGCGTTTCAGATACTCATAATACTTCGGATTTTGCGTTTCCTTCCAGCATTTCTCCATCCCCGATAAAAAGACGCCCTGATGATAATGGAACCGGTCCGGCGGCAGTTGTTCCGGTTCGAATGTGGCCATTAATGCCTCGCAGGCTTTCTCTGCCCATTGCATGGGGGATAGTACGGTTTTGATCATTTGTATAAGCCTCCCTCTTGTTCATAGATTTATGCTAGCACGAGAAAGTGTGCATTTTTTGCGGAAAATGATGAATTCTTCTTATATCTTGCTGTAATTTAACCGAGGCGTATAATGATAGAAAAAGCACCTGGAGGGAGATGGCTAACGATGGGGGATTTCCAATACGATAACGGAGAGGGAACCTTCTCGGTATCTTACCGCAAAGCCCGGAGCCATAATATGCCCGTCAGCCATTTCCATAGCACCTATGAAATCTTTTGCCTGATGTCCGGGAAGCGGGAGTTTTTTATCAAGGACAGGACCCTTGTTATTCATGAAGGGGATATCGTTATTATCTCGCCGAATATTCTGCATCGGACAACCAATACGGAAACGCCGGAGCATGAACGGCTTATTGTCAATATTCACGAGAAGCATATGGCTGCGGGGAGCTATGTGGATGTCCTGCATCCGTTATCTGAGAGGGAGTATCTGATTGTTAAATGCACGCTTCAAGACCGGTTAGCCATTGAGACTATGCTGCAGACGATGATTGCGGAGATGTCGGAGAAAAAGCCGGGCTTCGAGCTGTACGCGTTGACGCTGGCCTTGCAGCTGCTTCTGATTTGCTGCCGGCATGCGAAGTCAAGCAGCATGGAGACTCTTGAATCGCCAAGCCCGATGCATGAGCGCATTTCGGAGGTTGTGCGGTACATGAACAGCCATTACATGAATGAGCTGTCGCTTCATTTGCTGGCGGAGAAGTTTTACGTAAGCCCTTATTATTTGAGCCGCTTTTTTAAGGAAGCCACAGGCTTTACGTTTGTGGAATATTTGAACAGCGTGAGAATCAAGGAAGCGAAAAAGCTGCTGGAGCAGTCCTCCATGAAAGTTAATCTGATTGCGAAGCGGGTTGGATTCGGCAGCGTGACGCATTTTGGCCGTGTGTTCAAATCGGTTACCGGGTACGTTCCTCTTCACTATAGAAAAGGAAAATAAGGCGGGCGAAAGTTGTCTTCATCCATAAAAGTTCATGAACTTGTCACTTATGAAGAGGGGGGCCGAATCTCTATAATGACAGGGAGAACAGAAAGGATGATGATTGTGCCTGCGAATAAGAGAGAAGAGTTTTACTTTGGATTAATGATGGTGACGGGGATGGCACTGGTCATGATCACGTATAATCTGATGCGTAATGATTTGTTCGGAACGCTTTCCCTGGGAGAAGTTATACTCCAATATGGATTAGGTTTTATGGTTGCGTTTGTCATTGAGATGTTTGTCGTAGGACCCCTTGCGAAAAAAGCCGCCTTCGCGCTGCCGTATGATAAATCCAAGAAAGTATTCGTAATCCTATCCCTTGCCTTCTGCATGGTGACGGGGATGGTACTGTGCATGTCGCTGTACGGACTGATCAGTTCTTCTTTGGCGGACAGCTTGGGAGAGGGATCGTTAATCAAACATTATTTCACGATTGTCCTTCACAATTATATGCTGGCTTTTCCGCTCCAATTGATTGTCATGGGACCGTTGGTACGTTTCTTGTTCAGCAGATACGTTGCGAGAAATCCAATGAAGCTGGCCGCTTAATAGAAAGACCGTGAGTATCCGATTGGGTGCGTCACGGCCTTTTTTTGTATCCTATTAGAAATTTATGGTAGAGTAGTGTGAGAGGTGGAATTGATGAACCGTTACAAGGAATCTATCAACGAGCTCAACGAATGGGAGCTTCGCGTTGTTTTAAATGAATTAATTAATGAAGCAGAAGTGAACTCCGATTCAGGCAAGCTATTGCAAGTTATAGACGACCGAATTGCAGATGCCCGTTCGAAGCGGGAGGAGACCGAACGGCTTCAACGTTTTGTACATATTGTATTTAGTCTATCGGATGCGGGCTCTTTGAAGGTCGCGCTTAGCGAAGCCGGCAGAAGGCATGAAAATAAGGTCTTGGCTTTTAATGACCTGTTCTCGATCGGTCCGATTAAGCATTTGGAACAGCCGGAAGGACAACGGAACAGGCAGCGATGGATGCTTGACCGGTTTTCTCCGTTCCGGGTTTTGAACGATCGCAACAGAGAATCTCAACTAGACCATATGATAGAGGAATTAAGAGCTATTCCCGAGGAGAAATCCGTTATCGTATGGTGCTCCAATAATTCGCATGACCAGACGGGAGTACGGCTCGTTATGCGCTTGTTAAGGGACCGGCAGCAGCCGGTTCAGCTCGTTAACTTTACGGAAAGCCTTCACGAAATGACGATTCCGCCAATTGCGCAAGCTTATGTTGATCGGGGAGTTTATCGCGATATGGTAAGTAATTACGAGAATGCGAGACTTCTATCTTCCAGGGAACGGCTGCAATTTATTGCGGAATGGGAAGAATTATCGAATTCAGACTACGAGCTTCGCCTTTGGCAGAGCGGGGAGATTAAAGGCAGCGAGATCGAAGCGATTGACGGAATTATTGTATCCGCCGCGGTGTCTGCCGTTCAAGAAAGCGGTGACGAAGAAGGATTCGTGAAAGCCGGAACGGTTGTGGCGAAGGTGTTCGAGCATTTTAACCAGGTTATTGGAGACGGCTTTATCGAATACAGGATATGGAGCTTAATCAGCAACGGAGTCTTTGAATTCAGAGGACTGCCGGGGGCGTTATATCAATATTCCATTAAGCTAGGATGATAGAGAGGGGGAAGCTGGGTGCCGAGTCCCAGTTATCGGAAGCAACAGGGCTGCTTGTTGGCTTGGATAACGAAGTGAGAGCATCCGAAGGCAGGCAGCAATCGATAAGGCAGAAGAGAACCTCATTTATTGAGCTTTATTATTAAAAGAATATAGTTAACCCAGAGTTCCGGACGACAAGTGCCGGAGCTCTTTTTTTCGTGCCATGACGCGCTATTATTTGAAGCGATTTTCGGAAGTCATTTAAATAGAGTTTTATGTCGCAATCTTATAGTCGAATCTTCCGATTTTCATTGAATAAAGGTGGAGGTAGATAAATATCTATGAACTATAACCGCATGGAAGCGCTTAACCAAGGGTGGTTGACTAATAGGGAGGGATTACGATGGCTCGCGGTAAAAGATTCTGGTCGATTTCCACATCGCTTGTTCTCTGTTCGACTTTGCTGTTTGCTTGTTCGAATAACGCGAACAACACAAACACGCCTAGCAACAGTCCAAGCACTTCGGCTGACACAGGCACGAAAGAGACGAATGCCGGTCAAACAAACGACGGGGGCACGATAGGAAATACGGAGAAAAAGGTCATTACGATTACTTATCGCGATGACGGAATTGGCGAGCAAGGCGTCATGTACAAATGGATACAAGAGCTCGCGGCGAATTTCCCGGACAAAAGCATAGAGATTAAGGCTACTCCAATCCAGGCGTCCGAAGGAGATTATTTCGCCAAGATTGCTCTTGCGCTCAAGTCGAAGGATACGGCACCGGATATCGTAACGGAGGATACGTTCATTCTGAACTCCGACGCTAGCGCGGGATATCTGACGCCGCTGGACGATAAAGTAGGCGCATGGGAAGACTGGACGAACGGCTCCTTCATCGAAGCGCTGAAAAAAGGCGTTACCGCAAGCGACGGCAAGGTATACGGCGTTCCTTACAATACGGATTCCAGGGGGCTTTGGTATAACAAAGAGCTCTTCAAGAAAGCGGGATTGCCGGAAGAGTGGGCACCAAAGAACTGGGATGAAGTGCTGGATGCAGCAAGAACCATCAAGAGCAAGCTTCCTGACGTCGTGCCAATCTGGATGAACATGGGCAAGGCAACCGGCGAAGCTACCTCCATGCAAACTTATGAAATGCTCCTCTACGGCACGGGCGAGAGACTTTACGATAACGATACCGGCAAATGGATTACGAAGAGCCAAGGCATTAACGATGCGCTCACGTTTATCCAAACGATAAACAAAGAAAAGCTTGGACCGCCTCTTTCGAAGGTTCTGAACGGTCAAGCGGGCAATACGGCTACCCGTGAATACTTGCCGCAAGGCAAGCTCGCGATCTCTCTCGACGGCTCTTGGATTACGGGCAATTATCTGGACGGCGGCGCCGCTCCATGGCCGGAGTACAAGGATGTCCTCGGCTTCGCGCCAATGCCAACCAGCAAAGGTCAGGCACCTGGCTCTATTACGCTTGCCGGCGGCTGGGCATTGTCAATCCCTGCGAACGCGCAGCATAAAGACGAAGCATGGGATGTTATTAAATTCGCCCTGAACAAAGAAAACTCGAAAAAGCTGGTTATCGCATCGGGCAATATTACCGTTCGCGCGGACGTAGGTTCGGATCCGGAATATACTCAAATGCCGTTTAACCAAATCGCAACCGACTATCTGAAAAATGCCGAGTTCCGTCCGGCGCAGGATAAATATCCGGAAGTGTCGACGCAAATTCAGACGATGGTCGAAGCCGTCGCATCCGGTACTTCAGCGAAGGATGCCGCGAACAAATATGCGCAGGATGTGACGCGTATCGTAGGCGCGGATAAAATTTTAGAAAAATAATAGAAAATGGCTTGCTCAAGCATTTCCTCCAGATGCGGCTGCTTGAGCAAGTCTTCTTTTCTGACGGCGGAGGAGGTAGACGAGAATGAGCAGTATAGCCTTAAATGGCATGGCAAAGCGAAAGCGGACATGGACGTGGCTGTATTTTTTGCTGCCCTCCGTGGCCATTATGCTTGTGTTTTTTATTTATCCAATTCTGCTGACCGTGTTCTATTCCTTCACCAACCTGGCTCTAACCGGGGAGGCGGCCAAGAATCTGAATTTTGTCGGCCTGGATAACTATTCGCGGATGTTCGAGGATCCTACGGTTCGGACGAGTATATGGAATACGCTCGTATTCCTGATTGGTTCGGCTGTTATCGGCCAACAGGTCTTAGGGTTCCTGATTGCGCTGCTGATGAAAAACAAAAACAAATGGTTCCGGAGAATTATCGGCACCATCGTATTGGCAGGCTGGGTTACGCCTGAAATCGTGTGCGCGTTATGCTTGTACAGCTTTTTCGCAGATGAAGGAACGCTTAACGCGATTATTACCTCGTTTGGATTCACCGAGGTCACCTGGCTGTACACGGTACCGATGATTACGATCATCCTGGCAAATATTTGGCATGGCACAGCGTTCTCGATGCTTGTATTTCAGGCTGCCCTCGATGATGTGCCTAGCGAGATTGAAGAGGCGGCCATTGTGGACGGCGCTTCGAAATGGCAGGTGCTGACGCGAGTAACGATCCCGTATATCAAGGATTCCATCACAACTAACGCGATGCTTGTTACGCTGCAGACGTTAGGCGTGTTTGGTCTCATCTACGCGATGACGGGCGGGGGACCGGGTACGTCTACAACCACGCTGCCGATCTTTATGTATAATCAAGCTTTCGTCAATTATCAGCTTGGTTACGGCACGGCCATCTCCTTATTGCTGCTGTTCATCGGCATTATCCTTAGCTTGTTCTATATCCGCTCAATGAAAGAGTAAACGGACAAGGAGAACAATTGTATGAGTGCAAAACAACGCAAATGGATCCTTCAACTGCTGCCCTATACCATATTGACGGTCATCGGGATTTGCTTTCTGCTTCCACTCTTATGGGTGCTTGTAGCATCCGTTGATACAAACGCGCTGCAGTCGCTTAAGACGCCTACCCATCTGACGGGGAACAACTATGTTGATGTTCTCACCAACAAAGACAATCAGCGTGCCTTCCTGATTGGCCTCTTGATGTCCGGCAGCCAAGCTGTTTTGGTTGTTATTCTCGGACTTCTGGCGGCTTATCCGTTGTCGCGTTATCAACTTAGATACAAGAAGCCGTTTATGCTGACGATCCTGTTTATGACCTCCTTGCCGATTACCGCCGTGATGGTACCGGTCTATCAGTTGTTTTTGACCTTGAAGCTGTACAACAATATTTTTGGCGTTATCCTTTTCTTTGTGGCTTCTGCGATGCCTTACGGCATATGGATGCTCAAAAACTTCATGGATTCCGTGCCCTCCGAGCTGGAAGAAGCGGCCTGGATCGATGGTGCTTCCGTGTTTGTCGGCATAAGGAAGGTAGTAGCTCCCTTGATGATTCCCGGTATCTGCACGGTTGCGATTTTCACCTTCTCCGGCAGCTGGGGTAATTTCTTCGTGCCGTATATCCTGCTGCAATCGCCGGAGAATTTCCCGGCTTCGCTCAAGATCTACCAGTTCTTCGGGCAGTACGGCATGGCGGATTACGGCAAATTAGCCGCATTCTCGGTGATGTACGCCATCCCGTCAGTCGCTTTGTATATCTTATCCCAGCGCTTTATGTCCAAAGGCTTTAGCATGCAAGGCGGCATGAAGGGGTAAGGAAGAGGACAAAGGAAGTGTGGAAACGAGAGAGAAAACCTTAAATGGCGCTGGCCGTTTAAGGTTTTTTCGTGCCAATTTTTGGACATTTAACTAGTTGACTTCAAATTTCTCTGGTGATATATTGTGTATACACGACATACACAATTTGATCGGAGGTACGGCATGCTGGCATTAGACATTCGGAATGTAAGCAAGACCTATAAAGATTTCAAGCTGAAGGATGTTTCGTTCCAATTGGAAAAAGGTTATATCATGGGGTTTATCGGAGCGAACGGAGCGGGGAAAACGACAACCATTAAATCAATCCTGAATCTGATTCATATCGATAGCGGGGAAGTATTTATTTTGGGCAAGAACATTGCCGAACACGAGTTGGAGCTGAAGCAGGAAATCGGCTTTGCTTTCGGGGATGTGGATTTTTACAACCGCAGCAAGATAAAAACCTTAACCGACGTGATCAAGAGGTTCTACAAAAATTGGAATGACGACACCTATTACAACTATTTAAGAAAATTCAAATTGGATGAAAACAAAAAAATCTCCGAGCTGTCGACGGGGATGAAGGTGAAATACAATCTGGCTCTTGCTTTGTCCCATAGCGCAAAGCTGCTCATTCTGGATGAACCAACGAGCGGACTTGATCCGGTCGCAAGGGATAACCTGCTGGAGATTTTCCAGGAGCTTGTAGGGGATGGGGAGATCAGTATTCTTTTCTCTACGCATATTACCTCGGATCTTGAGAAATGCGCGGACTTTATTACTTTTATCGAGAACGGGAGAATTGTCAAAAGCGCTGATAAGGAAGAATTCGTCGCGTCTTATCGCCTTCTGAGCGGCAAGGAAAGCCAATTGGACGAGGTGAGGGAGAAGCTTATTTCCTTTAAGAAAAATTCATTTGGTTTTACGGGGATGATTCATGCGGAAGACTTCGATCCGGCCTCCGGCATTAACGCAGCGATACCAAGTCTAGAGGAAGTTATGATTTATTTCGCGAAGAAGGAGGATATGCATGTATAATTTAATCGTAAAGGATTTCAAATTAGGAGTGCCGAAGATGTTTTTGATTATGCCCTTTCTGACAGGCGCTCTTATGTTTGTTCCAGGCTGGATTTATTTCATTGTCCTTTTGTATTTTTGTTGGATTACGATCCCCAATATGTTCGGCGGATTTCGGACCCAGAACGATACGATGTTTACGGCGATGATGCCCGTGACCAAAACGGATATCGTGAAAGCGAAAGTATCGGTTATCGTTCTTCTGGAATTATTGCATATTGTAATCGCAATGATCTTTGGTATCATAAGTAACAGCTTGTACGAGAACATTCCCTATTATTTCTTCGAGCCTCATATGGGCTTCTGGGGATTATGTTTTGTGATGCTTGCGATCTTTAACGTGTTATTCCTATCCATCTATTACAAAACCGCGTATAAATACGGGGAAGCAACGTACGTGGCCGTTGGGGCCGCCATGCTGTTTGCCGGAATCGCGCAATGGATCGGAATTCAGAGCCCTTATATGCATGACATTTTTTACGGCTCCGGCATTGACCGTACAGCCATTCAAGCTTCTATACTAATCGCAGGAATCCTAATCTTTGCCGCTTTAACCTGGATGGGTTATCGCATCGCGGTTAAACGGTTCCCTAAAGTGGAGATATAATGAATGAATGTAGCGATTTCCAACTCATCGGATAAACCCATCTATCAGCAGATTTTCGAGCAGATCAGCGCCCAGATTCTAAAAGGCGAATTAGCAAGCGGTTATGTTCTGCCGCCCATTCGCCAAGCCGCCCAGGAGCTTCGCGTCAGCATCATTACCGTCAAGAAGGCTTGGGAAGAACTCGAGCATGCCGGATTGATCAACACGGTTACGGGAAAAGGGTGCTTTGTAGCGGAGTTCCCGCCTGATCAAATGCTGAGAATACGCAACGAAATGATCCTGAAGCAAATGGCTGTCGATGCTTCCTATTACAAGTCCTTTGGTCTTTCGCTAGCTGAAGCGATTGAGCTAATGAAAAAGGTTTATTAAATACGATGATAACGGCGGTGCGAGACTTTGTTCGCGCCGCCGTTTTTTTTATCAGCCGTATACATACCAGACTCTTACGGATGCTTTAAACGTTAAGGTTCCTGGTTCAATGGTGGTACCGACATCGCCTGCGGGAACGGAAGCGGCTTTGAACATGACCGGCTCGAATCGGTTTCCCTGCGACTCCATAACCTTGCAAGGAACGGAAGAGAGGGAGACTCCAAGCGTTGAGGCAATCGCAAGCGCCTTCGCCTCGGCATCCCGAACCGCCAGCGTTAATGCTTTTCGCCGGGCTTCGTCCGCATGAGAGGATTGAAACGAAACGTCGGACACCATATTGGCTCCTTGAGCAACCGCCGCATCAATGACGCGCCCCGCATCCTTCGCCCCATCTATCGTAATTCTCAGCAGATGCACGGCTCTATAACCCCGAAAAACTTGCTTTCCGTCTATAAAATCGTATTGCGGCTCAATGGAGTATTGCGCGGTGGAGATGCTCTCCCGCGGTATGCCAAGGGCAAGCAAGGCTTGAATAATTGCATCTATGGTCTTGGCTTGATCGGTCTGAAGCGTTCCGAGGCTGTCGCTTTCTCCCGAAACCCCAAGAGTGACGATGGTTTCATCCGGCACGGCTGTTGCCACCCCTTCCCCCGTAACCTCGATTGTAAAATCACAGCAGGTCTGTGCTTGTTCCTTCATGATCGAACGACCTCCATCTCTCGGCAATATCTAATACTAATATAGACGTTTATCCATATGGAGATGTTTCGTATTTTTAAGCGTACGCGGCTAATAAAGCACGATCACGTATAAAGTGGTCGTGCTTTATTATTTTACGGGTAAATATTTTGCTTCCAAAAAATTGAAACGTCGTTTTGCGATCGTCGTATACAATGAACATCCAATTGAAAGGGGCACATAAACAGATGCGGGTAGTCCTGTTTGTAAAGGATTCTGAACGGGGGTTAAAGCAAATCGACGACAGGGAGTGGGATGCCGCCATGATCGCAACGCTAGAGCATGTTAACTATCTGACCGTTCATGGCGAGGAGTATCAGACACTGGAAGGGAAGCTGAACCTGGACGCCGGGCAGTTGGAGCTCCTGGTTGTAAAGATGAACAACAAATAGACGGGAAGAGGGGATTTGATATGCAAGAAGATAAAAAAACGGATTCGTTAAAATCCATCAAAGAAGGGATTCCTCTCAAGGTTCTGTCCACTTCGCTTGGTATCGCTTTGCTGGCTAATCTGGCTGCAGTACCGGTACACGCCGGAACAACAAGCTCGACCGAATCTCCAACCGTGGCTCCTACGGTATCCAGCACAACACCCAGTCCCAAGCTGGTTGAATGGTCAAGCGAAGCCGTTAAACGTTATTATGACCCTGCCGTTGACTGGAATCTGCCTCTGCCATCGGATAATGAGCTGGACAAAGAAGCGGTGCAAGAAAGTCCTCAAGTGACGGCCGGAGGCGGTTCCGGAGGGAGTACAACGATTGTTCATCAATCGTCGGGATTTGGCTGGGATGACCTGATGCTTTATCATCTGCTGTTCAACAACGGCAGTTCGTATTCTTCGCAAACCTGGGCTTCCTCCCATCGTTCCTACTATTACGGCAGTACCCGTCCTTATGAGCCCAAAAGCTATTCCAACGGGAAATTTCAGAATAAGCCGGTTGCAGGTTCAACGGTATCGCCGCCTAAGACCTCCAATTCCACCGGCTCGGTTACACGCCGGTCGACCTCTTCATCGCCTGGCGGCATCGGCGGCAAATCCAGCGGGTTGAGCTCTTCTTCAAGCTCCTCAGGCTCTCACTCCAGCTCTATTTCTTCGGGAGGTTTTGGGGGATGACGATTACAACGGAGGTATTCACGGTAATTGGAGAGCCGGATACAGACCGGACCCGCAAGGTCGGGATTCTTAAGGATATGGGATTTAGCTGGGCGGATCTGGAGTCGGAGACCTACTGGATTGATCAGGTGGTTGGAATGGACCGTACGATTTACGAAGAGCTTGAACAAGCCTCAAGGGAACTTTGGCTGATTCTGGACAAAACCGCGCGCTACATACACGGCAAACATGATTTATACCAGTTGATCGGCATCCCGACTATATTATGGGATTTAATAGATTCGTTGCCTATGCCGGAGAAGGGTGTAATGAGCAGATACGCTAGATTTGATTATGCCATTTCGCCTGACGGCAGCATCAAGATGCTAGAGTTAAACGCGGATACGCCTACCGGTTATGTGGAAGCCTCTATCGCAACGCCGTGGTTATGCGAGTTGGCCGGGATCCGGAATGTTAACGGGAAAATGAAAGAATTGGTTGCATCCGCCTGGGCGATTGAGAGGCCGGATACGGTTGCTTGCGTCGCGTACGGTTCGCATTTGGAGGATTCGGGGACAATAGAAGCCTTAGCCAAGCATAGCGGTCTAAACGTCCGACTGGAGGATTGCTTAAACCTATGGGTGGATGAGGGCATTTTAAAAAACGGGCAAGGAAAGCCGATCCATAGAATGTTTGCTCTCTATCCGAAGGAATGGATGGCGCATGACGACGGGGGAGAAGCGTTGGCTTATGCGGTAGAGAAAGGTTACTTGAATTTGTTCAACTCCGTTCATAGCATCCTGCTTCAATCGAAAGGTCTGCAAGCCGCGGCATGGGGATTATATGAACTGGATGTTCTATTTGATAAACATGAACGCGAAACGATAGAGCGGTATATGCTGCCGACCTACAATAAGCCCGTATTCGACGGGGATTTTGTATCCAAATCGATGTTTGGACGCGAAGGCGGTTCGGTCAAGATGTTCGATCAGTCGGGCGAGCTGGAGATGGAGGATCAAGAGGCGTTTGATACAAGCGAATTATTTCCTGTCGTGTATCAAAAAAGAACCCGGCTGTCCCGCATCCGCACCGCGGCCGGAGAGCTGCACCTCTTGGTTGGCATGTTTATGATCAACGGAGAGACGGCTGGACTTCTTGGGCGCGCCGGGGGACCTATTACCGGCAATTCAAGTCATTTTATCCCGATTGGAGTGTTGGAACCCGATGAAGAAATTAACGATAACCGCTAGTACCTTGTTGTTTTGTTTTTGTTTCATCCTCAGCTCATGCACGAACAATCCGGATTACGTGTATAGCACCAGTAACTATACGTCTTCGCAAGATACGGCCGTTGCTTCCGCAGCCCCTGTTAATCCGGTTAGGAATGTGCCGTGGGATTACCGGATCGTGGAAGAGAAGGTTGGCGATCTTGTCGGGAGCGATATGACGATCATTCCGGACAATACGCTCCTTCCTAATGACGGTAACTATGCAACGGGAGATAAGGTATGGATTCTACAATACATGGATGCGATGTTAACAACGGATGATGACAGACGCAGCCAGATCAAGCTGTCCTCCTGGGATACGCTGAAATCCTTTAAGGATGAGAAGAGCGCTCTTGCAGACCTTGGCAACTTAAAGGAATCGATTCAAACGGAAGTTAATTTGATTGGCGTATACAAGACGGAAAATGCCGGTAAAACACGCGAATTTGCCGTGCTAACGCTGCCGTCCGGCAATGTCGTGAAGCAGCCGATCAGCGACGAGAAGTATGCGGCTCTCAAGTCGAAATCCAAGGTTAAAGTAACTATCGAGCAGGTTCATTTGTACGATGACTATGATCAGGTGTATTCGAAATTCCGGGGGTGGGCGCAGTGACCGTTGTAATCAATCTTGTTGTCAGCGTTGTCGTTATCATTATTTTGCAATTAGCCGGTATGCTGTTCTTTAGCTTGATGACGCCGTTTAACGATCTGGAGGAATTAAAGAAAGGAAATATGGCCGTTGGGCTCGCGTTTGGCGGGAAGTTTTTGTCTACGGCACTGATCGTTGGCGTTGCGGCTTATACGAATACGTCCATATGGAATATGATGCTGTGGTTCCTGGTGGGCTACTTCATTCTCGTGGCTTCCTATTGGATCTTCGAACTTGTAACGCCGGGTATTAGAATCTCCGAGCATCTGCAAAAGGGGAATATCGCCATTGGAGCGCTTCTGTGCTTCGTGTTTATAGGAACAAGCTTTGCTGTCAGCAGCTTGATTATATAGTTTAAAGGAAGCCGATATTTAATTGGCTTCCTTTTTTTGTAACTATTTCTTTGCGATAAACGTCAATAACCATGCAATCTTGGAAAAGAGGTGCATGATCATGATAAAAATATGGACTGTTCTCATCATGTTCGCCGTTATAAGCATAGCAGGCTGTTCCTCTAACAAAGGCGATATAGCCGGAGACGAATTGTACATTCCAGAAGGGTATGCAGAGAAGTTAAAGGCTCAAGATCTAACCGAGGTTGCCGCGCTTCCCTATTTCTCGAGTCCGTTTATTACGGTAGCCGAAGATAGAAGCGGGCAGCAATACGCGGTGCTTTTTGATCGGTCCGGAGAAATTAGGCAGGAGAGGCTGCCGGTAAAATACGAAGTGATAATTGAATTGTTGAAGAGTAAAGGCTACAAAAGTGATCAAATGTCTAATGAGCGAAATCTTCATCTTTTTGAGATCAATCATAATCTTTATTGGAGCTACAGTGACGGTGAAGCTTCCGTTTATTTAGACGGGAAGGGGAACGAAACGGATCCTTTTAAGAAAGAGAAACAAAAATAACTCTTGATCACCCATGATCATCGCAAGATACTTCCTCACATTTACGCCATTAAACCAGGTCCCGTACATATTCTGTAGGTTCCAAGGATGCATTATATTGCTCAGGAGATGAATACGGCCTTCCATATGCATTGGGCCGGCCGGAGCCTATAGATGAAACGTGGCTGGTATGGAAAATCGTAAACCAGTTAAAGCAGATTACGAAAGCGGCTATGGATTACAAATTTAAGCTGATGAGCTGCCCGAGACCAAGTTCATAGCAGAGAATGCCACCTTCCACCCGGAACCTGGAGGACGGTTGTCAGGGTTGCTGTTGAATAGCGATATCCTTATACAAAACCAAAATACCATCTACACGCAGAATTGGCGTATAGATGGTATTTTCTTTTCCCCAGGTCACAATTTTTGCCCTAGAAGTCACTGGCGTGGTAGCCCGGGACCGGGGGAGATTTCTACAATGGCTTATGGAGTCAGCCTACAAGGGAGGAGGAAGCGTTCGTTAACGGTTCAAACCCTAAACTATTGGAGGTATTCTCATGCCCAGAAAGACAAGAAGCAGCAGGCTCTTCATTTATGTACTCACTCTGGCTTTATTGGTTCTTCAATTGCCTTACTCCGCGATTGTATCCGCAGCATCCGCAACCTATGAAGCTGAATCGGCAGCCCGATCCGGCGGCGTGGTTGTTGCGACCGACCATACAGGCTATTCCGGCTCCGGTTTTGCGGGAGGATATACGGATGCGAATAAAGGCAATGCAGCCACAGCCTTTGCAGTAAGTGCCAGCACCGCAGGCAGCTACACAACAGCGCTAAGATATTCTAACGGAACAGGCTCGGCGAAAACATTAAGCTTGTACGTCAATGGTGCAAAGCTGAAACAAATCTCGCTTTCGGCAACGCCGGACTGGAACAGTTGGTCCACTCAAACCGAAACCGTGTCCTTGAATTCGGGCAGCAACGCAATCACATATAAATTCGATGCTACGGATTCCGGCAATGTGAATCTGGACAACATCGTCGTCAGCGATACGTCCACTGGAACAACGCCATCCGGAACGAACTTGGCCTTGAACAAGCCGATCGCATCGAACAATAATTACGCCGGGTTCGCTGCAACCAATGCCGTGGACGGAAACATCTCCACTTATTACGAAGGTGCAGCTAACTCGTATTCAAACATCCTGACAGTAGACCTCGGAAGCGCGCAAAGCGTAAACTCCGTTGTCCTCAAGCTTCCGGCTTCCTGGGGAACGAGAACACAGACTTTATCCGTCGCGGCAAGCGCCGATAATAATACCTTTAATACCGCGGCAGCTTCCAATACGTACACGTTTAACCCGTCTTCCGGCAATACGGTTACGCTATCTTTTACAGCAACGTCAGCCAGATATATCCGAGTAAACTTTACCGCTAACTCCGGTTCTACAGGCGGGCAGGTTTCTGAGCTAGAGGTGTATGGAAGCGGAGGTACCGTAACTCCACCTACTTCTCCAGCGGGAACCTATGAAGCGGAGGCTGCCGTATTGTCCGGCGGTGCTTCCGTTGCAACGGATCACGCGGATTACAGCGGAACCGGCTTTGTAGGAGGATTTATTGATACCAATAAAGGCAATGCCTCGGCAATTTTCAATGTAAACGTGGCAGCGGCAGGCAGCTATACGGTTACGTTAAAATATGCAAACGGTTCCACGGCAGCGCAAACGCTTAGTCTCTATACGAACGGAACTAAATCGTTGCAAACTTCTCTTCAGGCAACCGCAAACTGGGATACTTGGAGCACAAAAGCCGATACGGTAACCTTAAATGCCGGCAACAACACCATCATGTACAGGTACGATACAACCGACACCGGCAATGTGAATATCGACAAAATCGATGTAGCGATTGTAGAGACCCCTCCGGTAACTCCTCCGCCATCCGGAACCTATGGGGCAACGATGCCTTATGACACATATGAGGCTGAATCGTTGACCTATACGGGAACGGTTGTAGGGCCAAATACGACCTTTGGCAATCTTGCCTCGGAAGCTTCCGGCCGGAAAGCCGTACAGCTTGCGGCGGCTGGCCAGTACGTGCAATTCACATTGGCGAAGGCTGCAAAAGGCGTAACGATCCGTTACTCCATTCCGGATAACGCGGCAGGAACAGGCATTGATTCGGCTATCAGCATGTACATTGGAGGCACGTTGTTTAAAGATATCAATCTGACATCCAAATACAGCTGGAACTACGGGGCTTGGGGAACGGAGGGCGGGGAGATCCGCTGGTCGAATAATCCAAACGCCACGCCAACAACTCCGCATCATCTGTATGACGAAGTATCGGTTGTGCTGAATCAGGAGTACCCGGCAGGTACGGTTATCAAGCTGCAGAGGAATGCATCGAACCTGAACTTCAGCTCAACGGCAAATGTGACAATCGACCTGATCGAAACGGAAGCCATTCCGGCTGCTCTAACGATGCCATCCAATTATGTATCCATCACCAGTTACGGCGCCGTAGCCAATGACGGCGCGGATGATACAACAGCCATCAACAATGCCATCAATGCGGTAAAAAATTCCGGCGGGACCTATAAAGGCGTATGGATTCCATCCGGTACGTTTACCTTGAATAACGGGAATAAAGGCGCAGGTTATGACGGCAGCGGCACCAGGCTGTATCTCGACAGCGGCGTCTCGATGAAAGGCGCGGGCATCTGGTATTCGACTCTGTCCGGCAACTATGCGGGACTGTATCTGCGCGGAGGCAACGTTACGGTCTCCGACTTCAAAATCAGCGCGAACGATATCATCCGCGATGATTACAACGGCGTATCCGGCGTAGAAGGCAACGGAACGAATTCCGCTCTGACGAACCTGTGGATCGAGCATGCGAAGGTAGGCTTCTGGCTGACCAACCAGACGAATAACGCAACGATCTCGAATTCCAGAATCCGTGACGTATGGGCGGACGGATTGAATCTTCATTACGGTACATCCAATTCAACGGTGACGAACAACTCGGTCCGCAACAGCGGTGACGACGGTCTGGCGATGTGGTCGGATACTTATCTGGATACGAACAACACGTTCAGCTACAATACGGTTCAAATTCCTACTCTCGCGAACAACATTGCCATTTATGGCGGTAAAGACAACAAGGTGATCGGCAATCTGCTGACCGATACGGTGGTTAACGGTTCGGGTATTTCGTTTGGAACAAACTTTAATCCTCCTTCGATGACAGGAACGCTGACTGTACAAGATAACGTACTGATTCGGACGGGTTCCTATCATAAAGATTACGGCTATCAAATCGGTGCGATTTGGGCATATTGGCTGAATAATGCGGGCAAAGCCCAGAACCTGACGGTTGCTGTATCCGGAAATGCCATTCAGGATAGTATCTACAGCGGTATTTTTATTGAAGAACCGGCTCCAAGCATTTCGGTTACGTATGCTTCGAACACGATTACCAATTCAGGAACTTACGGGGTGTACATCCGGGGAACCGCAACCGGCAGCTCCGTCTTTAACAATAATACGGTAAACGGCGCGCCATCCGGCAAGTTTTCCAATACGTCAAGCAGCTTTACGGTAACGGGTTCAGGCAATAACTGGTGATTCATAGGCAGGAAAATAAACAACCCGGCGGATGTAGCCGGGTTGTTTATTATTACCTTTATATTCCATTAAAAATTGTGAAACCATTTTCATAGCTTTACGTATTGTTCACAAGTTTGGCTTTTAATAAGCGTATGCTTACGAGGTATGAATGATCACGATGACCGAGCTACGGTCATTGTGATGATAATTCATTTTAGGAGGCTTTTTATGCCCGGCATCAGGATTGTTACCGATTCCACAACGGATTTACCTAAGGAACTGCTCGACCAGCATGAAGTGGAGGTCATTCCTCTGTCGGTGTATGTTGACGGGGAGACGTACGAAGATAACGTAACGATTTTTCCGCTTGATTTTATTCGAAAAATGAAAATGGCCTCCGAGCTCCCGAAAACCTCGCAGCCCGCCGTTGGCGTATTTCTCGATACGTACGATAGGTTCGGCAAGAATGGCGACACCATTATTTCCATTCATATGACAAGCGGTCTAAGCGGTACCTTTGCGTCGGCTAGCGCCGCTGCCGAGATGTCCGACAGCAAGGTGATCGTTATTGACTCTCAAATGATCTCCCAAGCGCTTGGGTTTCAAGTCATTGAAGCGGCTAAGCTTGCTAGAGAAGGACACACGGTCCAGCAAATCAAGACGAGATTAAAAAGCATGTTAGAAAATACTTCATTATTAGTTGTCGTGGACACATTGGAAAATCTCGTAAAGGGAGGCCGTATCGGCAAAGCAAAGGGCTGGATCAGCTCGGTGCTCAGCATTAAGCCGATCGCGATGCTGCAGGAAGGCGTGTATACGCCGATTACCAAGGTCCGGACTTCATCCCAGATTATTAAGAGCTTAATGGAACGATTCAAGAGCGATACCGAAGGCAAAGAGATAACCGAGATCGGAATCTCTCATGCCGATAATCTATCCTTAGCCGAGCGGCTTCGCGAAGAGATTAGCCGGATCACGGCAACGCCAGTCCGTATTCGTCCGGCAACACCGGTTATTACGACTCATACCGGTCCCGGGGCTATAGGGTTTATGTATTGCGCGGAGTAAACAAGAGGCTGTCTCTAATGAATAGAGGCAGCTTATTTTGTGTTATCCGGTGAAGCGAACACCATGCAAGATCTCCATGAACAATTGCTTGGTTTCAGGGTTTTTATCCATGCTGGAGTATTCGAGGACGTAAATTACTTTATCTTTGATAGGAATGATCGCGAAATATACGTCATGAGTGCCTGTAATACCGGATGCAGCGGTACCGTTATCCGCGTCCAGAGTAATCAACTTGACGTTTCCTATCGGGAAATTCAGATCCTCCTCACTGGTTATATCGCTGTGATTCGGCTTCATGGATTGAAAGCTGAAGTCTGCATCGTAATTGTATGTATAGATTTGACCGGAAAAAGGTTTTTCGAAAGTTAAAGAGGTAGAATCATATGGCTTCTTAATTGCCGTTGTCTCCGTACATCCTGTAAGTATTAGGCACAGCACAATTATGAGAGTTAAGCTCTTGAACATATTACCTCCGTTTATTATAGGAAAAAGAATGGGAATGATTCTTTCAATTACCTGACGAATATGGCTGAGAAAAGGTTCCTGGGGAATTTGACGAATTTTGTTGATTTTTCGCGAATATTTGGTATCATATTGACGAGTTTTATGGGGGGAGTCGATTGGATTGATCCGTATTTCTTCGTTAATAGAGAAGGGCTTTGAATATCAAGCATTACCTCAGGGCTTGCAGATGCTGGACAATATGCTGGTCATACAGCTTGTGGGCTTAGAAGAGTGTATAAGCGCAAGGCTTAGCTTCAGCTTTCAGAGCCGTGAATGGACCATTGATCAAGTGACGGAGACGGAAGCGCCAACAGAGTGGACAGCGGCAAGGTTATCCGAAGAGATAGAACGGGTTTTTGAGTATCGGCCGGAGCTCCTTGAAGCGGGAAAGCTGCTAATTGCGCGTATCGATGAAATAAATCAGATGGACGATGACGAATTCGAAGCGGTGTTTGTGCGCGGCGAATTGAAGGCGTTTATGCTGTAAAGATATAACCGGCCTTGATGGGGCCGGTTATTTTATTTTTTTCCGGGGCAGGAAAAGAAGAATGGGCGGTTAATGACTATAAGGTAGGCTTTATCATCTTGAATGACTGGAGAGTGCAGGTTGTGGCAAAAGAGAAAAATTGGGCAGGCAATTACACGTATAATGCCTTGGAATATCTCTATCCGGAGAATGTGGAACAAGTGCAGGAGATTGTTGTTCGAAACAGCAAGCTGAGAGTGCTAGGCTCGAGACATTCCTTTAACGGGATCGCGGATTCGCATGCAAGCCTGGTGTCGCTTCAGAAGATGAATCGTGTACTTGAATTGGATAAGGTAAACAACCGCGTAAAAGTAGAAGGCGGCATTCGTTACGGAGATCTGGGCGAATATTTGCATCGGGAAGGTTACGCGCTTCATAATCTGGCGTCGCTGCCGCATATTACGATAGCGGGAGCTATTGCAACGGCAACTCATGGCTCCGGTGACCGGAACGGCAATCTGGCAACCGCTGTTTATGCCCTTGAAATCGTAAAAGCGGATGGAACAATCACCGTATTCTCCCGGGATGACGAGGACGGAAAGTTTATTGGAGCTGTAGTCGGCTTAGGGGCTTTAGGCGTTGTAACAGCCATTACGCTGGACATTCAGCCATCCTTTGAGATTAGTCAATATATCTATGATCTTCTCCCGCTGGCGCAACTCGAGAATAACTTCGATGCCATTTACTCCAGCGCTTACAGCGTCAGTCTCTTTACGGATTGGAAGGGTTCTGCCATTAATCAAGTCTGGCAAAAGAGATTGGTTCACGAGGGCTCGGCAGGGGATGTGCTAGCGGAATTTTACGGAGCCAGCCTCGCGGAAGCGAAGCGCCATCCGGTACCGGAGCAAACTGCGGAAAATTGCAGCGAGCAGTTTGGAGTGCCGGGTCCATGGCATGAACGTCTGCCGCATTTCCGCATGGATTTCACCCCTAGTGCCGGCGAAGAGCTGCAAACGGAATATTTTGTGGCCCGCGAGCATGCCTACGAAGCGATTAGTTCAATCAGGGAGCTTGGCGAGCAGATCGCCCCGCTGTTGTTTATTTCCGAGATTCGTACCGTTGCTGCGGATGAGCTGTGGTTAAGCCCAAGCTATCAGCAGGACACCGTTGGCTTCCATTTTACCTGGAAACCGGACTGGGAAGCGGTGAAGCAGGTGCTGCCGCTTATCGAATCCAAGCTGGAGAAGTATAACGCAAGACCGCATTGGGGCAAGGTATTTACGATGCCGGCGGAGCGAGTCCAATCCCTGTTTGAGAAGCTGCCGGAATTCCGTGAATTGATGCTGGAATGCGACCCGGACGGGAAATTCAGGAATGATTTCATAAATGAGTATGTTATGGCGTAATAAATTTATTTGAATGAAAAGGGGTAGCCGCGGCTATCCCTTTTTTTTGGTTCCGCCAGCGCAGGGAAATAGATGAGATGAGTGTGGCGTCAGTCAGAAATGAGTTGCTTTATATGGGAAATATAGGGAGAATGAAGAGATTAATAGGTAGAAAGAGGCGAAGCTATCTTGGAATCGAGATTTCACCGGGCAAGAACCGAAGAAATGAAGTACCATGAGAAGTTTTATGCGGAACATGAGTTGTTTGCTCCCGGAACTTGGATTGCTAAACCTGTAAAAGCCATTATGGATACTTTCGCATTGCTGGATCCGTATCAGATGCGTGTTTTGGATCTTGGCAGCGGTGTTGGGCGAAATGCCATTCCCATTGCTCAAGCGATCAAAGCGAATAACGGAAAGGTGACAGCTGTCGATCTCCTCCCTTCTGCTGTCGCGATTTTACAGGAGAATGCGGAAAAATACGATGTTATAAATCATCTTGAAGCCGTAGTTGCGGATATCGAGCATTTCCAGATTCCGGCGGAATCCTATGACTATATCATTGCTTGCTCTTCCCTTGAGCACGTGTCCTCCGCAGATGCTTTTCGTAGGGTTGTTGCCCGAATGATAGAAGGGACAAGATCCCGAGGGATTCATGCAATCTTAATGAGCACTCAGACTGAGGAGCTGGATTATAGTACCGGCGTAGTGTCGGAAGGATTAATAGAATTAAACCTGTCGACAGACGAAGCTTTTCATCTCTTGAGAGAATGTTATAGCGGTTGGGAGATTGTGTTGGAGAGAGTGATTCCCCAGGCCGTTCAAGAAATCAAATACGGGAAGTCTATCGAATACCGGGGGAATTGGCTGACTTATATCGTTCGTCGTACAAGCTGAGGGGAGGGAAAACTTATGACGATGCCTACTCATATTTTGGCTGTTGGCGGTATTGTGGAGAATGATCGAGGCGATGTCCTGCTTGTGAAAACCCAGCATGACGGATGGGTGTTCCCGGGCGGGCAGGTGGAAGTCGGGGAGAATTTAAATGATGCTCTTATTCGTGAAATCGAGGAAGAGAGCGGGATTGCATGCGTTGTCTCGCAATTGATCGGCGTATACTCGAATACTTGCATGTACAAATGGCATGATGGGGTAACCGATGTGCCAACCAAGCTGATGCTGGATTTTGTATGCCGCCCGGTAGGCGGTTCCTTGCAAACTTCCGAAGAAACCTCGGAGGTATGCTGGGTCCGGAAGGAGAGGGTGCTTGACTTGATCCATTCCCTGGCGATTCGGACAAGGTATCAGGCTTACTTGGATTTTAACGGTACGGTTACTTATATGGATTACGTTACGAAACCCGACTTCGTTATTAAACTGGAAAGGAATGTCTAGCCTTATGAATTGTCTTGGCTGCCGCATTGCCAGCGGAATGGAACCGGATCTAAATATCGTTTATGAAAATGAGTATTTGACCTGCGTGCTGGACATTGTTCCGTTTAACGAAGGGCATCTCTTGATTTTGCCTAAGCAGCATTACCTCGATGTAGAAGAGCTCGATTCGGAAACGGCTCAAGCGATTATGGCTGCTTCTCAGAAGCTGTCCATTGTACTAAAGAAAATCTTTTGTCCGGACGGGATTAGTATTTGCCAGAACGGCGGTCTCTTTAACGATCTGACGCATTATCATATGCATCTGATTCCAAGATACAAGGGGGACGGCTTCTCCTGGAGCGAGCCGGCAACTCCTCATGGAGCGGAATTGCGGCTCCGTGAGACGAGAGAGCGCATGGTCCGGGGATTAACGGCGCATGTCCAAAAAAGCCCCTTTACTTCGTGACATTCTGTCTAATGTAAACGGTAATATTCGTCCCTATACTAGACATAGATGTAAGAGTAACGGAGTTGAATTCTATACGAGCAAGAACATGGCTACGGTAAGATATGGATAGGTTTAGGAGAGGAGTGTATAGCGATGTCAGCTAACCAGGATGAAGCGAATTTGATTGCCAAGGACCGTCAATACGTATGGCATGCTATGACGCCCTATAACGAGCAGGCACCTCCGATGGTCGTTAAGGAAGGACAAGGCTCATGGATTACGGATAGCCGGGGTAACCGGTACTTGGACGGGATGTCCGGTCTTTGGTGCGTGAATGTGGGGTATGGCCGGGAAGAGCTGGCGCGCGCGGCTTATGAGCAGCTCAAAACCATGTCCTACTATCCGATGACGCAAACCCACGAGCCGGCGATCCGACTGGCGGAAAAGCTGAATGACTGGCTGGAGGACGATTATGTCATCTTCTATTCGAACAGCGGGTCTGACGCGAACGAAGTAGCGTTTAAGATTGCAAGGCAATATCATGAACAATCCGGTGCGCCCAGCCGCTACAAGTTTATTTCCCGATACCGGGCATACCATGGCAATTCGATGGGTGCTTTAGCCGCAACCGGGCAAGCCCAGCGCAAATATAGGTATGAACCGCTTGCCGGAGGTTTCCTTCACGTCCGTCCGCCAGACAGCTACAGGCGTCCGGATGGGATGACGGTCGAGCAATTTAATTTGCAATGCGCGCAGGCGATTGAAGAGACGATCATATGGGAAGGGCAGGAGACGATCGCGGCAGTCATTATGGAACCTGCGATTACCGGCGGGGGAGTCCTTGTGCCTGAGCCTATTTATCTCGAAAAGGTTCGGGACATCTGCACAAGGCATGGCGTTCTGCTTATTATCGACGAAGTGATCTGCGGCTTTGGCCGTTCGGGCCGCAAGTTTGGCCATATGAATTACGGCATCAAGCCGGATATTGTCACGATGGCAAAAGGATTAACCAGCGGTTATCTGCCTTTGTCCGCGACGGCGGTTCGCAAAGACATCTACGAGGCTTTCAAAGGCAAAGACATGTACAGCCATTTCCGTCATCTGAATACGTTTGGCGGTGCGCCGGCTGCTTGTGCCCTTGCGCTGGCGAATCTTGAGATTCTGGAGCGGGAACGGCTGGTGGATCGGTCGGCCGCGCTTGGCGAACGGCTTATCGAGGGGTTAGCTGACTTGAAAGAGCATCCGATTGTTGGAGATATCCGGAGCTTCGGCTTTCTGGTAGGCATTGAGCTGGTCAGCGATAAACGGACGAAGGAGCCGTATCCGCTGTCTGGCGTTGTCCGAATCATAGGGGAGTGTAAGGCGAAGGGGCTTATAATAGGCAAAAACGGCGATACCGTCGCAGGCTACAATAATGTGCTTACGATCAGTCCGCCGTTGTCTTCCACAGATGAGGATATGGCATTTATCATTCAAACGTTAAAGGATGTATTCGAACATATATAATAGAAGAAAAACAAAAAAAGCCTGATCCCTATCAAGCTTCCGTGTTTGCTCTATGGTCGGGACGACACGATTTGAACATGCGACCCCCTGGTCCCAAACCAGGTGCTCTACCAAGCTGAGCTACGTCCCGGAAAAGAATGGTGCCGGCGATAGGAGTCGAACCCACGACCTACTGATTACAAGTCAGTTGCTCTACCAACTGAGCTACACCGGCATATTGTTTGTGTCGGGCACAAAACGTATTATGCCACAGCTTGTACGGATTATGCAAGACTTTTTTTGAGAAAGTTTCCTAGAGCTTTTTGGCCTTGAAATGAACAACGGCGCTATACAGCATTTTACCTGTATTGGCGTTAAATGCAGCATGGTGTTGGACTTGATGAACCTGCAGCAACAGTGCTTTATTGTTCTCGACCTGCTGCTCGATCTTCAGCTCCAGCGTGCGCAGATCGCTAGCTTCAAAAAATTCTACTTTATCGTCAATCAGATCCAACCGGAATTCCATCGTCTACTACTCCCGTCTCTGTCTTTATGTAAATTTTTCTTGTTCCGCTCAAGGACGGCGATAGCCGTTTCACCTTGGAATCTATTATAACGTCTTCGGGCAGCGAATCAAAGAGAGATGAGACTAAAGTCGGAGTGTTGGGAATTGAGCCATTTTTTGTTTACAAATAGGTATATATATCCTAAACTAGTCCTTGTGTGTCGAAAATAGCGTAATTAAACTGAAAAAGGCAAACTTGCCGAAAGGCAAGGACGCAAAGTTATGGGCCTAATGCTGCATAGAAGCGATGGCTGCCAGACCGCCGGACGCAGGACATAGTGCCTTAAACAGCTATCCGCCCGTCCATGGCCGGATAGCTTATTTTCTTTTTTCAGTGACAGCGAGGAGAGACGACGAGGATGAAGGAATGGGTTAAGAAGGCATTGCAATGGTTAGGTGCAAGAAAACAGCTTGTGGAGGGCAGGAGAAAGATTGGAGTTCGGCTGCTTCTGCTGACCAGCATCATCACTTTATTTAACGTAGCGGCAGGCGCGTTCATCTATACGCAAAATCTGTCGGTATCACATGCCGTCAAGAATGCGAATACGCTGACGAGTGCGCAGCGCGAATATGAAGGAATCTCCAATTCGCTGCTTCAAACGCTTCTGATGATGATCAACTCGATCGAGAACAACAATAACAGCCAGAATGCGGAGGTTGTTGATCCAAAAGAACGTCTGGCCGATATGCCGGGGCAGATCGAGCATTTGAAGAAGACGTTCGAGAAGCTGGACAAGATGTTCCCTGCAGCAGAGGAGCAGCAGAATTACATCGGTCAGGCGAACATCTACGAGATTGCCTACAATGATTTGAAGAGCTCGAATGTTACCCAGTTTGAAAATGTGACAGCCGAGATGAAATCGGCGCTTGTGCTTAGACTCGTTAATATTTATTTGAATGAGCTGGAGTTCGCCAATCAGAACGTCAATGCCCGGATTACCGTAGATGCGGCGCATACGGACGAGGTTCTCTCGAATAGCGTAGACACGGCGAATATGATCATCTTGATAAACGTACTGATTCTGGCCGTTATTCCGTTCCTGTTCACGGTTGGTCTGATCAGAAGCATCAGATCCGGTCTTCAAGGAATTATGGGACGTATTCAAGCTTATCAGCATAATGACTTTACATATAATAAAGCGCTTGACCGCAAAGACGAATTTGGCGATATCGACCGTTCGCTTGCGTCCATGGGCGATAATTTGAAAGAAACTATCAAAGCTACGCTAGGCGTAAGCCAGACCGTTCTCCAGATGTCGAACCAGATGGGCGATATGATCTCGCGCAACCGTACGGCATCCGAGCAGGTGAAAGGGCAGATCGATCTGGGAACTACCGTCCTGCTCTCCCAATATGACGATGCGACTTCCATATCGGCTGTCACGGAGCAGATCTCGGCAAGCTCGCAGGAAATTGCGGCGTCTAGCGATTATATCAACAAAGACATGCAACAGATGAGAGACGACTCCCATACCGGCTCGGTGGATATGGAAGGCGTTGTCCAAATGGTTAACCAGACGGTTGAGCAATTCAACCAGGTAACGGAAGCTTTTAACCGCATTACCGAACGTTACAGCAATGTATCGAAGTTTCTGGAGAGCATTCAGGATGTTAATACGCAGACAAACCTGCTGTCGCTTAATGCATCGATTGAGTCCGCGCGCGCAGGCGAGCATGGACGGGGCTTCGCGGTTGTAGCGGAGGAGATCCGCAAGCTGTCGGGTCAGACTGACCAGATCTCGAAAAATATTTCGAAAGAAATGTACCTGATTCAAGAGGATGTTGCGGCAAGCAGCAAGAGCATGGGTGCTTTCGCCGAAGTGATCTTCTCCACCAAGCAGGCCTCGACCGCTGCAAGCGACGTATTCAAAGGGCTGGAGAAGCAGAGCAATACGTTATCCGAACAAGTCAGCGAGATTTCGACCGCGATTAACGAAATTACTACCGGCATCACTCATATCGTTACAGCCGTGGACAAGCTCTTGCTGACCTCTTCCGAGGTTAATGGCAAGATGGAACAGATGGGGCATTTGTCCGTCGAGCAGAATAGCATTTCCGACAATCTGCAAGGGATGGCGCAGAATTTGCAGCAATCCTCGCATGAACTGAAGGAAAAAGCGGCAATCTTCAAAGTTTAATACCAATCTTATAGGCAAAAGTAAAGGACAAAGGCTGTTCTCCTTCCATGGAGAACAGCCTTTGCGTCGTTTTATAGTCTTGGATCGGCTTGCGCATTCTGGAAGCGGTGAATTCCGAAGTCATGGATGGAGGATTGCGGAATAGCCTCTCTAAGCGGATGCAGACTTGGGGTGAAGCGGACCTCAATGCCAAGCTCTACCAAGAGATCAAGCAGATTGGGAAGCGGCTGTACCGCAAGGGGGACCAAGGTTTCCTTGGATATGTAGTAACCGGCGTATTCGTCGAACAGTTCGAAGGACTCTGGAGGCAGCTCATAACGGTACAAGGTCGTTTGCTTCATCCGTTCATACCAGCCGGTCTCAACGGTGATGACCTTGTTGGCAGCCGTAGTGCCGAAAAATCTTTGTTCATCCTCGGGGGTTAATCCTTCCGATCTCGTATAGACGATCCGGGGACAATCTCTCGGGAAGAAAAACGTGAATTGATGCTCCTCATCAATAGCCCAGACAACGGGCGGCATATCGGTCCGGTTGGCTTTCACCCTCGGAACAAAGACGTCAATATCACTTTCCTCGCTGAAATGAAACAGTCTCATCCTCATAACCTCCAATCGAAGCAGTCGTCAGTGCTTATCTATTCTAGGATAGTCCACCTGGGTAAACAACTATTTTTCGTAAAAAAATGGATATTTTCGTTTCAACCTCTTTACATCACTAATGATCTAGTGTACTATTCAACTATAACACTAATACAAAAGGGAGAGGCGCTATGACAACGGCAAAAATTACGAATCCGTCAATCGTGCTTCAATTGGACGGTTTAACGAAGAAGATCGGCAACAAAGCGATTGTGGACGGATTATCCTTTGATATTGCAAAGGGAGAGGTTGTGGGATTGCTTGGTCCAAACGGCGCAGGCAAAACAACAACGATGCGGATGATTGTGGGATTAATCGGAATGTCGGAAGGGGACGTGCGAATTTGCGGACAAAGCGTCCGGACGAACTTCGAAAAGGCCATTAGGCATGTCGGAGGAATTATCGAGAACCCCGAGTTCTACCCGTATATGACGGGCTACGATAACTTGAAGCAATACCAGCGGATGACGGAGGGCGTTACCGGCGCCCGGATTGAGGAAGTCACGAAGCTGGTTGGCATGCAGGAGGCACTTGGCAAAAAGGTAAAAGCTTATTCGCTTGGCATGCGCCAGCGTCTTGGTATCGCGCAAGCGCTGCTCCATGAGCCTAAGCTGCTCATTTTGGATGAGCCGACAAACGGCCTGGATCCGGCGGGAATCAAGGAAATGCGCGAGTATTTGAAGAGGATCGCAGAGGCCGAGGGGATTGCGATTCTGGTCTCCAGCCATTTGCTCAGCGAGATTGAGCTGATGTGCAGCCGGGTTATTGTCATTCAAGAGGGCAAGTTTGTTACGGCCCGTTCCATCGGGGAAACGGAATCGCCGAAGCAGAAGGTGCTCACCATCTCCATGCAGGTAGGCAATGCGGGGCAAGCGCAAGAAGTGATCGGCCAGATCGACGGGGTTGAGGTAACGCAAAGCGATTCCTTCACCAACCGGATTGCAATCAAGCTGCTGCACGATCAGATTCCCGGTATTGTCGCGAAGCTTGCGGCGGAAGGCATTGCGATCTACCGGATTGAGGAAGTACGCGCAACCTTGGAAGAAGAGTTTATGAAGCTGACGGGAGGTAACCGCATTGCGTAACTTTACGGGATTATTAATTAATGAATGGCTTAAGCTCAGCAAAAAGAAATCGTTCTTCGTCGCCTATGCCATTCTCGCTGTTGTTTTCGCGATTTTAGCCTTTGCATTCTACAAATTGTCGCCGGACGGCTTGAATTCCACGGTTGATTTCGCAACAGGCACGATTATGCTTCAAGCCGCAGGCCAGCTCGTTCCGGTTCTTGCCGTTCTAGCCGCGGCAGGCAGCGTTACGCAGGAGTATCGTTACGGTACCATTAAGTTTCTTCTGATCCGGGCGCAAAGCCGCCACAAAATTTTGGCTTCCAAGTATATCGTCTCCGTGCTTTACGCGCTGACGTTAGTCGTAACCGCAGCCGTGTTTGCCGTAGTTGCCGGTTATATCGTATACGGCGGCGGGGCAGGAGAATCGACTTGGACGGATTTTCTTAGCAATATAGCGAGTCTGGCAGTCTATTCGATTATTTTCGTGACGTTGACCTTTATGATTGGGATCCTGACAAAATCAAACGGTGCGGCAATCGGTATCGGCATATTCTCCATGATGGTCGGCAGCCTTTTGGTTATGCTCCTGTCCCGTTATGCGATTACGAAGTATTTACTGTTCGCCAATACAGACTTGTCGGTCTACCGCAGCGATTCCGTGCCGGTTGAAGGGATGACGCTAGCCTTTTCCATTGTTATACTGCTAGTATATATGGCACTGTTCCTATCCGTCAGCTTCGCCGTTTTCAAGAAGCGCGACATCGCTTAAGCGGGGCGTTTGGGGCCGACAGATGGAAAGGAGAATCTTGACCCGTGACAATTGTATTTGACAACAATATGCCGATTTATATTCAGATTATGAACTATGTGAAGAAGCAGATTATTACCGGCAGATTAAATCCCGGGGACAAAATCGAATCGGTACGGGACCTGGCCCTTGAGCTGCAGATAAACCCCAATACGATTCAACGTACGTTCCAGGAGCTGGAGCGGGAAGGCATTGTAGAGACAAGACGAGGACTTGGCCGATTTGTGACGAGTAGGGAGTCGACGATTATGCAAATTAAGAAAGAGATGGCGGGCGAGCTGCTCGAACGCTTTGTTCAGGGGATGAGGGAGCTTGGCTTCGAGAAGGACGATATCGTGGCCATCGTGAAGGATGCCGTAAAAGACGGCAAAGCGGAAAGCCGTATTGACAGGAGTGAATAAGAGACGTGGAATCGATCTTGGAGCTATCGGGAGTAACTAAAACGTATGGAGCCAAGCGTGCGCTGGACAATGTTTCTTTCAAAATCCAGCCCGGCAGGATTATTGGCTTGCTCGGCAGCAACGGCAGCGGCAAAAGCACCTTGATGAAAATCGCCGCGGGCCTTATGCCGCCATCCTCCGGCCAGTTGATTATCTGCGGGGAACCTAGCGGTCAGCGGACCAAAGCTTTGACTTCTTTTATGCCGGATAAGCCGCTGACGGAATCCTGGATGCGGGTGAAGGATGCGATTGGCTTTTATAAAGATTTCTATCCGGACTTTGACGCCGCAAAAGCCGATGAAATGCTGCAATTTATGAAATTGCAGCCTGCGGACAGGATCAGCACGCTTTCCAAAGGGATGAACGAACGGCTGCAGCTGACCCTGGCTTTGTCCCGCAACGCCAAGCTGTATTTGCTTGATGAGCCGATTGGCGGCGTAGACCCGGTTGCCCGCGAGAAAATATTGGATGCGATCGTGAAATATTATAACGAAGACAGCTGTTTGATAATATCCACTCATCTGGTACGGGATATTGAACGGATTTTCGACGAGGTTATATTAATCAAGAACGGAAGCATTGTCCTTCAGGAGGAAGTGGAGACGATCCGGTTCTCGCAAGGCAAAAGCGTGGATGAGCTGTTTAAAGAGGTGTTCGCGGAATGATGAATTTGCTTAAGCTGGTCAAATATGATTGGAAACGCAACGCTGGCTTTTTGCTAATCGTCGGAGCCTTGTTTGTATTAACCGGAGCCGCGGTTACCGTGTACGGCGAGGTTAAGAACCTGGATACGGATCTGATTTACGTATTGACCTTTCTGGTCTATTTGGCCATAACGATTTCGCTGTGCGTAACGGTCTGCAGGACTTATGAGCGCAATCTCAGGTATTTTAACCGCCGGCTTCTCCCGCTGCCAGCTTTGTATACGGTGCTGTCTCCGTTATTGCTCGGAATCGCGGGGCTGGTTACCATTGGAGTTATTGGCGTGATCCATCTGATGGTACTTGGCGGTGTTGTGGACACGGTACATTTGCGGGTATTCGATATTCTGGCGGACAGAGGCTTCTGGGCAGTGCTTCTCTCCAGTATCTTGTTTGTGATTATTATTTTTTCAAGCATTACGGTGGCGAAGGTATTCAAAGGGAAAAAGGGCTCTTGGATAGGCGCTGCTCTCTTTATCGGGCTGCAGCTCGGCATTCAATGGGTGGAAACAAAACTGTTCCCAAGCATGGACGTCTCTACGGATCAGTTCTTTAAATCCGTTAACGTGAGGATAACCGATTCCCCAGATCAAGTCGTTCATGTGCAAGCCAGTGTACCGAATTATTGGGGACCGCTGCTCTATGAAGCTGCCGTCATCATTCTGCTGGTCTATATGATGACCTACTTGATTAACCGGAAGATTCAGGCTAGAGGATAGGATTTGCGATAGAGCTTCCTGAGGTGCCAAGCGCCCAGAGAAGCTCTTTTTTTGTCAGAAATTGATGCTTTCGCCCTATTCTTTCAGTTGACGGTCCCTTGCTTAAAGTGTTTCAATTAAATTTGATAAGGTTGAACGGATGAAGAAGAAGGGAGAGACTTGCAGCTTTGAATAACATCATGAAGCAGTTTATGAAGGCATCGCGGATACGCGTCCTTCCGGTTATGCTAATTCCCGTTGCGCTTGGCGCATTGGGTGCTTTTGTGTGGGACGGCAATTTTAATTTTTGGCTGCTTCTGCTCACGCTTGTCGGTTCGGGCGCAGCGCATTTGTTCTCGAATATGATCAATGATTTGTGGGACTACTACAACGGAACGGATGAAGCTGCCAAACAGGCAGAAGGGGTTATTTCGACAAACTCCGGTTATTTGACGAACGGAACGTGGACGATCCGCGCATTTGCAACCGTGACCTGGTCGCTGTTCGGAATTGCTGCGGTCAGCGGTATTATTTTGTCGGTGATCAGCGGATGGCCGGTTATCGTATTTGGCGGACTTGGAGGACTGATTGCTTATTTCTATGTAGCGCCGCCCATTCGTTTCGGCTATCGCGGTAAAGGGTATAGCGAAATCGCAATTCTGCTGTCGTTTGGTATTTTGCCCGTTGCCGGTGCGTACTATGTGCAGTCCTCGCAGCTGGACTACCGGGCGTTATTGCTTTCGCTTCCGATCGGACTGCTTACCACGCTTATTTTATTCAATCATCATTTCTTGCATTGGCAGGCGGACAAGCAAGCCGGCAAAAAAACGCTGGTTGTCGTATGGGGAGAACAAAGAGCGCTGGTCTTCTCCAGATGGCTGCTGGTGCTCGCTTACGTCTCGCTGGTTATTTGCGTGCTTGCGGGTGCGCTGCCTTGGTACGCGCTGCTTGGATTGTTAACGGCTGTTCCGCTATATGCCGTATACGGCAAGCTGAAGGAGCATAATCCTTCCCACGCCTATTTGCCTCTGATGGGCAATTCGGTTAAGGCAACTAACCGTTGCGGCGTAATTTTGATTGCTGCATTAATCATTCAAGGTCTCTTATAAGAGAGACGGCCAGAATTTCATAATGAAAGCTGAGGGAATAGAAGATGAGCAAACAATGGGTGCTTGGAGATTTTGATACGATCCTTGACGAAGGCAAAATATGGACGATTGGCGGCTTCCCGCTGCCGGACGGTACGTTCTGGCAATACCGCGAGCCGGATGCGGTGGTTATTGTACGCAATGGCATTCTTTACGTACGCGCTCCGCTTAGCCGCAAGCATGACAAGATTCAGATTCTCGATAATGCCAAGCATATGTATTATTCGGCGAAGCCGGTGGAAGTGCCGGAGAAGGGCGAGATCAGCTTCGAGCTCCAGATCCGTGCCCGTTCGCAGAACACGGCGCCTGGCGATTTGTACGACGGTTATGCTTCGTTGAACCTGCTTGACTTCACAACGGGAGGCGCTCTGGACTTCTTTGCAGGCAACGACAAATACGCAAGCGTTTATGCGGTTCTGCCATTCCCGGGCGTTTCGGTGCCGGAGACGGACAAGACAAGATATTTCTGCGTATTCAAGGAATCAACCGATTTCCAGGCCCGCGAGTTTAATACGTACAAAATTACGTACAACCGCGAAAATGACGAAATCGTCTTTTATGTAAACGGTACGGAAGTGCGCAGAGAGCATAACGTACCGGTCAAATTCAACCAGTTCACGGTAGCGCTTGGCATTATGACGGAAAAGGATTTGTCGCCGGAAGGAAGCGTATCCGTTCATGGACAGACGGTTATCGGAGAATATTCGCCGATTACGATTACGGTAACCGAATAAGATTGCAGACGAGCCGTCCCTGTTGGGACGGTTTTTTTGCGTTGTGCGCTGGCCAATCATTGACACTTGTATTAGAGAGCGGATTAGACAAAATAAATGACGAAGCGCTTGACATGGACTTCGGAGTATTGTAATGTTACTAACATAAATAAAGTTACTTATAAATCACCTAGGAGGCAGATAAAAATGTCAAATACTTCTACTATTTCGAAATCACTTATTGAGGCTATCCAAGCAAGACGCACTTATTATGCAATCAGCAATCAATCGCCAATTTCGGATGATCAAATCATCAGCCTTGTGCAAGATGCAGTGAAATATTCGCCGTCCGCGTTCAACTCCCAAAGCGCGCGCGTAGTTGTGTTGCTTGGCGAAAATCACGCTAAACTGTGGAACATCGTAAAAGAAACGCTTCGCAAAATCGTGCCTGCCGATCAATTCGCTTCCACGGAACAACGCGTTGACAGCTTCAAAGCCGGCCATGGCTCAGTGCTGTTCTTCGAAGACACAACTGTTGTTGAAGGTCTTCAAAACCAGTTCCCAAGCTATGCCGACAACTTCCCGAAATGGTCGCAGCATTCTTCCGCAATCGTTCAATACGTTGTGTGGACCTTGCTCGAGGAGCAAGGCCTGGGCGCTTCCCTCCAGCACTACAACCCGTTGATCGACGAAGAAGTGAAGCAAACTTGGAACATTCCGGCTAGCTGGCAGCTGATTGCTCAAATGCCGTTTGGTACTCCAACGGCAGAGCCGGGAGAGAAGCAATTCCAGCCAATCGACGAGCGCGTGAAAATTTTCAAATAATATCGTGAAAGCAAAGCAGCTCCTTGCGCGGGGCTGCTTTTTCTATACATGGAGACCGCAGTACTAGCCGTTATAAGTAAAAACATGTACAATAAAAACCGATACATCATTTATACCCTTTATTATTCGACTGGAGGACCCTATGAGTATCGATTCGCGTACGTTGAAGCAGCTGCTCCAGCTGCAGCTTTCACCAACTCTGGATTTTCAAACAGCGGCTAATCCGCTTGATGTGAATAGCGGCGACGGCAACACATCCATGTTTGACTTTTTGCTGTCTCAATATATGAACGGCGATTTTGCCGATATGGATAGTATCGAGCCAAGTATGCTTACCTCGGATTCGCTTGCCAAGCTGGCTAGCGTGCCTAGTCTGTACAGTACCGCATTAAGCGGCGCGGCGGCTGACCAGTCAAGCTCCTCACCAACCGACTATGACGCTCTGATCACGGAGGCTGCCGCCAAATACGGCATTGATCCCGAATTGATCAGAGGGGTTATTCGTACAGAGTCCGGATTTAATTCCGACGCGGTATCCTCCGTAGGGGCAAAAGGACTTATGCAGCTGATGGATTCGACTGCCCGCGGTCTTGGGGTAACGGATTCCCTCGATCCGCAGCAGAACATTGACGGCGGTTCGAAATATTTATCTTATCTGCTTGGCAAATACAACGGTAATGAACAAGTGGCGTTAGCCGCTTATAATGCGGGGCCCGGCCGAATCGACCGGCTTGGTATTTCAACGGACAGCGAACTGCTGGCTAACTTGGACAAGCTTCCGGAAGAAACGCAGCGGTACATAGGCAAAGTGCTTGGAGCCCGCTATTAATCCGCTTGATTATGCTTTGATATTTGGTTTGGAGTTACAACTTGCCTCTAAACGCGGCCGTTATTCTTGAGCGGTCCCGATAGAGGTTTTCTCTTTTTAAGAAAGGTGTTGAATATATGCTGTATTTCGATCATTGCGCATCCACTCCGCCATATGCGGAAGTTGTGGATACGTTCGCGGAAGTTATGAAAGCCCATTATGCGAATCCTTCCTCTATTCATCGTGCGGGAGTTGAAGCAGACAAGCTGATTGTCCGTTCCCGTTCCGTGCTTGCGGAGCAGTTCGGGGTAAAGCCGGAGGAATGGCTGTTTACGTCGGGCGGTACGGAGAGCAATAATCTCGCTGTAAAAGGGGCTGCCAGACAATTCCGCAGCCGCGGCAATCATCTGATTACTACGCAGATTGAGCATTCTTCCGTTAATGATGCTTTCCGGCAGCTTGAACAAGAAGGCTTCCGGGTAACCTATTTGCCTGTCAGCCCAACGGGGCACGTGGATCTCAAACTATTACAGGCGTCTATAACGGATGAGACGATACTGATCAGCATCATGCATGTCAATAATGAAGTAGGATCCATACAGCCTATTGAGAAGATCGGCCAACTGCTGTCCGAATACCCGCGTATCCTGTTCCATGTGGATGCGGTGCAGAGCATCGGCAAGCTCCCGGTTAAACTAAAGAAGTGGAGAATTGATTTGCTCAGCGGGTCGGCGCACAAGCTTCGCGGCCCTAAAGGTGTCGGGTATCTGTATGTGCGGGAGGGCCTGCAATTTCAACCTCTTCAATCCGGCGGCTCGCAGGAACGAGGCATGCGTGCGGGCACCCAAAATGTACCGGGCATCGTCGCTTCGGCTAAAGCGCTGCGGATGAGCATGCAGGCGGAGGAAAAGAACCGCTACCGGATGTACGCGCTACGGGAACGGCTGATCCGGCAGCTTGCGAAGATTCCGCAGCTGATGCTGAACGGCAGCGAGGATGCGGCGGTTATGGCGCCGCATATCGTGCATTTTTCCTACCCGGGCATGAAGCCGGAGGTTATCGTCCATATGATGGAGGAGCAAGGCGCCATTATCTCGACGAAATCGGCCTGTTCTTCAAAGGATAATAAGCCAAGCAAGGTGCTGCTGGCGATGGGATCGACCCCCGAACGTGCAGCGGGAGGGATCCGCATCAGCTTTGGCGACGAGCATACGGAGCAGGACATCGACAAGCTGGTTGACATGCTGAGCAGGACCGTTGCGCAGCTGAAGCCGCTTGAAAGGAGCAAATCTTAACGTGATTTATGATAAAGTAATTGTCCGCTATGGCGACCTCGTCATGAAGGGACGCAACCGCAATCAATTCGAGAAGAGGATGCAGCAGCAGATCAAGCTAGCTCTGAAGAGCTTTGCCGCATTGACGTACGCCAAGTCCTTCGGCAGGATGACGATTTCCTTGAACGGCGAGTCGTTTGAACCGATTGCAGAACGGCTGAAGGATGTATTTGGCATTATCTCGTTCAGCCCGGTCATTCAGGTAGAGAACGAGTTGGAAAAAATCCAGGCTGGGGCTTTGCAATTGATGACAGGGCTGGAGAAAGAACCGGCAACCTTTAAAGTAAACGCAAAGCGTGCTTGGAAGCCGTTTAAGCATTCTTCACAGGAAATGAATCATCTTGTTGGTTCCCATGTGCTGCGCGCTTTTGCCGATCTGAAAGTAGACGTGCGGAAGCCGGAAGTGGAGCTGCGCGTTGATACTTACGAAGAAGGCACCTTCATTTACAACACGGTAATTCCAGGGGCAGGAGGATTCCCGTTCGGCTCCAACGGCAAAGCGATGCTTCTGCTGTCGGGCGGTATTGACAGCCCGGTAGCGGGCTGGATGGCCATGCGTAAGGGCCTGGAGCTGGAGGCGGTGCATTTCCACAGCTACCCGTTTACCAGCGACAAGGCGAAGGAGAAGGTCATTGACCTCGCTAGAAGACTGTCTTACTATGCAGGAGCGCCGCTGAAGCTCCATCTGGTGCCTTTTACCGATATTCAGACAAGGCTGGTACAGGCCAAGCAGGATAGCATGATGATTACGCTGATGCGCCGTGCGATGCTTCGCATTACCGAGCAGCTGGCTGACAGAAACGGTGCCGGCGGCATCGTAACGGGCGAGAGCCTCGGTCAGGTGGCCAGCCAGACGCTCTCAAGCATGAATGTTATCGGACGGGCAACGGTACTGCCATTGCTGAAGCCGCTTATTATGATGGACAAGCAGGAAATTATTAACGAAGCGGTGCGGATTGGAACCTTCGAAACCTCCATCCTTCCTTACGAAGACTGCTGTACGTTATTCCTGCCGAAATCGCCAAGCACGAATCCGAATCTGAACGTTGTGGAACGGGCGGAGTCCTATATTCCCGAGCTTGTACAAATGCTGCTTGAGGCCGTGGAGCGTACAGAAGTCATAGAGTTGACGCCTGAAGCGCAGCCAGAGCAGGAACCGGCAGGGGAAGACCGCTGGTTCTAAGGAAATAAAGAAAAAGCAGAGAACCCGTTAAACGGTTTCTCTGCTTTTTTCTTGCACAGCCTGATTTCTGCGGTTGTTTGTAAGAAGTCCCGCAGCGATAATCAGCGCAATGATGAGGATGACGAAACACCAATAGAAAGCGGGGTTTTCCTTGAAGAACTCCTCGAACGCTTTTTCATGGGTAATCATCTTGGCCGCTGTATAACCGAGTACACCGGAGCCCAGATAAATGATCCATGTAAATTTGTTGATCAGCTTGATGAAGAGCGTTGAGCCCCAGACGATAACCGGTACACTGATCAGCAGGCCCAAAATGACAAGCACCGTGTTGCCGTGCGAAGCGCCTGCAACCGCGATGACGTTATCGATTCCCATAGCCGCATCGGCGATAATGATGGTCTGAATCGACTGCCAAAGCGTGTTGCCGGCTTTGACGTCGCCATGCTTATCGTCTTCCTGAACAAGCAGCTTATATGCAATCCATAAAAGCAGGATACCGCCTGCCAGATGGAGCCAAGGCAAACCGAGCAGCCGTACAACAGCGACGGTCGCGATGATTCGGATGCCAATTGCGCCTGCCGTACCCCACAGGACGGCTTTCTTCTGCTGATGCTGCGGCAAGTTGCGGGCGGCCATACCGATAACAATGGCGTTGTCACCTGCCAGGATGAGATCGATAAAGACAATATTGAGCAGAGCCAGCAAAAAATCCACTGAAAATACATCCATTATTCGTGACCCTCCCTTCCAACAATTTTGCGGTAGTCTCGAAAGACTTCATTTACTACGGATGAAGGACGGGGGAGGATTCAAAAATTTTTTGGACATCCCTTCATAAAACTTGTCCTTTTCTCATACAGGTGGTAAGAGAGGGGGCGAATGCAAAGTGGATAGTGTGCTGACTTTTCTTCAAATTGTCCTGATCAACCTGTTATTAAGCGGCGATAATGCCGTAGTAATCGCTATGGCCAGCCAACAGCTTCCTCCGAAGGAGCGCAAAAGGGCTGTATGGTGGGGAGCGCTTGCCGCTGTCGGGCTGCGATGCCTGTTGACGCTGGCTGCTATCTCCCTGCTTCAGATTCCTTATCTGCAGGCTATTGGTTCCTTGCTATTGCTGTATATTGCGGCTAAGCTCCTGTCGGACGCCGGACAGGAGGGCGAGGGCGATCTGCATATGCCCAGCAGGAAATCCAAATCATTGTCGCAGGCAGTGCGAACAATCGTCGCGGCGGATTTTATTATGAGTCTCGACAATGTCCTGGCAATTGCCGCGGTAGCGGATGGGGATACGGTGCTTATTCTGCTAGGGATCGCGCTCAGTATTCCGATGATCATTTGGGGGAGCCAAATTCTGGGCACTCTATTACACAAATTTCCTCCGCTTGTGTATATCGGTGCCGGACTGCTTGGATATGCTGCAGGAGGAATGCTTGTCCATGACCCGGGAATGGATGCCCTATTATTCAACGGTTCCCGTACGGCTGCCGAAGCTATACCGCTGCTCTGCATCCCGTTTGTCGTCATTATTGGTTTATTGAAGCGGAGAACTTAAACCCATTTTCACAAACCGTTCACAGGTGAACGGTATTTTTTTGCAATGTTCCTTCTGTTCCCGCTGGTATTTTCATCGCAGTTCCTTTAAACTATGATAGATAAAAACTGGCGTCGTACGTCTGTATGGGGGTAGACGTTGTAAGGAGCGGAACGCAAATGCCTAATAACAAATATTCCGCTGGAATTATTGTGTTACTAGCTGGGGTCGTTATTTTACTGGGCAAACTTGGTGTATTCAGCTTTTTGGGGGCTATTTTCTGGCCGCTGCTCGTCCTCATTCCGGGAATTTTGCTGCATGTTTTTTATTTTGGCAGACTTCTTCCCGCAGCAGTGCTTGTACCAGGTGGAATACTAACCGTGTCTGCGCTGCTGTTTATGGTTTGTAACATTTTTGGATGGGATGCACTGAAATATTTGTGGCCGCTGTTCCTGCTTGGCGCAGCCATCGGTCTATACGAATATTTTTTATTTGGCTCGTCCCGCCCGCGATTTGCGCTTACGGCGTCTATAGCGCTTGCCGTTGCTTCAGCTGTTTTTCTGTTGCTCGTCTTGTTATGGAGCTGGGGAATTTATCTTGTTGCGCTTGTCCTGATGATTGCCGGTGGCTGGATGGTAATCACAAACCGCTCGCGCCGCTGGTAAGTGTCCGGTAAGTGAAGTATTGTGTAAGGAAAGAAAATTAGACAAAATGGAGTGGATTATTAGTTATGCAAGCAAGAGAAAACATCCGGAATATTGCGATTATCGCCCACGTTGACCACGGCAAAACAACTTTGGTTGATAAGCTGCTGCAGCAATCAGGTACATTCAGAGAACATGAAGCTGTACAGGAGCGCGCAATGGATTCCAATGATCTGGAACGCGAACGCGGTATTACCATCCTGGCGAAAAATACGGCGATTACTTATAAAGACTACCTGATTAATATCGTCGATACACCTGGGCACGCGGACTTTGGCGGTGAAGTAGAACGGATTATGAAGATGGTTGACGGCGTATTGCTCGTTGTTGACGCGTTTGAAGGCTGCATGCCGCAAACAAAATTCGTATTGCGGAAAGCATTGGAAAGCAACCTTACGCCAATTGTTGTCGTTAATAAGATTGACCGTCCGAATGCCCGCCCTACGGAAGTAATTGATGAAGTGCTTGATCTGTTCATCGAGCTTGGCGCGAATGACGATCAACTTGAATTCCCGGTTGTTTATGCTTCCGCGCTGATGGGTACTTCAAGTCTTGAGTCCGAACCCGAGAAGCAAGAAGACAACATGCAGGCTTTGTACGAAACGATTGTAAGCCATATCCCGCACCCTACGGAAACGGTTGATGAGCCGCTGCAATTCCTTGTTACTTTGCTTGATTACAATGAATACCTGGGTCGTATCGCAGTTGGCCGCGTAAACCGCGGTATCGTCCGTCAAGGACAAACCGTTGCGGTTATCAACCGTGAGGGCGCTGTGAAGCAAGCCCGCATCGAGAAGCTGTTCGGCTTCCAGGGACTGAAGCGTGTCGAGATTGAAGAAGCAGGCGCTGGCGACATCGTTGCTATCGCTGGTATTAAGGACATTAACATCGGTGAGACGATTGCTGATCCTTCCAAGCCCGAAGCTCTGCCGGTATTGAAGATTGATGAGCCTACTTTGCAGATGACATTCCTTGTTAACAACAGCCCATTTGCAGGCCGTGAAGGTAAATGGGTAACATCCCGTAAGATTCGTGAGCGTTTGTTCAAAGAGCTTGAAACAGACGTAGCGCTTCGCGTAGACGAAACAGACAGCCCGGATGCCTTTATCGTATCTGGCCGCGGTGAACTTCACCTTGGAATTCTGATTGAGAATATGCGTCGTGAAGGATTCGAAATTCAAGTGTCGAAACCGGAAGTTATTATTAAGGAAGTTGACGGCGTTAAATCCGAGCCGTACGAACGTCTTTTGATTGACGTTCCGGAAGACAGCATGGGCGCCGTTATGGAAAGCCTCGGAACACGTAAGGCAGAAATGGTCAACATGATCAACAACGGCAATGGCCAAGTTCGTCTGGAGTTCATTATCCCTGCGCGCGGTTTGATTGGCTACCGTACTTCGTTCCTGACATTGACGCGCGGCTACGGCATTATGAACCATGCTTTCGACAGCTACGGTCCACTTGCATCCGGAGTTGGCGGACGTCACCAAGGCGTGCTCGTATCGAGCGAGACAGGAACATCGACCTTCTACGGCATGCTGGGTGTGGAAGACCGCGGTATTCAATTTGTTGAGCCAGGCACCGAAATTTACGAAGGCATGATCGTTGGCGAGCATACCCGCGATAACGACATCATCGTAAATATCTGTAAAGAGAAGGCACTGACTAACGTACGTTCCGCTGGTAAAGATGATACGGTTAAACTCAAAACTCCACGTCTGTTCTCTCTTGAACAAGCGCTTGAGTATTTGAATGACGATGAGTTCTGTGAAATTACGCCGAAGTCGATTCGTCTGCGTAAGAAAATCTTGAACAAGAGCGAGCGCGAGCGTGCTGAAAAACATCGCAAAACTGCGCAAGCAGGCGTATAATCACCGGGCAGGCTAAGGGGGTCACGGCATGCAGCAATGGTTGAGCGACCATCACGCCGTATCGTATTTGCTTATTCTTGGATTTACGATTTATATCTTCAACAAAGTGTTCAGGGCTAACAATCAGAAACTTCCGATCCTGAAAGAAGTTCTTGTCTATATCCTGATGGCCGTCGGCTCGTTTGTGCTGATGGTCCTTCAGGTCGACAAGCTTCCTATTATTCAATGTATGGGAATTGCCGTGCTTATGATGCTTATGCTTCGCGGCCGGCAGATCTACGACAAATGGAAAAATAACCGGGCCGAGAGCGGCGCCGTAAAGGAAGCTGATTCAGGCAAATGACGTTTGATGATGCCTTGTTCAACTGGCTGCAGATTCATATCGTAGCCGAAGACCGGCCGGATGATCGAGCGGCATTGGATACCCGTGACTTTTTCGCGCAAATTTTGTCGGAAGACCACGAAGTTGCCAATCCGCATATTTCGGCAACGGATGCGACGATGGTTCATGTCAAATATGAGCGCAACGGACGCACAAAGCTGCAAATGTATCCGCGGGAAGCTGCCGAGCAGCTTCTCGTTGATATCCGGTCCAATCCGAAATATAACTGACATAAAGGTGATGATCCTATGACGCAAGGCTCGGCTGAACTGCCTTCCCGGAGAGCAAATGCCAAGACCGCTCCTAGATCGCCTAAGCAACCGAAGAAAAGACGCGTATGGAAAGTTGTTTTACTGCTATTATTAGCTGTTATTTTGATTATCGTGGCATACTTCGGATTTTTGGCTAGCAAGGCGAACAATGCGATTCAGCAAATTGGCACCGTATCAAACGATGATGTAAAGATTCCGACTGCAGAATCCGTCAAGAAGAAAGCGGTTGGGATGGTGTTGCTTGGCCTCGACACAAGGGCCAAGGGCGGCGGAATGAATACCGACGTCATGATGGTTGCCGTCTTTAATCCAAATACCAAATCGGCTACTGTAATTTCGATTCCTCGCGACTCCTTGCTCATGCTGGACGGATATGGCGAGCGAAAGGCGAATGCCAACTACGCCACCTTCTTTAGCCAAGCCCGTTCCGAGAAAGGGCTGGACAAAGAAGCGGCAGAGGAGGATGCAAAACGCGCGATTCGGGATATGCTGGGCAAGTACTTTGGCGTAGATCTGAAATATACGGCGGTTGTTAACTTTAAGGGCTTCGAGGACGTTGTAGACGCGCTTGGCGGCATTGAAGTGAACGTCGATATGGATATGAAATACGTCGATAATTATGACGGCACCAACATCAATCTGAAGAAGGGTTTCCAAAAGCTTAACGGAGACCAAGCGCTTGATTTTGTCCGTTACCGGAAATCCAATGACGGCAAAAACATGTCCAGCGATTTCGACCGCAACAAGCGCGAGAGCGAAGTTGTAGCGAAGATCGTCGACAAGATGAAATCGCTAAACGGAATCACGAAGATGGGCGAGGTAATTGACGCTGTTGGCGACAACATGGAAATTGACATGCCGCCGAAGGAAATCCAGAACCTGATGAAGACGTATTTCGGCATCAGCAGCTCGGATGTTCAATTCATTCCGTTAGAGGGCGTGTGGAAGAGTCCGTACGTTTATCTGGATGAGGCCAAGCTAAGCGAGGCTCGTGCAGCTTTGCAAGCGAAAATGGCTGAATAACCATAGACTGGCGGTTCTTTTACCGCTATAATAGGTGTACGGATATGAAATCCTTCTTAGAGGAGGTCATGCGGATGCCCAAAGCCGTAACCGCGACATTCACATTTAAAAGAAGAAGCGGTGACGAGCGCTCGGGAAACCTCTTGAGCCTTGCGGCTGATGACTGCATCTGTGTGCCGGTCTCGGCATGTATCCGGATGGAACCGAATAAACTGATGACAGGCTTGTCCAAACGGACATACTGTCGTAAGGAAAGCCTAGTGATTTGATCACTAGGCTTTTTGTGTCTTATGGCGCGGTATACAAGCTAATGAAGTTTGTGTAAATTGTTGGCCCGTTGTTGTACTTCCGGATCCTGCGGCATAACTTCACGAGGGATCTGCGGTACGATACGGCCAATAATGTCGGCCATCTCTTCCGCAAAGCCGCTGATCGGCCTGCCGCGGCGGATATCCGCACCAATTTCGTTCAGCCGCTGTGACAAATCCATATCGGCTGTTACGATAGCATCAATGCCGTAGGGATCTTTATGGAAAGCTTCAGCGACGGAATATTTTATTGTGCCGACTCTGGAGCGATCAAGCTTGCTGTCGACATCGATCCCAACCACGGCGGTGTTTCCGAGCACCACGCAGTGCGCATTCGTAACACCTTTGATGCCCATGGCCAGCTGTTCCAAATGCTTGGAGACTTGCTCAGGATTCGCAATTTCTTTCTTCTGAGGACTTGTCTGCTGTGCGCGAACAGAGCCATTATTTTGAGGAGAGGGTGATGTTTCGTTTCGAGCGACGGTGCCGCAGCCAGCAGTAATTGCCGCAATAGCGATCGCCGCAATAAGTTTCCGGTACATGTTGGTTCCACCTCTTTTTTCTTGTTGCACATCGTCTAATCAGAATGTAGTGTACCCGCAGCCAAGTATGGCTATGTATGTCTATCTATTGAATGACCGACGCCGGGAGGGTTCTCATGAAAAAAATATTCGTGCTCGACACTAATGTGCTGCTTCATGATCCGCAATCGCTCTTTGCCTTCGAGGATAACGAAGTCATCATTCCCGCGGTGGTGTTGGAAGAAATCGACTCCAAGAAGAGGCTGGCAGACGAACTAGGGCGCAATGCGCGTTCCATATCCCGGTTGCTCGATGGTATGCGGGTGGAAGGGCATCTACACGAGGGCATAACGCTTCCTAACGGCGGATTGTTAAAAGTGGAGCTTAATCATCGGAGTTTTATGCGCGTACAAGAGATGTTCGGAGAAATGACCAATGACAACCGAATTCTTGCTGTCGCGCTCAACTATCACTTGGAACAGCTGGAGAATGAACAAACCAGCACTGTCGTTCTTGTAAGCAAAGATGTGCTAGTCCGGATCAAAGCGGATGTGCTGGGCCTCGAAGCCCAGGATTATTTGTCGGACCGGACCGTGTCCACGACTGATTTTTATGCCGGCTATGAGACCTTGTTTGTCCATCCGTCTGTTATCGATGAATTTTATACGTACCGGTTCCTGACGGTCAAAAGCATGCAGAATATCGCCAGGCTGAAGCCAAACGAATTTGTAATCCTGCGGGATGAGATGGGAACCTCCAAATCCGCCTTGCTGAAGGTCAGCCAGGATGGCGTACGCCTAGAGCCGTTGTTCTTAAGCAATGATCCGATTTGGGGAATTACGGCCCGTAACGCTCAGCAGCGCATGGCTCTTGAGCTGCTGCTCAACGATGAAATCCCGCTTGTCACTCTGACCGGCAAAGCCGGAACAGGCAAAACGCTGCTTGCGCTTGCCGCTGGCCTCTTGAAGGTGGAGGATGAGCATAAATACAAAAAACTTTTGATTGCCCGTCCAGTCGTACCGATGGGCAAGGATATCGGTTACCTGCCGGGCGAGAAGGAAGAGAAGCTGCGGCCATGGATGCAGCCGATCTACGATAATCTGGAGTACCTGTTTGATACCAAGAAATCCGGCGACATTGATAAAATATTGATGGGTCTAGGAAGCATCCAGGTCGAAGCGCTTACTTATATCCGCGGCCGCTCGATACCGGGACAGTTCATTATTATCGACGAAGCTCAGAACTTAACGAAGCATGAGGTCAAAACCATTGTTTCCCGCGTGGGAGAGGGCAGTAAAATCGTTCTGATGGGCGATCCGGAGCAGATCGACCATCCTTATCTCGACGCGGTGAGCAACGGGCTCACGCATATCGTCGAGCATTTCAAGAGCGAAGGAATCAGCGGACACATCACTCTCGAAAAAGGCGAGCGTTCCAAGCTCGCTCAGCTCGCGGCAGACCTCTTATAATTCTTCTTCTAAAAAGAAGCGGTGCCGGGGAATCCCAGCACCGCTTCTTTTCGGTTTAAAGGCAAAGGTTAATAGGGCAAACGGAGTATTTGAATGATTCTGGAGAAACGTAGTGCTCGCTTTTGCTCGGGGATTCCTTCCTTGTCATCGTGGATGAGAGGAATCCCCGAGCAATGGCGATCGGAAGAACATTCAAATATGCAGTTTGCCCCATTAACCTATAGGCCGGGGGGGATAAAGTCCTAGACTTGTTTGGACAACTCTACGATTTATTGCTATGATAGGTTTTAATAGACTAGACTGCGGGGGCTTAAGATATATCGGAAAGGGAGAAGTGTGTGGCTACAAGGAGATTTGTGATGATCCTTGCAGGAGCAGTGCTGTTGTCCGTTATTTTGCTTATTCCCAACATGGACCCGCATAAGCCGGCATCATCCGGCGGCAGCTCCCATAATGCAAATACTGGACCTGTCGCTAACGAGCATGACGATGAGCCGATGGAATCCATTGTTGTAACCGTTTCCATGTCGCCTGAGCAATTTGCTTTTTTGGAAGAGGCAAATGAACGATTTAAACTAAAATATCCCAACATCCTTGTAGAGCTGCTGAATATCGAATCGAAGGAAGAAGCTTATTCCACTTGGAAGCAAGATCTTTTGCTTGGTACTTCCTCCGATATTATGCTGATGGACAGCGGCTGGGTAAGGGAGTTTGCCGTCATGGGCCTGCTTGAGCCCGTTGATAGCGTCAATACGGCAAGCACTTTATCCGACCAGCCGGCCAAGCTGCTTGCTCCGCTCAAGTGGAATAGTTATCTCTGGGGTATCCCTTTTGATGCGGATCCGCCAATCCTTGTGTGGAACAAGGCTATGCTGACCGAACAGAATATGAGCGATCCACCAAAGGATTGGACAAGCTTCCTGCAGCTCACGGAACGTTTAGCGGCTTCCGGGACGTCACCGGAGTCTTTGCTTAACTTGCCTGCGGATTTCAGCGGAACGGCAGCTTGGCTGGATGCCTGGAGCGGTGCAGACAAACGCGGGGCGGCTACCTTAATCCTGAACGAAGAGTCGGCTAACCGTCTAGAGGAGACGGCTTCTTTGACGATTCCGTCCATAGCCGTTAATAACCGCTTGCTTGGCACTGAGATGGACAATCAGCATTTGCTTGTCTCGGTTTTACCGTGGTCGGAATATAAAGGACTTTCGCAATCAGAGCAGGATAAACTGCTAATCGACAAGATTAAGCTTCGCAACTTGTGGCTTGGAAGCCGCAGCTTTGTTGTCTCGGCTAATACGGATAAGGCAGAGGCGGCCTTCAGCTGGATTAAAGAGATGACAAGCGTGACCGAGCAAGGGCGTAATTATGAACGCTTCGGCAAATTGCCTGCTAAAAATTCGATATACGAAATAGGCGGATATTCGGGCTCTACGGCCCAATATCCGCCAACATGGTGGTTGCCTTTGCTTAATGAAGAACCCATCGGGGAGCCTCCTGCTCCTAACTGGCATAAGGAATGGAGCCGATGGGAAGCTTTATGGCAGTTGTATACGAGCGGGGCAACAGACATTACCGCCTTTATCCAATCGGTTACAGCTTCATCTTCAAATAAACAGTAAGCTCCTTGTCTTTCATTTCAACTGATTTAGCTTGTATGAATTTAATAATGTCGCCAGGATAAAAGCCGAGATCAAATTTGTCTTCAAGTGATTTCCTTGTCGTATCGGGCAGCGCAAAACCGTTAAACAACAGCTCATCGACATGGAATACAATGCCGTTCTTCGGCTTTTCTTCCACGGTATAATGACCGGAGACGGCAATATCCATGTTATCGTGCTTGCCTGATGCGGTTACTTTGCCGTCTTCAAACCGGAAGGAGAAATCGTTAAACCGTTTATCCTGCTCCCTGAGGAAAGCGTTCAAAGCGTCTTCCGGAATATGAATCGTATAATTAAACCCGTTTATCTCCAGGTACTGCTTATTGTCCTCAATCCAGCTTGGCAGTTTGTTCATCGCTTTGGATAAAGCATCGAAATACTGCTCCACTTCTTCAAGTCCGGCCGATTCCCAATAGTTCGTCAGCTCCTGCATCAGCAAGCGAAGCCGATCCGCGTCGGAACGTCCGGCGAGCTGGCCGTCAATCTGCTGCTCCAGCTGCGCAACCCGGCTGCGCTGGGTTTGAAGCCGGTTTTCAATATCTTCAAGCTCCGTTTTTCTTCCGTCCAATTTGGCGTATTCCTCTTTCAAGCTCTTATATTCCTTCGTGTAGGAATCAAGCGTGTTCCGGTCCTGCGAAAAAATAATGTCTACGTAGTCCAGCATGGCGAATAAATCGTGAATCGAATCGAAGGATAGAATCGCGCGCAGCAGAATCTCGCGTTCACCCATATAATAAGCGCGAAGGACCTTGCCGGCTTCTTCACGCTTCTCCATAATTTCCTGATCACGCTGCACAATCCGTTTGTCGGTGACGGACATGTCGTCTATAACCTTTTCTTTTTCTGTTTGTATGCGTGCAATTTCTTTGTCTATCTCAACGATAGACAAGCTCTTTTCCAAAATCTGATTGACCTGCTCGTCCTCCGTTAATTGAGGCTCGGCCATGACGGGAAGCTTGCAGATGGCAAGCATAAGAACGATAAGAAGGATAAAGAGCCATCTGCCGCGAACATAAATGCGATGGAATGCCACCAGCCGCCTCCTTTCTTACGTTGCTAGGCCTGTACAGCTAACATTGTATGCGACGGTTCCATTTATTATATCTTATAAGCGGGAGATGAGCAGGTGAAAATAGGTAAAAAATCGTTAATCATCCGTATTTCGGAACAGATAGCCGGTATGCCTGCGGTCGGCTGGCGGGCTGGCAGCACGGGCTCTGCAGACCTTCATTGCATGACTTTCAAACAATATATGAGTTTATGTTTATATGATAAGCAAGACGGTTATTACCGTTCGGGACCTGTGCGAATAGGGCGGGAAGGCGATTTTTACACCAGCTCTGCCGTAGGTGCCGTGATGGCGCATTGCTTGACGAATTATGTGTATGACTACGCTGTCCATTCTGCCGGAGGCCATATTCAGCTTGTGGAATGGGGAGCGGGCACAGGGCGGCTTACGATGCAAATCCAAGAAGCCTGGCGGGCAAAAGCAGAACAATCTTCCGCGCTTCAATGCCGGTCTATTCTAGTCGATGATCATCCGGGCCACCTGGAAGAAGCGAAGCGTGCCATCAGCTCAAATACAAGCTATACGGCGTTATTCCTGTCTTCTGACGAAGCCATGCAGAGCGGGCGGCATTGGCAGGAGCTGCCTGCGGTTGTGCTCGCCAATGAGCTGCTGGATGCCTTTCCGGTGAATCGGGTGACGGTTGAGCAGGGAAAGCTTGTTGAACTTGGCGTAGCCGGAAATGCGGAGGATGGCTTTTACGAGGTGCATATGCCGCTCTCGGATGAACGGATTGCTGCTGCATTGCAAAAAAGCGGTATTCACCTAACGGAAGGACAGCAGACGGAGGTTAATCTCGATGCGGAGCAATGGCTTGCAAGCCTTGCCGAAGTACTGGAGGCTGGGCGCGTCATTATCGTTGATTACGGTCATGAGGCGGAAGAATATACGGCGAAACACCGAATGAAAGGGACTTTGCTGTGCTACTCCGGTCATATCGCGTCCGACGAGCCTTACCTTCGAATCGGAGAGCAGGATATAACGGCGCATGTGCCCTTTACGTCGCTTCGTCATGCCGCGGAAGCCGGAGGATGGCGCATTGCTTATTACGATACCCAGAAGCAGTTTCTCATTGATCACGGGGCCTTTGAGCTCCTACAAAATCATGCGGAAACGGACCCTTTCGGTCAAACGGCCAGGATGAACCGGGCGGTGCGTCAACTGCTACTGAGCGACGGAATGAGCGAGACGTTTAAGGTACTTGTGCTGGATAAATGAGAAAAGGTGCGGCTCCGGAGGAGCTGCACCTTTTTTTTGTCGTTCGCAAACTTTAGAAGGGGTTGCCCATTTTGAATACGGTCCAGTAAGTAAAGCCTACAAACGAAATTGCCATATATCCCCAGAACATGAGTATGTATGTTCGTTCGCTAAATTTGAGATAACCCAGGAAAACGAAAGCCACCGCTTGTGCAAAAAACAGAAGTGCGAATTCAGTCATGTGACCTGCGAAGGCCATCAAGCCGATCACAAGAGTCCAAAAACCGAGTACCCGATACATGCGTGCCATGAAACCATCCCCCCTTCGCTCTGACCCGAATTTCTATTGTACATTATAACGGTTGAATTTGGCAGTGTAAACAAGCAAGTACGAACAAAATCAACTATTTTGTGTAAATTGAAAGCGTTATGATATCAGTTTGCTCGTTAATCGAATGAATTATGTATGAGCTTTTTGAAATTTGGATATACAAATTAGTATCCGATAGATTCTATGAACTCTACCAAGGGCATAGAGATAAAGTAAGCGCCTTTACGTAAGGAGGTTTTGGTCGCATGACAGCAGTCAGACAAGATGCGTGGAGTCCCGACGACGATCTTATACTCGCCGAAGTTACACTACGCCATATTCGCGAAGGTAGTACCCAGCTAGCGGCATTTGAAGAGGTAGGGGAACGTATAGGACGGACTTCTGCGGCTTGCGGTTTCCGCTGGAACAGCTGTGTCCGCAAACGTTACGAAGAAGCGATTCAAATCGCCAAGCAGCAGCGCCAGAAGCGCAATTATTTGAAAAAACAGGCGATTGTCGCAACCCCTCATGTCTCTTCTATTGCCGTTTATGATGCAGAAGAAAGAGCATTTAGCGCTAATGCGGTAACGACGGAAGAAGGTTTATCCGTTGATTCCATTATCCGTTTTCTTAGACAGTTCAAGACCACTTATCAGGACGTAAGCCGTCAAATCAAATCCTTCGAGAAAGAACTGAAGGAAAAAGATGATGAAATTGATCGTTTGCGCGATGAGAATGAGAGATTGTCTAGAGAAGTAAATAATGTTCAGACCGATTACCGGGCCGTCAATGATGATTATAAAACATTGATTCAAATCATGGACCGGGCACGCCGTCTGGCGGTGTTAACGCATGAAGAGGAAGCAAAGCCTCGCTTTAAAATGGATGCAAACGGAAATTTGGAACGAATTGAATAGGTGAATGCCCCGCCGGCGATGTACGGCGGGGTGTTCGCTTTTTATCTGGAAACAAGTATGCTATAAATACGAGCATACTTTTTTTATGCCCAATACTTCTGAAGTGGTGATTGAGGTTTGAAGATACATATAGTTGGAGGCGGAGCGATTGGTCTTCTGCATGCCGGTCTGCTTGCTCAGGCGGGACAGGAGGTCACCGTGTGGACGCGCACGGACGAGCAGGCGAAACGGCTCCAGGCGGAAGGCATCAGGCTGGAAATGCTGGATGGGGTTGCGCGTGATATCGCGGTGAACAGCCATTCTCTTCCAAGTCTTCTGGCTGGTCAAGCTGGACAAGCCGGAGCAGATGCTGAGCACGCTGCGGCCTGGATCATTTTGACGGTCAAGCAATGCCATATTGATGAACGGCTATTGCATCAGCTGCAGAGGTTAAGCAGCGGGAAATCGGCGTTACTGTGCCTTCAGAACGGAATCGGTCATATGGACAAGCTTGCGGCTGCTCTTCCGGGCACGCTCTTGTATGCGGGCGTTACGTCTGCTGGAGCCAGACGGATTGATGATGCGCGCCATGTGCGGCACACAGGGGATGGTCCATTATGGTTTGGAGCGTATGCGGAAGACAAAAAGGACGATAATCTCCAAAATTTGTTGCTTAATATACTGAAATCGGCAGGATTCCGTGCGGGTTTGTCGAATGAGATGAAGGACAGGATTTACCAAAAGCTGCTTATTAACGCGGTTATTAATCCGCTTACGGCGATTTACGATACGACAAACGGTGAGCTGCCGGAGCACCCGTCAAGGCTGAAGCTCATGAGATCCTTGTTCGAAGAAACGTCCGCGATTCTCGCGGCAGACGGGATGAAATCAGCAGCTGACGGATGGCAGCTTGTGATGCAGGTATGCGCGGCTACGGCAACAAACGTTTCCTCCATGTTAAGTGACGTCCGGGCAGGACGGCACACGGAAATTGACTGGATTAACGGCGGTGTCTCCGGACTTGCAAGACGCATAGGCATAGCCTCACCGTTAAATGATGCTGTAACAACACTCGTGAAGCAGCTCCATTAAGAAAACGAGGAAAGGTGCGAATGACATGGGCTTTTTATGGGACAGCATAAAATATGTCTACGCCTATTTGGCAGTAATACCTGTCATTCCGTTTCTTCTGGTTTATTTCGGGTATGGCATGTTTTCAGACGATAGAAAAAAAGCGTTCCAGCTGGCGATGGATGTTACAACCGCGCTTCTGATCGGATGCGTGGCTGTATTGTTTGACTCCATATTTAACAGCTCATTTGGACTGTATGCTATAATTCTTTTTATGCTGCTTGGCGGCGGATTGCTGGGCAATATGCAGTTCCGCAAACGCGGAAACGTAAATGTGAAGCGGGTGTTTCGCGCCGTGTGGCGACTGGGTTTCTTTACGATGAGTATGGCGTATCTGCTGCTGATGTTTATTGCGATCGGACAAAAAATCTTTTCCGCGTAAACACTTGAGGCCTGTAACCAAGAGGTTGCGGGTCTTTTTTCTTTTGACGTGCGGCTTATCCTTTGTGTACAATCAAATTGTTGCTTGAATGGTTACAGTTTTACAAAAATATACGATTGATTTGGGAGGAACTGGCTGCGCTATGAATACGGAACATTATGACTTGCCAAGCGCCCAGCCTTTAACAGAGGCTTATATACATCGGACGGACGCAAATATCGATTCGCTGTACGGCTATCATGCCGGACGCGAGCAGGATTGGGCCGAGCGCCTGAAGAAGCTGGAGGAGCTTTCGGGCAGCCGGGCGAACTCGGCGGAATTAGCCGAGGTGCTGCGCCAATACAATAGTCCATATACAACGCCGGAGGTGGACGCTTCAATCCGTGCTATCGCGGAAGGCGCGCCGGTTATTATTGGCGGGCAGCAAGCCGGCTTGTGGTCAGGAGCGCTGCTTGTGATACATAAGGCGGTCTCCATCGTCAGCGGGGCTAAATGGGCATCCGAGAAGCTGGGCCGCACGGTTGTACCGGTCTTCTGGATTGCGGGCGAGGATCACGATTGGGATGAAGCGAATCATACTTACGTGCTGAATGCGGAGCAGGAGCTGCGCAAGCTGATTGTGCAGCGTCCGGAAGGTCCAAGAACATCCGTAAGCCGTACGTCTGTGGATACGGACAGCTGGAACGCGTTGCTGGAAGAGCTCGAGCAGACGCTTCCGCATTCCGACTTTAAGCCTGGCCTGCTTGAGCAGTTACGACAAATTGCAGGCCAATCCCGGTCGTTATCGGACATGTTTGCCGGAATTCTGGCCTTTTTGTTCGGCAAGGAAGGCCTTGTTCTTCTGGATGCGGATGATCCAAAGCTCCGCAAAATCGAAGCGCCGATGTTCCGCCGCATTATTGAGGAGAACGATGAGCTGGAAGCGGCTTATAAATCCGCGGCGGAGAAAGTGAAATCGCTTGGTTACCAGCTGCAGGCGGATGTCGTGGAAGGCAGCGCGAACCTGTTTGTATTTAACTCGGCGAGCGGAGATGAGCGGACGTTGCTGCACAAGCGTGACGGGCAGTTCCAGGACCGGAAGGCCACAGCTTTCTGGACGAAGGAGCAGCTGCTTCAGCTGGCGGAGGAGCAGCCTTCCCAGCTCAGCAATAACGTACTTACAAGGCCGATTATGCAGGATTATTTGTTCCCGGTGCTTGGAACTGTTTTGGGTCCGGGCGAAATTGCGTATTGGGCATTAACAGGCGAAGCTTTCCGTAAGCTAGGAATGGAAATGCCGATTATTGTGCCGCGTATGTCCTTCACCCTGGTAGAAGGTACCATTGCGAAGCATATGATGAAATATGAGCTGTCTTTCGAGGATGTGGCGAAGCGTTTCGAAGCCCGCAAGCAAGCGTGGCTGTCCGAGCAGGATCAGCTTTCCATCGAAGACCGCTTCCAAGAAGTGAAGCAGTCGTTTACTGCGATGTATGGACCGCTGCTTGAGCTTGCCGGCTCCATTCAGCCGGGTCTTCTGAAGCTGGGAGAGACGAACCGCCAGAAGATTGTTGAGCAGATCGAGTATTTGGAAGCCAAAACGAAGGATGCATTTAATAAGCAATACGACGCTTCGATACGTCAGCTTGACCGCATTGCGCTTTCGCTCTGGCCGAGCGGCAAACCGCAGGAGAGAGTTATCAACATGTCCGGCTACTGGAACCGTTACGGCTCCGCATGGCTGGAGAAGCTGCTTGAGCTTCCGTTCAGTCCAACAGGCGGACATCAGCTCGTCTATTTATGAGTAAACCTCTCCCCGAGGTAAGAATGTTGTAGGAGGCTATTAAAAGGCATGAGTACATTGGAAAAAAGCATGATCCGCGATATCGCCCTTGCACCGGAAGGGCATTTGAAAATTGACTGGGCAAGCGCGCATATGCCGGTATTGAACCGGATTCGCGAGCAATTCGAGCAGGATCTGCCTTTTAAAGGTCTAAAGGTTACTATTTCGCTCCACCTGGAAGCAAAAACGGCTTATCTTGCGAAGGTCGTTAAAGCAGGCGGCGCGGACGTAACCATTACGGGCAGCAATCCGTTGTCCACGCAAGACGATATTTGCGCGGCACTGGTGGAAGACGGAATTACGGTATTTGCGAAATACAATCCGGAGCCGGAAGAATATAAGGAACTGCTAATCAAATCGCTTGAGTCCAAACCGGATCTGATTATTGACGACGGCGGCGACCTGGTTACGATTCTGCATACCGAGCGTCCTGATCTCCGCGAGAATCTTCGCGGCGGCGCAGAGGAAACGACAACGGGAATTATCCGTCTGAAGGCGATGGAGAAGGAAGGCACGCTGAGCTTCCCGATGGTTGCCGTGAATGACGCTTATTGCAAATATTTGTTCGATAACCGCTACGGTACCGGCCAATCCGTCTTTGACGGCATTAACCGGACGACAAACCTGGTTGTAGCAGGCAAAACGGTAGTGGTGGTCGGCTATGGCTGGTGCGGTAAAGGCGTTGCCATGCGTGCCAAAGGCCTTGGCGCGAACGTAGTCGTAACCGAAGTGGATGCCATCAAAGCGGTAGAGGCTTACATGGACGGCTTTACCGTTCTACCGATGTCGGAGGCGGCTAAAGCAGGCGAATTGTTTATTACGGTAACGGGCAATAAAGATTGTATCCGTGCCGAGCATTACGAGGTCATGAAAAATGGCGCGATTCTCTCGAACGCCGGCCACTTCGACGTGGAATTCAACAAGCCGGAGCTTGCGGCTATGTCAACGGATATCCGTACCGTTCGCCGCAATATCGAAGAATATAAGCTGAAGGACGGCCGCAGCATCTATGTGCTGGCGGAAGGACGTCTCGTTAACCTGGCAGCAGGCGACGGGCACCCCGCAGAGATCATGGATACAACGTTTGCCCTTCAGGCACTTGGCCTTCGATACGTGAACGAACAATACGCGAATATCGGCAATAAAGTCGTAAACGTACCTTACGAGCTTGACGAGCAGGTAGCACGCTTCAAGCTGGATTCGTTGAACATCAGCATCGATAAGCTTACGCCGGAGCAGGTTACTTATCTCGACAGCTGGAAAGAAGAATAGATTGGATGTAAAAAGGACGCGCCTTCTGGCGCGTTCTTTTTTTTGCGGTCATGGGACTTGCGGCAATCACCGTACAATGAAACAAGGGGGGATTGCGCAAATGAAAAGCTCCGTTGACACGATACGTCTTATGGATCGTTTCGGTGCACGCAACTATAGTCCGCTTCCTGTTGTGATCGAGAAGGCAGAAGGGGTGTGGGTGGAAGACCCGGAAGGCCGCCGTTATATGGATATGCTCAGCGCTTATTCCGCGCTGAACCATGGCCACCGGCATCCCGCAATCATTCGAGCGCTTAAGGAACAGGCGGATAAGGTGACGTTGACTTCAAGAGCCTTCCATAGCGAGCAGCTTGGCCAGCTATCCAAGAAGCTGGCGGAATTTACGGGCAAGTCCAAAATCCTTGCGATGAACACGGGAGCCGAAGCGGTAGAAACGGCGCTAAAGGCAGCGCGCCGCTGGGCTTACCGGATTAAGGGGATACCGCCTGGTCAAGCCGAAATTATCGTCTGCGCAGGCAATTTTCACGGACGGACCATTACGATTACTTCATTCTCCTCCGATGCGCAGTACCGCGCCGGCTTTGGACCTTTTACGCCGGGATTTAAAATTATCCCTTACGGTGATGCCGAAGCGCTTGCGGATGCGATAACGACAAATACGGCAGCTTTTCTTGTGGAGCCGATTCAGGGTGAAGCCGGTGTTGTCGTGCCTCCTGACGGTTATTTAAAACAAGCGTTCGAATTATGCAGACAGCATAATGTATTGTTTATGGCCGATGAGATACAGACGGGCTTTGGCCGGACGGGCAAGAGGTTTGCCTGCGACTGGGAAGACGTCGTTCCGGATGCGTATATATTGGGCAAGGCGCTTGGCGGAGGCGTTCTGCCAATCTCGGCTGTTGCGGCTGGGGATGATGTGCTTGACTTGTTCGAGCCGGGCTCTCACGGCTCAACCTTTGGCGGAAATCCTCTGGCGTGCGCGGTAGCGCTAGCTGCGCTTGAGGTGATGGAAGACGAAAAGCTGGCTGAGCGGTCGGAACAGCTTGGCCAATATTTCAAGCAATCACTTGAAGCGATACGCCACGAGGATATTATCGAAGTTAGGGGAAGAGGTTTATTTATCGGGATGCAGTTATCCGTGCAAGCGAGAGCTTATTGCGAAGCCTTGTTCCAGATCGGGCTGCTGTGCAAGGAAACCCACGAGACGGCAATCCGCTTCGCTCCGCCGTTAATTATAACGAAGGATGAGCTGGACTGGGCACTGGAGCGGATCAAGGAAGTGTTTCAAATATGAATAAGCTTACTTTGTTATCCGTTCCCTTTGGTCTTGGCGCAGGGACACCCGGCAGTGAGCAAGCCCCCCGCCACATCTATCAGCTGGGCCTTTTTCAAATGCTGCAGCAGCAAGGCTGCACGATTAATAAGCTGAAGGAAATCATAAACGCCGGTATTCCTGCTCCCGTTATTCAGGTTCCGATGAACCATTCCGAGGAAGTCATCAAGACGGGAATCGCATTGGCCCGGGCCGTAAAAGCCGTTGTATCTTCCGGACAGTTTCCTTTCGTTCTTGGCGGAGATCATAGTCTGGCGATGGGGACGTTAGCCGGATTGACCTCGCATTATAAGAAGCTTGGCGTCATATGGATTGATGCGCATGCCGATATGAACACCGAATCAACCAGCCCTTCCGGCAATATGCACGGCATCCCGCTCGCCGTCGCCCAAGGAAGGGCGCAGCTGTCTTTATCCCACTTATTGCCGGGAGCGGGTACAATCGCTCCCGGCAATATTGTCCTTATCGGAGCCCGGGATCTGGATCCTGCGGAGGAAGCGTTTATCCAGGCGGAGGGAATTTCTTGTTTCCGCATGGACGACATTAGACGGCTTGGCATTCATGCGGTAATCACCGAAGCGCTTCGCATTGCGGGAGACGGGGCGGACGGCATCCATCTCAGCTTTGATATCGACAGCGTTGATCCTGCCGAAGCTCCGGGGACGGGTACTCCGGTACATGGCGGTTTAACAGCGGACGAAGCCCGGGAGGCTATCCGCATGCTAGGCATATCCAAACGCATGACCTCCGCCGAGTTCGTAGAGGTGAATCCGCTGCTTGATCACTTGGATCAAACCTCTTTGCTGGCAATGGAGCTGATCGTGTTGTTTTTGAGCAGTATGAAGAGTTAAATCGTATTTCCTCCCTCATGCAACTTTTCCAAATATTGTGCGTCTAGGACGGTGAACTATGGAAAAGGGGGAGTAAAGATGCGTATAAAAAGAAATGGGTACATGTTCTTGCTCGTGATGATTATGGCGATCGCACTAATTCTCGGAGGATGCTCATCAGGAAGCAGCAACATGAACTCGGCCGCATCAACGGCGAACAGCGGGGCGGTTGTCAATAGACAGCCCTCGGATGCCAAGGCGGAGGTCCAATCGGAGAACGCGGCAGGCTCTGCCGAAGCGCCTGCCGCGGCGGTAGGCGGTGAAGCGGGCGGAGGGTCTATTGGAGAGATTGCCGCTGACGGCACGGGAGCGGGCTTGAATCAAAAACTGATCTACAAAGCGAATTTAACGATAGAAGCCGTTGATTTCGATAAGGCGGCAACGGTACTCCGCAACACCATTCACCAGTCAGGCGGGTATATATTGCAATTCCAGGATGGGCAATACAACGGCGAGAAGAGCTCCACCTATACCATCAAAGTGCCGGCGGCAGGTTTTATGGATTTTATCGACCGTCTTAACGGTATCGAGCATAAGAAGTTTGAGCGGCAGATCAGCGGCACGGACGTGACGGAGGAGTACGTGGACCTGCAGTCGCGTCTGAAAGCACAGCAGGCAGTGGAGGAAAGGTTGCTTGCCTTTATGGATAAGGCGACAAAAGCGGATGATCTGGTGAAGTTCTCCGAGCAGCTTGCGACGGTTCAGGAAAATATCGAACGATTAAAGGGGCGGATTCGCTACCTGGATAACAACGTTTCTTATTCGACGGTTGAGCTCAGGCTCTATCAGCCAGACGCGAAGTCGGAGTCGGTGGAAGACGGTCTTGGCGATAAAATGTCTAAAGCTTTGCAAGACAGCGTAAACGCCATGATCACCGTACTTCAGGGGCTGCTTGTTTTTGTTGCCGGTGCTCTGCCGATTCTGCTGCTGCTTGTTATTATCGGGCTGCCGGTATACTGGCTGCGCGGCAAATTCCGCTCCAGGCCGAAATATCAGGCTCCGCCAAGGAACCTTATAACGCCTCCGGTCAAAGAAGAGGATAAGGAAGAAGATCCAAATCAGCCAAACGGTTAATCATATGAATTATTTTTCAAAAATCCTGCTCATGGAGCAGGATTTTTATTTTAGGTGGCGAACTAGTCTATCTTAGTGGGGAAAAGTGGTGCGAAGTGGAGGATACGGGGGAAGGGGTGGGGCGCATCTCATGTTTATGGGTGAATATCAACATACCATTGATGAGAAGGGCCGCATTATTATTCCTTCAAAGTTCCGGGAATCGCTAGGCACTATCTTTATCGCAACCCGCGGATTAGACAACTGCTTGTTTGTTTACCCTATGAGCGAGTGGAGCGTGCTGGAGCAGAAGCTGAAGTCACTGCCTCTCATGAAGTCGGATGCCCGGGCGTTTACCCGGTTTTTCTTTTCCGGGGCAACGGAATGCGAGCTCGACAAACAGGGAAGGGTAAACATACCAGCCCACCTCCGCGAATACGCGAAGCTGGATAAGGATTGCATGGTGCTTGGCGTATCAGGCCGCGTCGAGATCTGGAGCAAATCGACGTGGGAAGGCTATTATGCGCAATCCGAGCAGGCATTCAACGAGATCGCGGAGAAATTGGTCGATTTCGACTTCAACTTCTAGAGTAAACAACAAGAATGGGAGGATGTTAGCGTGTTTCAGCATATTACAGTGCTATTGGAAGAGGCGGTTGACGGACTGGCGATCAAGCCAGGCGGCATATACGTCGACTGTACGCTTGGCGGCGCAGGTCATAGTGAAAGAATTGTGTCCCAGCTGAGCGGTGGAGGGCGTTTGATCGCATTTGACCAGGATGATGCTGCGCTGGATAACGCACGCGTAAGGCTTGCTCCCTATATGGATAGAGTAACGCTAGTCAAGAGCAATTTTCGTTATTTGGAAGAAATGCTTCTCACGTGCGATGTTCCAACGGTAGACGGTGTCCCTCAGGTCGACGGCATTTTGTTCGATCTTGGCGTTTCCAGTCCCCAACTGGATGAGGCGGAGCGCGGCTTCAGCTACAACCATGATGCTCCTCTTGACATGAGGATGGATCAAGGAGGAGCCTTAACGGCCTACGATATCGTTAATAGCTGGGAAGAACGGGAGATATCCCGGATTCTGCATGTGTACGGCGAAGAGAAGTTCGCTAGATCGATCGCACGTAAAATTGTCCAGGCCCGCGAGAATGCGCCGATTGAAACAACAGGCGAGCTGGCCGAACTGGTCAAAACCGGAATTCCGGCTGCAGCAAGACGAACTGGCGGTCATCCGGCCAAGCGTTCCTTCCAGGCTCTCCGGATCGCCGTAAATGACGAGCTCGGCGCCGAGGAAGATGCATTAGAGGAAGCAGTGAAATGCATTCGTCCCGGCGGCAGGATATCCGTTATTACTTTCCATTCGTTAGAGGATCGCATCTGCAAGCAATTATTTGCGAGTTATGTTGAAAAATGCACTTGTCCGCCGGATTTCCCGAAATGTGTGTGCGGCGGCACAGGAAAGCTTCGGTTAGTAAACCGCAAGCCGATTGTTCCGACAGAGCAGGAACTAGAAGTTAACCCTCGCTCTCGCTCGGCCAAGCTGCGTGTCGCAGAAAAATTGTAGGTTAGAGGGGGTTCTTTCATTGGCTTATATCAACGGCAATTTGGCCATGCAGCCAAAGCGCAAGCCGGAACAGCGGCCGGTCGTCCGCGAGACAAAACGGATTGTTGTGAAGCGCAAGTCGATTCCGGTTCAAGAGAAGCTGCTGTACATGTTTACGGTCGTTTTTTGCGTAATCGTACTTGGGGTCATCGTAAATCAATACGCGAAGAACTATGATATGCGCGTCCAAATCAAGCAAATGAAAACTCAATACGCAACCATGAACATTGATATGAAAGAGTTGCAGAAGCAAGTAGAAATGCTTAACGATCCGGAGAGGATCCGCAAAATGGCAGAAACGCAAGGCATGGCGAGCACCGAACAGCCGGACATCATGGTAAATACACAATCCGCGAAGACGGAATAGGTGACGCATATGGTGAAACGAATTAAACTTCGCACGTTGTTGTTTGGAGGGATAATAACCCTCCTTTTTGTTGTTCTAATCGGAAGAATCTATTATGTGCAGGTGGTTAAAGGAGACTTTTGGTACGAAAAGGCCAAGACGAGATGGGCGGCCGAAGAGAAGCTCTTAGCGAAGAGGGGGACGATTACGGACAGGGACGGCAACATGCTCGCCATGGATTCCGTTGCTTACGATATCGCGGTAAACCCCGATATGATTCATAAGCTGAATATCGCCGACGAAGTAGCAGCGGGATTACATACATTGCTGGGCAAGCCGGAGGCCGATCTGCTCAAGATCGTTACGGCGCAAAAGGATAACGGCGACTACTATCAGCAGCGCGAGATTCACGAGGAAGGCTGGAAGATAGACAAGGAGCTTGCCGACAAGGTCGTTAAGTTCCGCCAAGAGCTTTACGATAAATACAAGACGAAAGACGTCGGCATTTACCTCTTTGAAGATCAGAAGCGTTACTATCCTCGTCATTCCATGGCTTCGCAGCTGCTGGGGTACGTGACGAAGGAAGGCCAGGCGGCTTCGGGGATTGAGTCTTTCTATAACGACAAGCTGAAAGGCGAAGACGGGGAGCTGAAGTACGAAAAGGATGGCAAACGCGTCCAGCTCGCGGAAGGCGAAGTGGAATACAAGCCGGCGCAGGACGGCCAGGATATAGCTCTTACGATCGACATGGACATTCAGAATTACGTCGAGAAAGCGCTTGAGGATATCAATCAGAAATATCATCCGAAGAGTATTACCGCGATTGCCGCAGATCCGAATACAATGGATATTCTGGCGATGGCCAATTATCCGACATTTGATCCGAATACCTATTGGGACATGAGTTACGAGAATGCGTATAACCACTCGATCAAGTCCTTGTATGAGCCCGGTTCAACGTTCAAGATTGTAACGCTGGCTGCAGCCGTTCAGGAAGGGATCTTCAACCCGAACGCGACGTATCATTCCGGTTCCATAGCGGTTCCGGGCGCTCCGGTAAAAGACATTAACAAAGTCGGTTGGGGTACGATCACTTATCTGGAAGGCTTAAAGCGCTCCAGTAACGTTGCGTTCGTTAAGCTAGGCTGGGAGCAGCTTGGCGGAGAGAAGCTTATGGATTATATCAACCGGTTCGGGTTCGGCCAAAAAACGGGTGTCGAGCTTGGCGGTGAAGCATCGGGTGCGATTAATGTGAACTTATCCATTCCTTCCGATATTGCCCGCGCTTCATTTGGTCAAGGTAAGGTGCAAGTTACAGCCATTCAACAGATTGCGGCGGTTGCGGCGGTTGCGAACGGCGGCAAGCTGATGGAACCGCATATTGTGAAACAGATTTATGACCCTAATACCAAGACAACCGTAAAGACGCAGCCTAAGGTGGTAAGGCAGGTCATTTCGCAGGAAGCATCAAAGAAGGTGGGCGAATACCTGGAACAGGTCGTATCGGACCAAGAGATCGGTACCGGCCGTAATGCTTATATCGAAGGCTATCGGGTAGCCGGCAAGACGGGTACGGCGCAAAAGGTCATTAACGGAAAATATTCGCAAGACAAGTTCGTCGTATCTTTTATCGGCTACGCACCTGTTGAGAATCCGAAGATCGTCCTTTATATCGTCGTTGACGAGCCTAACGATCCGAAAGCCGGCGGCGGCGCCGTTGCGGCACCTGCCTTTAAGGATGTTGTATACAAGAGTTTAAAACATATGGGTATTGCACCGGATATTAAAGTTACCGAGAATGGGAAGAAAGAAGTAACGGTATCCGTGCCGAAGCTTGCTAGCCTGACCGTATCTCAAGCAAAAACGCAATTGAAATCGCGCGGCTTGAACGTTGAGGTAGTCGGGGGAGGAACAAAGGTTATCCAGCAGGTGCCTGCATCGGGAGCCTCCGTTCATCCGGCCCAGAAGGTATACTTGATTACGGAACAACGGGACAAGCTGAAAATCCCGGATATGACGGGTATATCATTGCGCGACGCGCTCGAAATTGCATCCGTGCTGGACATCCGAGTAACAGTTAAGGGCGAAGGTTATGTCGTCTCGCAGAAACAGGTCACGAAAAACGGCGAACGTCTTATTGAACTCACTCTTTCGCCGCAGACGGGTGGGGCGAATAGTCAAACCGATTCTACCGATTCCACCGATGTAGAGGATGCCATGAAAAATACGGATGAAGGAACGAATTCGGCTGAAGATCAGAAAGTCGATACGGCCAATACGCAATAATTAATGGATAGCTTGTTCTATCCCCCACTTGTCCCTCATAGGTTGGGAATGAGCGTCAGCGTACGCTCAGCCGAAGGATGAGGCGTAAGGGGGAACAAAGGATGAAGGTATCGAATGTAACGTTGCGTCGCCGGCTGTTTATTGTACTTCTAATCAGCGTGGCAGCTTTTGCCGGATTAATTTTCCGGCTTTCTTATGTTCAGCTGTGGCAGGGAGAGAAGCTGTCCGCCCAAGCGGAAGATAACTGGCGGCGTGAAATTCCCTACAAGGCGAAGCGTGGCGATATTCTGGATCGTAACGGGACCAAGCTGGCGTATGATATAAGCACGCCAACCGTGCTGGCTATCCCTGTGCAAATTCCGGACAAACAGGCGACAGCTGCCAAGCTTGCGCCTTATTTGGACATGACGGAGGAAGCGTTGGTCAAGCTGCTCTCCAAGAAAACAAGCATTGTAGAACTGAAGCCAGGCGGGAAACGAATGACTACCGACAAGGCGCAGCAAGTAAGAAATTTGCATCTTAACGGAGTTGTTGTTGCGGAGGACAATAACCGCTATTATCCTTTCGGAAGCCTCGCCGCGCACTTGCTGGGCTTTACGGGGGTAGATAAAGGGCTTACCGGCGTTGAAGCCAAATATAACGACATGCTGAAAGGGATTGACGGCAATGTCTCTTATTTGTCCACGGCATCGGGGAAAACAATGCCGAATTCTTCGGATACGTATAAAGCGCCGCAGCAAGGCCTTTCACTGGAATTAACGATCGACCAGCAGATACAGGCGGTTATGGAGCGGGAACTCGATCAGGCCATGACGGCACTCCAGCCGGACGATATTATTGCAATTGCCATGAACCCGAACACGGGAGAAATTCTGGGGATGGCCAGCCGGCCAACCTATGAACCTGCTAATTTCCGGGAATATCCAAGCGAAACCTATAACCGCAATCTTCCGATCTGGATGACCTACGAGCCCGGATCGACGTTTAAAATCATTACCCTTGCAGCAGCAATCGAAGAGAAGAAGGTAGATCTCAAGAACGAAACCTTCTTCGATCCCGGTGCCGTCGAGATTGGCGGAGCTAGGCTGCGCTGCTGGAAGAAAGGCGGCCATGGAAGCCAAACCTTCCTCGAAGTCGTGCAAAATTCCTGCAACCCGGGATTTGTAAACCTTGGAAATCGGCTTGGCAAAGAGAAGCTTTTCGATTATATTAAAAACTTCGGATTTGGTTCAAAAACAGGCATTGATATACCTGGCGAAGCGAACGGTATCTTGTTCAAGCTGGATAAGGTTGGTCCTGTCGAGCTTGCCACTACCGCATTCGGTCAAGGCGTATCGGTTACGCCGATTCAACAGATTGCTGCCGTATCGGCTGCAATTAACGGCGGTACCTTGTACAAACCTCATGTAACCAAGGCATGGATTAATCCGCAGACCGGCGAGACGGTTCAGCAGGTTGAACCTGAGGCTGTCCGTAAAGTCATTTCGGAGGACACGTCGAAGCAGGTGCGCGAAGCGCTTGAAAGCGTCGTTGCTCTCGGAACAGGCGGCAATGCGTTTATCGACGGCTACAGAGTAGGCGGAAAAACAGGTACCGCGCAAAAAGTAATCAACGGACGTTATTCTCCGAATGAACATATCGTATCCTTTGTTGGCTTTGCTCCTGCCGATAAACCGGAGATCGTCATCTATGTGGCGGTAGACAATCCGCAAGGCATTCAATTCGGTGGTGTCGTGGCTGCCCCTATCGTACGTAATATTATGGAGGATGCTCTTACGATCTTGCAGGTGCCTCCTCGCGACAAACAGATCGACAAGAAGTATAAGCTTGGCGAGACGCCGGTCGTTACGGTTCCTAATCTGGTAGGAAAATCGGTATCGGACATTTACGAGGATATGAACATGAACTTCAATTTGTCCTCGGCCGGTTCGGGCAATACGGTTATCCGCCAGGCTCCGGCAGTTGGAGCGAGGGTAGAGAAAGGTTCTACGATACGTATTTATTTGGGCGATGAGGATGATATAACGGATCCCCACTGACTTACCGTAGTCATGGAGGATGATATTATGCATTCTCCTTGACTAACCATAGTCAAGAAGGATGATATTATGCATTCTCCTTGACTATAATGAGAGATAACGACCAGCATACGGGAGGAAAACAACATGCGATTAAGCGAATTGGCAGAACTGCTTATTACGGCGAGGCTAACAGGAGCAGGCGATACGGAAATAGCGGGGATCGAGACGGATTCACGCAAAGTAGGGCCGGGACAGCTATTTATTTGTCTTCCCGGTCATACGGTTGACGGTCATGCTTACGCGCCTCAAGCGGCAGCCAAAGGCGCAGTCGCATTCGTCGTCGAACGTGAGCTGGAGCTGGATGCTCCTCAGCTGATCGTGAAGGACAGCCGGCTGGCAATGGCGGTTTTAGCGGATCATTTTTACGGTCATCCCAGCAACGCCCTTCATCTGATTGGGGTAACGGGGACGAATGGCAAGACGACTACAACGTATTTGATCGAACAGATTTTAAACGATAACGATAGAAACTCCGGTGTAATCGGTACGGTAGAGATGCGTTACGCGGGAAAATCATTCCCGATGTCCGGCACTACGCCGGAAGCGCTTCAACTGCAGCAATATTTGTCTGACATGCGCAAGGAGGGGACGGCCTATTGCGCGATTGAAGTCTCCTCGCATGCTTTGGAGCAGGGGCGCGTGAAGGGCTGCCGGTTCCGTACGGCGGTCTTTACGAACCTGACCCAGGATCATCTGGATTATCACGGAACCATGGAGAAGTATGCGGCAGCAAAAGGACTGTTCTTCTCACGCCTTGGCAATGAATACGCGGCAAAAGCAGAAGATCGCGCTTATGCGGTTCTCAACGTGGATGATCCTGTATCCGAACAGTTCGCCAAGCTGACAGCAGCTGAAGTTATTACTTACGGCATCGACAACCATGCTGATGTTAGGGCTTCCAATATCCGGATTTCCGCGCAGGGCACAACGTTTCGGGTAAGCACGTTCCGCGGTAAGACGGATATTGCGTTGCAGATGGTCGGCAAGTTTAACGTCTACAATGCGCTGGCAGCCATTTCGGCAGCCCTTATCGAAGGCGTTGCGCTAGAACGGATTAAAGCCAGTCTTGAAGCGGTTCCCGGCGTACCGGGCCGTGTTGAATCCGTGCAGGCAGGGCAGGAGTTCGCCGTTGTTGTGGACTATGCGCATACGCCTGACGGTTTGGAGAATGTGCTTCGTGCCGTAAAGGAGCTGGCTCCGCCCCGGATCATATGCGTATTTGGCTGCGGCGGCGACCGTGACCGGACGAAACGTCCGATTATGGGCTCGATTGCCGCGCGGTACGCGGACTACGTGCTTGTCACATCCGATAACCCGAGAACGGAAGATCCGGACCTTATTCTGAAGGATATTGAAGCAGGTTTACTGAAGGACGGAATAACCTCCGACCGTTACGAACTGAAGGTTGACCGCCGCGCCGCGATTGAAAAAGCGGTTGAAATGGCAAGCCCGGGAGATGTAGTATTGATTGCGGGGAAAGGTCATGAAACGTATCAAATTATAGGAAGCGTTACGCATCCTTTTGACGACCGTTTGGTGGCAAAAGAAGCGATAAGGGGATTATTACATTGATCAATCGTACATTGGAGCAAGTCGCCGACATGTGCGGCGCAAGAGCCTATAAAGGCGAACCCGTCCGGATTGCCGGCGTCAGCACGGATACGCGCAGCATTCAGCCGGGTCAGCTGTTCGTTCCGCTTGTCGGAGAGAACTTTGACGGTCACAGCTATGTGGCACAGGCGCTTCAGCAAGGGGCTGCAGCCGCCTTGTGGGAGACGAAGCGTGAATTGCCGCAGGAGCTGGCAGACGCGCCTCTATTGTTTGTAAGGGATACGCTGAAGGCGCTGCAGCAGCTGGCAACTTCCTACAGGGAAGAGCTGTATGTCCGTGTTATCGGCATTACGGGCAGCAATGGCAAAACAACAACAAAAGATATGGTTGCTGCCGTTCTTGGAACAGCTTATAAAGTTCACAAGACGGCAGGCAATCTGAATAATCATATTGGCCTGCCGCTAACCGTTCTCCAGCTTGACGAGGAAACGGATGCGGCAGTCCTTGAGATGGGCATGAGCGGCTTTGGCGAGATTGAGCTGCTTACGAATATTGCCCGTCCGGATGTTGCGGTGATTACGAATATCGGCGATGCCCACCTGCTTCAGCTAGGCTCCCGCGAAGGGATCGCGAAAGCAAAGCTGGAGATTGCGCATGGGCTTCATTCGGGAGGTATTCTTCTCTATAACGGCGATGAACCGCTGCTTGCGGCAGAACTTGCCGGAATGAGCTTGCCTGAAGGCACGCAGCTTCAGACCTTTGGCCTTGGGGAGTCCAACGACTGGTCGGCGGCTGATATCGAGGTTGGCGCCGTATCTTCTGCCTTTGCCGTTAAGCGCAAAGGGCAGGATACCGTATCAGCGCCTTACACCATACCGGTACCCGGCCAGCATAACGTCAGCAACGCGCTTGCGGCCATCGCGATTGGACGCCGGTTCGGCATTTCGGAGGAGAATATCCGAAATGGCTTGATCGGTCTTGAATTGACCGGCATGAGAATCCAGCCGGTGAAGGCGCATAACGGCGCAATGATTCTGAATGATGCGTACAACGCCAATCCGACCGCCGTGCGCGCAGCGATTGATCTAGTCGGCCAGCTGAGCGGCTTCCGGCGCAAATGGATCGTTCTAGGCGATATGCGGGAGCTTGGTCCGGAGGAAGAATCGCTTCACTTCGAGACGGGGGCTTATATTACACCTGACAAGGCTGATGCCGTCATTACGTTCGGACCATTGTCGGAGCATACGTCGGCAGGGGCTTTGTCGCAATTCCCGGCGGAAGCAAAGGGAACGGCGATTGTACATTTTGATGATAAAGGGAAGCTTGGAGAATGGTTGAGAGAGCAAGTAGAGCCTCAGGATCTCGTCCTGGTCAAAGGCTCGCGCGGTGTGCGCATGGAACAGATTGTCCAAACTTTGGAAGCGAGGTGAGATAGATAATGGACACGATGGTCATCTTATTTTCATTAGGTGCATCATTCTTAATAGCGGTTCTGCTTGGACCATTGTTCATTCCGCTTCTCCGGCGCATGAAGTTTGGACAGCAAATCCGGACCGACGGTCCGCAAAGCCACTTGAAGAAGAGCGGCACTCCAACAATGGGCGGCATTATTATTATGCTTGCGCTGCTTATCGCCTTTTTGAAATTTTCGGATAAGACCCCGGATTTCTGGGTGCTGTTTACGGCTTCATTAGGTTTTGGACTTGTTGGATTTCTTGATGATTATATTAAAATCGTATTTAAACGTTCGCTCGGTTTGACGGCGCGCCAGAAGCTGTTCGGCCAGCTTTTGTTCTCCATTATCGTTTGCGCGGAGCTGTACAATATGAATCACAGCACCATGATCACGGTACCGGGTACTTCTTGGGGCTTTGATCTTGGCTGGTTCTATTATCCGTTTGTCGTTATTATCCTGTTCGGATCGAGTAACGCGGTGAACTTTACGGACGGCCTGGACGGCCTTTTGTCGGGTACCAGCGCAATTGCCTTTGGCGCCTTTACCATTCTTGCGCTTCAAGTATCCGAGCATGAATCGGCTATTTTCTCCGCGGCAATGGTTGGGGCGGTGCTTGGTTTCCTGATCTTTAACGCCCATCCGGCAAAAGTATTTATGGGAGACACCGGCTCGCTTGGCATTGGTGGCGGCATCGCGGCCGTCGCGATACTGACCAAGATGGAGCTTATGCTTGTTATTGTAGGCGGCGTATTTGTACTGGAAATGCTTTCGGTCATCCTGCAGGTTGGATCGTTTAAGCTCCGCGGCAAGCGGATTTTCAAGATGAGCCCGATTCACCATCACTTCGAATTGAGTGGCTGGTCCGAATGGCGCGTCGTTACGACCTTCTGGTCGGTCGGTTTGCTGCTGGCCGTAATCGGACTTCTTCTTGCACTATAAGGTATAATGATAATGGTTTGGCTGATCTCTTGCCGGCTTCCATGGAAGCCCGGTGAGAGGGCTAGACTATACATAACGAAGACTACTAAGCGGCTAGCTCCGCTTCTTATACAAAGGAGTTGTACTTATGAACCATCCGGCGACTTATCGGGATCGCCGCGTCGTTGTATTAGGACTTGCCAGAAGCGGCGTGAGCGTAGCAAAAGTGTTCCATGCTCTTGGAGCAGAAGTGATTGTAAACGATAAAAAAGAACGTGAACTATGCCCCGAAGCGGATGAATTAACTGCTTTGGGCATTTCTGTGCTATGCGGTTATCATCCGGACGATCTCGTAACAAGCGAAACGGCATTGCTGGTGAAAAACCCGGGGATCCCGTACACCGCAAGTCCAGTCCAGCAGGCGGAGGCTCATGGCGTGGAGATTGTAACGGAGGTCGAGGTCGCTTATTGGCTGTCGGCAGCTCCGATTATCGGAATTACCGGTTCGAACGGTAAGACGACAACAACGACCTGGATCGGCAAGCTGCTTGGCGAGGCGGGCTTAAATCCCATCGTGGCGGGCAATATCGGCATACCGCTCTGCGAAGCGGCAGCCGAAGCAACGAAGGATAACTGGATCGTGGCAGAGCTCAGCAGCTTCCAACTGAAAGGGACCTCGTCATTCCGTCCGCGTATTGCTCTCTTGCTCAATATTGCCGAGACGCATCTGGACTATCATGGCGGGATGGAGGATTACGTCGCATCGAAGGCGAAGCTGTTCGCCAACCAGACGGCGGACGATGTTGCCGTTCTGAACTGGGACGATGCGACCTGCAGAGCTATTGCTGACCAACTGGCCGCAAAGCTGCTGCCGTTCTCGCTTTACGTGCGGCTTGACCAAGGGATCTGCATCGAACCGCCATTTGAACGCGGGAAAGATTCGGATAAAGAACATATGATCGTATGGCGTAAAGAAGACGGGACGGAGCAGGCGATTCTGCCGGTATCCGCGCTTGGGCTTCCGGGCCGCCATAACGCTGGAAACGCGCTTGCGGCAATTGCTGCCTGCCTGGCAGCAGGCGTTGCTCCTGAAGCGATGCTGCCGGCCTTGCAAGGCTTTAGAGGCGTAGAGCATAGGCTTGAGTATGCAGGCGAATTCAACGGCGTCAATTATTATAATGATTCCAAGGCTACAAATCCAATGGCAACCACGATGTCGGTTGGCTCCTTGGGCGCGCCTATTATCCTTATCGCCGGCGGGCTTGACCGCGGCTCCGATTATATGGAGCTTCTTCCCGTATTCCGTGACCGGCTGAAGGGATTGGTAACGCTGGGTCAAACAAGAGAGAAGCTGGGGAAGGTAGCGGAGCTTGCAGGTTTAACGAATGTGCGATTGGTCGAACCTGAGGAGGACGCCGAGTCTACTTTGCGGAGGGCCGTACGGGAAGCTGCCGGACTAGCGGAGCCTGGAGATATTGTTTTATTGTCGCCGGCCTGCGCAAGTTGGGATATGTTTACATCCTTTGAGGATCGAGGACGCATTTTTAAAGAATCGGCGCATACCTTGTAAGTAGGGGGCTTGTCCCTACTTTACGCTAAACAAGAGGTGTGTTTGCTATGGCCAAAGCCAGGTCCGCCCCGGACGTTTGGATGATCGTATCGATTGCGCTTATCCTTACAATTGGATTAGTAATGGTATACAGCGCGAGCGCGGTGCTCGCTTTCCATGAATTCGGCGATAAATTCTATTATGTGAAGCGCCAACTTATATTTGCCGTACTTGGCGTTGGTGCGTTACTATTTACGATGAACGCGAATTATCTCATATGGAAAAACTGGGCGAAAGCGGCTCTGCTGATTTGCTTCGTCCTGCTTATTATCGTGCTTATCCCCGGTATCGGCGTAGTCCGCGGCGGTGCCCGAAGCTGGTTAGGCATCAGCTCCTTTGGCATACAGCCTTCCGAGTTTATGAAGCTGGCTATGATTTTGTTCCTGGCCAAATGGCTGTCAGACAAGCAGCAGACCATTACTCATTTTACGAAAGGCTTGCTGCCGCCTCTTGGTCTGGTTGGACTAGCCTTCGGATTGATTATGCTGCAGCCGGATCTGGGGTCCGGCGCGGTTATGGTTGGAGCTGCTCTGATCCTTATTTTCGCGGCGGGGGCAAGAATCAGCCATTTGGCTTTGCTTGGTTCAAGCGGACTGCTTGGACTTATAGCGCTGGTTATTGCCGAACCTTATAGGATGAAGAGGATTACGGGCTTCCTTGACCCTTGGGCAGACCCGCTAGGTACAGGCTATCAAATCATTCAGTCCCTATACGCGATAGGACCAGGCGGCCTGGTAGGGCTTGGGCTTGGCATGAGCCGTCAGAAATTCAGCTATTTGCCGGAGCCGCAGACGGATTTTATATTTTCCATTATATCCGAGGAACTTGGCTTTATAGGCGGATCCGCACTTATTATCCTGTTTATGGTCTTGGTCTGGAGAGGAGTCCGAACTGCGATATCGGCTCCAGATACATTCGGCAGTCTGCTTGCGGTAGGGATTACGGGGATCATAGGCGTTCAGGTGTTAATCAATATCGGTGTCGTTATCGGAGCTATGCCGGTAACCGGGATTACGCTGCCGCTGATCAGTTACGGCGGATCATCATTGACGCTGCTGCTTACCGCTCTTGGCATTTTGCTCAATATATCCCGATATTCAAGATAACGAGGGAAAACATATTGGCGTAAATGGCCGGCATGGCGCCGCCTTCTTAAGGCGGCCTCCTGACGTCCATTTTTGTGTTTACGGGTTACCTAGGCGATTGTCACATTCGAGATGGAGAGGGCATAAGATACTCTATAAATCGTGACCGTCGCCCTGCTCGGGCCGTTAGTCACAAGCACCGCGGCAGACAGCACCAGTTGCTGGCAGCCGCAAGCGGAGCCTGATTCTCTCAACAAGAAGCTATAAGGAGGTTCGACAACATGGAAACATATATAACGGAATTGGAACAAGCAGGTCTCGGTCAAATCCTGTACAATGAGCCGCTTGCAAAACATACGACCTGGAAAATCGGCGGACCCGCTGATGTTCTGTTTATCCCACACGGCAAAGATCAGCTCGTGTCGGCCATCCGCCTGCTTCATAAGCATGGTGTACCGTGGACGAATCTCGGCCGCGGTTCCAATATGCTGGTGAGCGACAAAGGAATCCGCGGCGTTGTGGTCAAAACGCGCGACGGGCTGGATTATGTGCGGTTTGAAGGAACGCTCGTTCATGCGGGCGCATCGTTTTCGTTCGTAAAATTATCAAGAATGTCAGGCAGGGAAGGACTTACCGGGCTGGAATTCGCGGGGGGAATCCCGGGTACGGTAGGCGGAGCTGTCTATATGAACGCAGGCGCACATGGTTCCGATGTGTCACGTATTTTTAGATCAGCTGAGATTGTGCTGGAAACAGGTGAATTGGTACGATTCGACCGAGAGGCGATGCAATTCTCTTACCGCCACTCTATCCTTCATGAATTGAAGGGCGTTGTTGTAGAAGCTTCGTTCGAGCTTGCAGAAGGAGACCGCAATGAAATTTCGGCTACACTCGCTGCTTATCAGGAACGGCGGTTACGCACGCAGCCGCTGCAGCTCGCATGCGCAGGCAGCGTGTTCCGCAATCCGCCCAATGATTTTGCCGCTAGACTCATTCAGGAGGCGGGTTTAAAGGGCGTTCGATTCGGGGGAGCGGAAGTTTCGGAGCTTCACGCCAATTTCATAGTAAACAGAGGGCAAGCGACAGCTGAAGATGTTCTCACCCTCATGACTCACATTCAGGGTACGATTGCAGACCGCTACGGCGTTCGGCTGGTACCGGAAGTATTGGTGGTGGGTGAGCGGTAATTCGGAGGTGATACATTGGACAAATTGGTGATTGAAGGCGGGAAACCTCTCTCAGGATCCATTGTTATCCAAGGAGCGAAAAATGCCGCTTTGCCAATATTAGCAGCCTGTATGCTTGCGGAAGGCACATCAACGATAGAACATGTGCCGAGGCTGCTTGATATCGACGTAATGCTTAACATTTTGCGCGAACTAGGATGCCGCGCTGAGCATGTGGGAGATACAGTTGTTCTGAATACAGAAACTGCACACACCTCACATGTGCCGGAATCGTTAATGGGACAGATGCGCTCGTCTATCTTTTTGATGGGGCCGTTATTAGCTAGATTTGGTGAAACACAGGTGTATCAGCCTGGCGGCTGCGCAATCGGCGAGAGAAAGATCGATCTACATTTGGAAGGACTTCAAGCTCTTGGCGCAGAAATTGAGGAGATCGGCAACCGGATCATCTGCCGTGCGGATAAACTGCACGGGGCTGATATCCATCTGGCCTTCCCAAGCGTCGGGGCAACGGAGAACATTATGATGGCAGCCGTGCTCGCCGAAGGTCGGACAACGATCAGCAACGCAGCACGCGAGCCGGAGATTCAGGATTTGCAGAAGTTTCTGAACGCGATGGGCGCGAAAATCATGGGTGCCGGAACGGATACGATTACGATCGAAGGGGTACAGTCGCTAACGCCTTGCACGTATACAGTCATTCCGGACCGAATTGTTGCCGGCACCATTATGGTAGCCGCAGCCGCAACCCGAGGGCAGGTCACTTTATTAAATACGAATCCAGCGCATTTATCCTCGCTTATTCATGTGCTTCGCCGGGCAGGTATTCAAATCTTGGTCGACGGTGATATAATCAAGGTGGGCTGCCCAGGGCGGCCAAGAGCAGTAGAAAGAGTCGTGACGGCTCCGTATCCTGCCTTCCCGACCGATCTACAGTCGCAGGTGATGGTGCTGCTTGCGCTTGCGGACGGAGTCAGCATTTTGAAGGAAACGATCTTCGAGGGACGTCTGAAGCATGTGGATGAATTATCCCGCATGGGCGCCGATATCCGCGTGGATCTGAACTCGGCGTTTATTCGCGGCGTACCGCGTCTGTACGGTGCAACGGTGGAAGCAACCGACCTTAGGGCGGGCGCAGCGCTTGTCATTGCCGGCTTAGCCGCGCAAGGCAAGACGATTGTCGAGCAAATCCATCATATCGACCGCGGTTATGATTGCATTGAAACGATGTTAAGCAGACTCGGCGCGCGCATTTCGCGTTACTCTCCTGTGCCGAAGAATTAACCGGGGATGACTCAAATCGCAGCTGGATAGAAACGACCGGCCCTGCCAACAAGGAGGACCGGATGTTTTTTTAGAAGGAAGGGACAAGTTATGAGCGAGCTAGTGCCTGTATTAAAAGAGCCGGAGCGAAAAAGAAAGGGCAGCCGCAAACTGCTGGCCGTTCTTTTTTTATTGTTTGTTATTCTCTTATCTGTATTATTTTTCAATTCATCAATCAGCAAGATTACGACGATAACAATAGAAGGCGCGCAATATACTTCCAAAAGCGATATACAAGCAGCAGCAGGCATTACCGCAGGGGACGCTTATTTCGGCGTATCTGGGTCCCAATCAGAGAAGCGTATCATCAAAGCATTGAAGCCGATAGAGGAGGCAAGCGTCTCCAAGTCCTTCCCCGGTAATGTCAAAATTACAGTGAAAGAATTTCCCGTTGTCGCGTTTGAATTGTCAGCAGGCGGCGAAATGACCGCCATTCTGTCGAACGGAACCAACGTTTCGGCATTAAGCGACGAATTTCTGATGGACAAGCCCGTTCTCTCCGGTTGGAAGCCGGATGATCCGAACCGCGAGGAATTGACGAAGCAGCTGGGCAAAATCTCGGAAAAGCAGCTGTCAGACTTGTCAGAGATTATTCCTGATCCATCGAAGGCATATCCGGATCGGATTAAGATCTACACCAGGACCAAGTTTGAAGTAGTCACGGCGGTGTCCTTGCTGCCGGAGAAAATCGAAGCGCTAAATGCGGTTATCGAAACGCAGGAACCGGGTAAGATTACGATGTTGCTCGCGGACACTTATGTTCCGTTTAATAGTAATGCTTCAGAAAATATGGAATCTGATCAAAAAGAGACTACTCAATAGGTAGAAAGAATGGTAGAATTTTATTCACAGATTTAATGTATTTTCGTAGGACTATCAAGCATTCATAAGGATTCATAACATAAGAGCTACAGCTGTAACATTAGGGAAATGAAAATTTTGTTGAAAAAAGAGGGAATATATCAAAGGCGTTGAATATGTAGAAGGACGAATGTTTATAACCCTATCTTGTGTGTATTTTATCAGTTAAAACGGGAGGTGCCGCGGGTTGAGCAGTAACGACATCATCGTCAGTTTGGACATCGGTACATCCAAAGTTCGTGCTATTATTGGTGAAGTGAACAACGGAACCATTAATATTATTGGAGTTGGATCTGCCGACTCAGAGGGTATTCGCAAGGGAGCTATTGTAGATATTGACCAAACCGTGCAGTCGATTCGCAGTGCAATCGAGCATGCGGAAAGAATGGTTGGCATTCAAATATCAGACGTCTATGTTGGGATTCAGGGGAATCACATAGCACTTCAGACGAATCGTGGCGTAGTTGCAGTATCCAATGAGGACCGTGAAATAGGAGAGGAAGATATCGAACGCGTGGTTCAAGCGGCCAAGGTAGTTGCGCTTCCTCCTGAAAGAGAAATTATTAATCTTGTACCGAAGCAGTTTTTGGTTGACGGCTTGGAAGGAATATCCGACCCTCGCGGAATGATTGGCGTACGGTTAGAGGTTGAGGCGACCATTGTAACAGGTGCAAAAACGGCTATACATAACTTGATGCGCTGCGTAGAGAAGGCCGGACTTCGGATTTCTGGTGTAATCCTGATGTCGCTTGCTTCTGGCGTCATGTCGCTAACAAAAGACGAGAAAACGATCGGAACCGTGCTTACGGATATCGGCGCAGGTTCTACGACCATTACGATCTATGAGCAAGGCAGTCTTGCCGCTATCTCGACTTTGCCAATCGGCGGCGAGTACGTAACGAACGATATTGCTTATGGTCTTCGTACGCAGTCGGATCAGGCCGAGAAGATCAAGCTCAAGTATGGCTGTGCTTTTGTAAACGATGCAGCCGAAGATGTAAAGTTTAAAGTGACTCGCATGGGAAGCAATGTAGAAAAAGAGTTTTCCCAGGTTGATCTGGCCAGCATTATCGAGCCGCGCATGCAGGAGATTTTCCATCTTGTGCGTCAAGAAGTGCGCAAGCTTGGTTATGGGGATAAAGTGAACGGATACGTACTGACTGGAGGTTCTGTTACGATGCCGGGTACACTGGCACTTGCGCAAGCGGAGCTGGAGTCATCTGTTCGTATCGCATCGCCGGATTATATCGGTGTGCGCGACCCTGCATACAGCAGCGGGGTAGGAATGATCCAATACGTGTCGAAATATATGGGAGTACGAGGAGCAGCAGCAAGTACAGGGAAGAAATCGGCAAGCCGCAAGTCGGGTACCACCGCTTCATCCAAACCCGGTATGTTCGAACGGTTGAAAAATATGTTTAGCGAATTTATTTGATCGGGGGAAAATGAAAGATGTTGGAATTCGATTTGGATCTGGAGCAACTCGCTCAAATAAAAGTAATTGGTGTTGGCGGCGGCGGCAGCAACGCGGTTAATCGAATGATCGAAAACGGCGTTAAAGGCGTCGATTTCATAACAGTTAACACGGATGCGCAAGCTTTGCATCTGGCAAAGTCCGAGCATAAGCTGCAAATCGGCGATAAGCTGACTCGCGGTCTTGGCGCCGGCGCAAATCCGGAAGTAGGCAAGAAGGCGGCTGAAGAGTCGAGAGAGCTCGTTGTGCAGCAATTGAAAGGTTCGGACATGGTGTTCGTTACAGCCGGCATGGGCGGCGGTACGGGTACCGGTGCAGCTCCGGTTATTGCCGAGATTGCCCGCGAATGCGGCGCGCTGACAGTCGGCGTAGTAACACGCCCGTTCACCTTCGAAGGCCGTAAACGTGCCGCACAAGCGGAGCTTGGCATCGAAGCGTTGAAGGAAAAAGTAGATACGCTGATCGTTATTCCGAATGACCGTTTGCTTGAGATTGTGGACAAGAAGACCCCAATGCTGGAAGCGTTCCGCGAGGCGGACAACGTGCTTCGTCAAGCAGTGCAAGGTATCTCGGACTTGATCCAGGTACCTGGTCTGATCAACCTCGACTTTGCGGACGTAAAGACGATTATGACGGAGCGCGGTTCGGCGCTGATGGGTATCGGTATCGCAACAGGCGAGAACCGTGCGGCAGAAGCGGCGAAAAAGGCGATCATGAGCCCGCTGCTCGAGACGTCCATCGATGGCGCTCGCGGCGTTATCATGAACATCACAGGCGGCAGCAACCTGTCCCTGTATGAAGTCAATGAAGCAGCAGAGATCGTTATTTCCGCTTCCGATCCGGAAGTAAACATGATCTTTGGTGCAATCATCGACGAAGACTTGAAAGACGAAATCAAGGTTACGGTTATTGCGACAGGCTTCGAAAGCAAACCGTCCGCGGCATTGCGCCGCATGGCGCAGCCGCAAGCTGAGCCGGAAGCGCGTCAGACTGCGCAATCCGCGTCGTCCCCGCAGCAGCAGCAAGCTGCTCCGGTGAAGCCGTTTGGCGCATCTACTTCGAGCGACCAACTCGAAATCCCTGCGTTCCTGCGCAACCGCCGCAACGACCGCTAAATCTTAAAACGCCTGACCGGCTCGCCGGTCAGGCGTTTTTGTTTGTGTGCGGGTAGGTACCTCTACCGTGCTCGATAGTTTTTGATTTGCTAGCATTCGAAGCAGAATGGCCTTTGTGCGCTTTTCCCCGATTTGCAGATATCTTTCCACGTCAATCGGCCTTACTGGCCTGCCGAGCTGCCGGGCATTCTTTAGGATCTCCGCCTCCAGAATTTCATCCGCACTCACCTCATCCGCCTCGGCACGTCCCAGACGCGCCTTGAAAAACTGCTGCAGAGTGTGGATAAACATACGCGGTTTGTCCTTCACGTCGTCGTAAGAGAAGCGCAGGACATGCCAGCCGTCGATTACCAGATGATTTTGCCTTACTAGATTGTCCGAGAACTGCCACGCAATATCCAGATATCGCTTCCCGTCACGGAATCAGCCAGCTCGTACACCGGGTGAAGATCGTCGAAAGGGGAGAAGGCATACCACCATGCTTTTTGAAGAAAAAGCTTGCTCTCATGACCCCAATCCCTCCATCAGTCTTCTTTTATTTTCGCCGCCGCGTCTCTTAAGATGATCGTCATACCAACTATTAAAAACTTCTTCATACGACAAATCCAGTCATGCTCCCCGTCAAGTGGAAATAAAAAAAGCCGCGTCTCAGGAGCAAAATAGATCCTGGAGACGCGGCGTGTGCTACACAGCCATAGGAATTATATGGATAAAGATTACCATATTCCCGGTACGGCAACAACCCGTTAGCCCTATAAACTCGCAATATACCCTCGACAAAAAAAGCTATGTCATGCCGTCATGTTTAGACAGACTTTGAAATAGGATTTTTATATACTAGGTTCAATCGTTCTCTCCAGAGGGGAGGGCAAACGTTCTGTCGTTCGAACCCGCTGGAAGGTGAAGCTGTGACTGTTTATGTCGATGTCATGTTTGTGCGGGAGCTGCTTGTTGACGGCAGTATACTGCTGACGACCGCCTGGGTGCGTCATATCCGGGCACGTCCTTGGCGGGTGCTGACGGCGGCCAGCATTGGTGCTTGTTACGTTGTTCTTATGTTGTTCCCGCCCTTATCGATTCTTTTTACGTTAGCGGTAAAAATACTGATTTCTCTCCTCATGTTATGGGTTGCGTTTGGTTTCTTTTCCATCCAGAACTTCTTCAGGAACATCGCAGCTTTCTACACCGTGAATTTTGTTGCGGCCGGGGCGATAATCGGTATTCATTACTTGCTGATGCAGGGTTCAGGCGAAGTATGGCGTACGATCACCTTTATAAATGGCGGTATGCAGGTCGAGCTGAAGATGGGATTTATTTATGTGCTCGCTGCGTTTAGTATCGGCATTTACATATACCGCTCGGTTTATGTTCAGCGGCGAGAGAGGGAGCTGGTGAGGACCCATTTGGCCGAAGTGAAGATTCAAATCGGCGACCGGGAGCATACTTGCACCGGATTGATCGACACGGGCAACCAGCTGTACGATCCGCTGACAAGGACGCCGGTTATGGTTGTGGAAGCAAACGTATGGCAAGATGACCTGCCGGAATCATGGCTGAAAAGCATTCGTGAATCGCAGGTGGATCGGCTGGTTGCCGGCCTAGGAGAGGAATCTTTTGCCTGGCAGGACCGGCTGCGACTTGTACCCTACAGAGGAATCAATCGCGGATCGCAATTTATGTTGGCACTAAAGCCGGACTTTGTTCAGATTGAGCGGGAAGGGCAAGTGTTCGTCTCTCGGAAGGTACTTGTCGGCATTGACGGCGGCAAGCTTTCGGCGGACAGCGCTTACCAAGCGATTATCCATCCGTCACTCGTTCAGAACAGCCAATGATCGGATTAAGAAGACGAACGTTTACATCATTTTGGGGAGGGATGGGCCGGATGCTCGTCAAATGGAAATTAGTCCTGCAGTTATATTATTATCGTGTTTTGTTTTTATTCGGATTAAAAAGCGAAGAAATCTATTATATCGGCGGCAGCGAAGCGCTACCTCCGCCCTTAACCCGCGAAGAAGAAGAATACTTGCTCGATAAGCTTCCATCCGGCGATACGGCGATCCGCGCGATGCTGATTGAGCGCAATCTGCGTCTTGTCGTATACATTGCGCGCAAGTTCGAAAATACCGGCATTCATATCGAAGATCTGGTATCCATTGGGGCCATCGGTCTCATCAAGGCCGTAAATACGTTTGATCCGGAGAAAAAAATCAAGCTCGCTACCTACGCATCCCGTTGTATCGAGAATGAAATTCTGATGTATCTGCGCCGTAACAGCAAGACTCGGACAGAGGTATCTTTTGACGAGCCGCTTAATATTGACTGGGATGGCAATGAGCTGCTGTTGTCTGACGTCCTTGGTACGGAGAACGATACCATCTACAGGAATATTGAGGAGCAGGTTGACCGCAAGCTGCTTCATAAAGCGCTTGATAAGCTGTCGGAGCGGGAGCGGATTATTATGGAGCTGCGCTTCGGGCTTGCCGACGGCGAGGAAAAAACCCAGAAGGACGTAGCCGATCTTCTTGGTATTTCCCAGTCTTATATTTCACGCCTGGAAAAGCGGATTATTAAACGGCTTCGCAAGGAATTTAACAAAATGGTGTAATGGTATACCCATTTTCGGGGCAACAGATACCCCTTTTTCGGAAGAATAAAATAGGGGTCCAGGGAGATAATGTACATTAATGTTTCTCCTTGGGAGGTAATCACGTTGACCCGAAATAAAGTCGAGATCTGTGGAGTGGATACCGCGAAACTGCCTGTCCTGACCAATGCCGAAATGCGGGAGTTGTTTACCGCACTACAAACCCAAAACGAATGGGCAGCCAGAGAGAAATTAGTTAACGGCAATTTAAGGCTGGTTCTAAGTGTGATTCAACGGTTTAATAACAGGGGAGAATTTGTAGACGACTTATTCCAGGTCGGATGCATTGGACTTATGAAGGCGATCGATAATTTCGACCTTAGCCAGAACGTCAAGTTTTCCACCTATGCCGTGCCGATGATTATCGGTGAAATTCGCCGTTACTTGCGTGACAATAATCCGATCCGCGTATCGCGGAGCCTAAGGGATATTGCCTATAAAGCGCTGCAGGTTCGTGACAGCCTGACGAATCAAAACTCGCGTGAACCAACGATTTTTGAAATTTCCGAAGCGCTGAACGTACCGAAAGAAGATGTCGTGTTCGCTCTTGACGCGATCCAGGATCCCGTCTCGTTGTTTGAGCCGATCTATCATGACGGCGGAGATCCGATCTATGTAATGGATCAGATCAGCGATGACAAGAACAAGGATGTATCGTGGATCGAGGAAATTGCGCTTCGCGAAGCGATGCATAAGCTGAATGACCGCGAAAAAATGATTTTATCCATGCGTTTCTTTGAAGGAAAGACGCAAATGGAAGTAGCCGACGAAATCGGCATTTCACAGGCACAGGTATCCAGGCTCGAGAAATCGGCCATCCAACAAATGCAAAAGCATGTAAAAACCTGACGGCGCCGCAAGGCGCCGTTTTTTATATGCCCGGAAAACGAGCCTAACTTGTTTTTTTGCGGGAACAGGACATTTTGGGCGTTTTGTACATATAGATAAGTGAGGATGTTTATCCCTATGAACGACAATTGTAAACGACTGCACCGACGTTCTTATATTTAAGAAAAGTGGTGATGAGCATATGAAGATATCCGATTTCCAAACCAAGGATGTCATTAATATCGTGGACGGCAAGAAGCTTGGGCAGATCAGCGATCTGGAGCTGGATCTACGCCAGGGGCGTATCGATGCGATAGTTATTCCCCAATTCACAAGATTTCTTGGCGTGTTCGGCAATGGAGGGACCGAGGTTGTTATCCCTTGGCGCAATATTGTGAAGATTGGGGCAGACGTTGTGCTTGTGCGGCTGGATGATTCCAATAAGAAGCTGGAAGACGAAGATTTGCACGCGCGCACATAACAGGTTAAACTGCTTACAGAGGTGAGTGCCCGTATGGAATCGTTTAAATCTGTACTTACGGCGAAGGGACCTTCGCTTTTTTTATTGTCTAATTGGCAGGAGCAAAATGACCGTCTAACCGCCGGATTTACTGGCAGGAACGGCGGAGTAAGCGAGCAGCCGTGGACGTCGCTGAACGTTGGCCTGCACGTGGGAGATTCGGATGACGACGTTGTGCGCAATCGTCAGCTTATTGCCGAAACGATTGGCTGGCCTTTTGAAGCATGGACTTGCGGGGAGCAGGTACATGGCTGCGAAGTTTTCCAGGTGACCGAAAGCGAGCGCGGGAAGGGCAGATTGTCGCGCGATTCGGCAATTGCCGATACGGACGGTCTAATGACGGACATTCCGGGCGTGCTGCTGGCGTCCTTTTACGCTGATTGCGTACCGCTTTATTTCTACGATCAGCAGCATCAAGCAGTAGCATTAGCTCATGCAGGCTGGAAAGGGACGGTTCAGCAAATTGCGTCCAAGACGATCGAAGCGATGGAACGGCAGTACGGGACTAAGCCCGAAGAACTGCTTTGCGCCATAGGTCCGTCGATCAGCGACTGCTGCTACGAAGTGGACGGTTTTGTGATAGATAAGCTTCAGCCGCTTGTAGAAGGGCTTGCAGATAAGCTGAATTCGAGCTCTGATCTGATGATGACATTGGTGGAAAACGGTAAAGCTATGGTAAACTTAAAACAAATTAACCGACATATTATGCTTGAAGCAGGAATTTTGCCGATTCATATCGAATTATCCGAGTGGTGCACGGGATGCAGCACGGATCAATTTTTCTCCCACCGGAAGGAAGGCGGCAAAACGGGCCGTATGGCCAGCTGGATCGGTATCCGGGAAAGGTGAACGAATGACGACTACAATCAAAGAAGCATTGCAGGAAAGAATCGAAGAAGTGGAGCGCCGGGTTGCGGCAGCCTGCAAGCGTAGCGGCCGCAGCCGCGAAGAAGTGAATATTATTGCGGTAACGAAATACGTATCGCTTGAAACGGCGCAGGCTGCTCATCAGCTTGGTCTCCGGCATCTTGGCGAGAACCGCTGGCAGGATGCCAAGGAGAAATGGGAAGCCATAAGCGACAGTGTTACGGGTGAAAACGGCGGACAAGCTGTCTGGCATTTCATCGGTTCGCTGCAGACGAACAAAGTGAAAGACGTCATAGGCAAATTTACATACATTCATTCGCTGGATCGTCTGTCTTTGGCGCAGGCGATTGACAAACGGGCTTCCCAGCTTGGTCTCACCGTTCCTTGTTTGGTTCAGGTTAACGTATCGGGCGAACAATCCAAGCATGGTCTTGACCCGGAACAGCTGCCGGCATTTCTAGCTGAGCTTAAGGAATTATCATCGCTGCGCATTATCGGCCTTATGACGATGGCACCTTATGAGACGGAAGCAGAAGAGACAAGGCCTATATTTCGTTCTTTGCGCAAGCTAAGAGATGAAATGAACGAGCGTGCAATCCTCGCGGAATCGATGACGGAATTGTCTATGGGCATGTCAGGAGATTTCGAAGTAGCGATAGAGGAAGGCGCAACCTGGATCCGCTTGGGAACCATACTAGTAGGAAAAGAGGGGTAACGATGAGTGTCATGAACCGATTTATGAACTTTCTTGGTCTTCAGGAAGAGGAAGAGGTAGTCGAGCGCGAAAGAGTAACGCAGCAGCCACAAGCGGAAGAACCGGAAGTTGAAACTTCTCCGTTCGAAGCACGTAGAAACTCCAAAGGCGGCAATAACAACAATATTGTGAGCATTCATTCGCAAAAGAGCGTACGCGTTGTTTTGAGCGAACCGCGTTCTTACGATGAAGCGCAGGATATTGCCGACCATCTGCGTTCGCGCCGGGCGGTTATCGTGAATCTGCAGCGTGTGCGTACGGATTTGGCTGTGCGGATTGTTGATTTCTTAAGCGGCACAGTCTATGCGCTTAACGGCCACATTTCGAAGCTTGGGCCAAACATCTTCCTGTGCACACCGGATTCTGTAGAAATTCAAGGCGCTATTACCGAAATGTTGGCAGAGGATATTGATTACAATAAGATGAGGTGACCTTGAATTGAGTGTTTATTCTTTGATTATGAACATCCAGAACATTTACAGCTTTATGATTATCGGCTACGTATTGCTGTCCTGGCTGCCAAATGCGCGTGAAAGCTTTATCGGTGTATTTCTGGGCCGGCTGGTAGAACCGTATCTCGGAATTTTCCGCAGATTCATTCCACCGATCGGCGGGATGCTTGATATTTCCCCGATTATTGCCATTTTTGCATTGCGCTTTATCGCTTACGGCCTCTATGCGGTTGTCGATTTCATTGTGAACATGTTCTAGAGGAAGGACAGCTTATGAAGCCAACAGTATACGAACATTTCCATCCGGACGAGAAGCCATTTGTCGACCGGGCGTTGGAGTGGGTTGAACGGTCCGCGCAGCTGCATGAGCTGAAGCGGACCGATTTTTTAGATCCGAGGCAGGCTCAGATCCTGCAGATGCTGGCGAATCGGAATCCGGATGTCCAGCTTAGACTTGCCGGAGGGTATCCGGAGGCAGAGCGCTGCAGGGCGATTATTGGCCCGGAGTACCGCTACTTGGACGATGAACCGATTGGTCTGTCCGTTCTCGCCGTAACCGGCGGCGGAAGCGAGCTTGATCACGGCGATTACCTGGGCGCATTGCTCGGGCTCGGCGTCAAACGTGATCGAATTGGAGATATTCATGTTCATGAGGACTATTCGCATATAATTGTTTTGGACGAAATTGCCGATTACTTAAATGTACACTTAAGACAAGTGCATCGTGCGAGCGTACTTACGGAAATAATTCCCACACTTAAGCTTAAACCCGTTGTACCTGCCCTTCAAGAAATGTCCTTCACGGTCGCCTCGATGCGCCTTGATGGAATCGCTAGTGACGTCTACCGGATCAGCCGGACGAAAATCGTAGATCCGATCCGCGCAGGCAGATGCAGAGTGAACTGGAAGACAGCCGAGAATCCGTCCGAGCAATTGAAATTAGGAGATGTCGTCTCCTTTAAAGGCCTAGGCAGATTTAAGGTTATGGAAATTGATGGCATGACAAAAAAGGGAAGAATTCGCGTCAAGGTTGGTAAATTTATTTAATCTGTTGCAGGATTTTGGAAACAACTGTCGAATCCAAATTCACAACGATTTTTTCCGAGTACATCCGCGATTGCGGCAAATACGTTGAGGAGGTGCGCCAATGCCGTTGACGCCATTGGACATACATAACAAGGAATTTGGACGAAGATTACGCGGGTATGACGAGGATGAGGTCAACGAATTCCTTGACCAGGTTATCAAAGATTATGAATCCATTATTCGTGAGAACAAAGAGCTTCAGAATCAGATTCTTGGTCTTCAAGAAAGACTGAATCATTTCTCGAATATTGAAGAGACGCTCAGCAAGACGATTATCGTTGCGCAAGAAGCGGCAGATGAAGTAAGAAACAACGCGAAGAAGGAAGCCCAGCTCATTATCAAGGAGTCGGAGAAGAATGCGGACCGCATTATTAATGAGTCGCTGTCCAAATCCCGCAAAGTATCTCTTGAAGTGGAAGAGCTTAAGAAACAGGCATCGATCTATCGTGCACGCTTCCGGACTTTGGTTGAAGCACAGCTTGAGCTGCTCAGCCAAGATGGCTGGGATTCGCTGGAATCATCGGCTCCGCAGCTATCCCATTCCTCGCATTCTTCGTCTTCCGTAACCCATTTATCGGCGGAGCATTTGCAGAGAGGATAGGCATTTGTCATTTGACAACCGCTCTGCGATAAGCTATAAATAGAATTAATTGCATGATAATTGATTGGAACTTCATTGACGAGAACGAGTACGATTCCCAGTTCGTTCACCAGAGAGCCGTTGATTGCTGAGAAGCGGCGTTCGAACCGATTCGGAAAATCATCTCCGAGAAGCAGTGCTGAACATGAGATCCTATGGGATCCATTATTAAGGGCTGACGGCTTGTCCCCCGTTACAGGGACCGCGAATTTACGTAATTCGCGCCAAGGTGCCGCATCCGGTTGTTTTTTAGCTGCTGGTCTGCGGAACAAGGGTGGTAACGCGAGCGCAGCCTCGTCCCTTTTACAGGGACGGGGCTTTTATTTGTTTTTTGCTAATGCTTACAATGCAAGAATTTCACGAACCTTCGGATTCAATCTCGGTTTAGGTTTCAATTCTTTAAGCTAATGCTTACGATGCAAGAATTTCACGAACCTTCGGATTCAATCTCGGTTTAGGTTTCAATTCTTTTTAGGAGGCAACAACCATGCAACGTGTAGACGTCAAAGAAAAAGCAAGAGCCCGCGAATTGCGCGTACTGAAGCAATGGGCTGAGAACGATACGTTCAAACAATCCATCGAGAACCGCGCCGGCAAGCCAAACTATGTATTTTATGAAGGTCCTCCGACCGCTAACGGCGCGCCGCATATCGGTCACGTACTGGGCCGTGTAATCAAGGACTTTATAGGCCGTTACAAAACCATGTCCGGCTACCGCGTAGTCCGTAAAGCAGGCTGGGATACGCATGGACTCCCGGTAGAGCTTGGCGTAGAGAAACAGCTCGGCATCTCCGGGAAGCAAGAGATCGAGAAATACGGCGTTGAGGAATTCATCAAGAAATGTAAAGACAGCGTATTTGTCTACGAGAAGCAATGGCGCGAGCTTACGGAAGCTATCGCGTACTGGACGGATCTGGATAATCCTTATATCACGCTTAAGAACGAGTACATCGAGAGCGTATGGCATATCCTTTCGACGATCCACGGCAAAGGGCTTCTCTATCGGGGTCACCGCGTAAGCCCGTATTGCCCATGCTGCCAGACTACGCTGAGCTCGCATGAGGTTGCGCAAGGCTATGAAGACGTGAAGGATCTTTCCGCAACGGTTAAATTCAAGCTCGCAAGCGGCGAATCCATTCTCGCTTGGACAACAACGCCGTGGACGCTGCCGGCTAACGTGGCATTGGCGGTAAATCCGGAGCTGGATTATGTCCGTGCCTCCAAAGACGGCGAAGTCTACATCGTAGCTCAAAATCTGGCGGAAAGCGTACTTAAAGAAGGTTATGAGACACTTTCCACGCTGAAGGGCTCCGAGCTTGTAGGCCTTTCCTACGAGCCTCCATTCCGCTACGTACCGGTTGAACACGGTCACGTGGTTATTCCGGGCGATTTCGTCAGCGATACAAGCGGTACGGGTATCGTTCATATCGCACCTGCCCATGGTGAGGATGACTATAAAGTTTCCCGCCAGAACGGCATCAGCATGCTTAGCGTTGTAAATAACGCCGGCCGATATATTGACGAAGTCACCGATCTTGCCGGCCGTTTTGTAAAAGACTGCGATGTCGACATTGTCAAAATGCTCAGCGAACGCGGCTTGCTCTTCTCCAAAGAGCGTTATGAGCATAGCTATCCGTTCTGCTGGCGTTGTAAATCGCCGCTTCTGTACTACGCGACAGAAAGCTGGTTCATTGAAACCACAAAGGTGAAAGATCAGCTGATTGCCAACAACAGCACGGTTGACTGGTATCCTGGCCATATTCGCGAAGGCCGCTTCGGCAAGTTTCTTGAGGATCTGGTGGACTGGAATATCAGCCGCAATCGGTACTGGGGAACACCGCTAAATGTTTGGGTATGCGAAGCAACGGGCAAAGAATACGCGCCAAGCAGCATTGCCGACCTGCGCGAGCGCGCTGTAGATTTTGTTCCGGAGGATATCGAGCTGCACAAACCTTACGTGGACGAAATCAAGCTGAAGTCTCCATTCCAGGAAGGCGCAGTAATGACCCGTACATCGGAAGTTATCGACGTATGGTTTGACAGCGGCTCGATGCCATTTGCGCAGCAGCATCATCCTTTCGAGAATGCTGAAGAATTCGCTGAGCAATATCCGGCGGATATGATTTGCGAAGGCATCGACCAAACACGCGGCTGGTTCTTCAGCTTGCTGGCGGTATCGACGCTGTACAACGGCAAAGCTCCTTACAAGGCCGTTATCTCGACAGGCCATATCCTTGATGAGAACGGGCAAAAGATGTCCAAATCCAAAGGCAACGTTATCGATCCTTGGGAAATCATCAACGAGTATGGCACGGATGCCTTCCGTTGGGCGCTTCTTGCGGACAGCGCGCCATGGAACAGCAAACGTTTCTCGCGAGGTATCGTAGGCGAAGCGAAATCGAAAGTGATCGATACGATCGTAAATACTCATGCGTTCTATGCGCTGTATGCTTCCATCGACGGCTTTAATCCGGCTGATCACGAAGAACGCTCATCGGCAAGCAAGCTTGACCGCTGGATCGTATCCCGCCTGAACAGCTTGATCAAGACGGTAGTGAAAGGTCTTGAAGTGAACGACTTCCTGAACCCTGCCAAAACAATCGAAGTATTTGTCGATGAGCTGAGCAACTGGTACATCCGCCGTTCGCGCGACCGTTTCTGGGGCAGCGGCCTGACAGAAGACAAAGTGGCAGCTTACCAGACTCTGCGCCATGTCCTGCTGACGCTCTCCCGGGTCATTGCACCTTATGCTCCTCTGCTTGCAGAAGACGTATACGGCAATTTGGGCGGCGAGTCGAGCGTTCACCTGGCAGACTATCCGGTTGCAGACGAATCGGCAATCGACGAGACGCTGGAGCGCGATATGGACAGCGCGAAGCAAATCGTAGAGCTTGCTCGCAACGTGCGCAACGAGACCGGAATCAAGACGCGTCAGCCTTTGTCCGAGCTGATCGTATCGCTTGACCGTGATTTTGCGGTAACGGAATATGAGGATATCATCAAGGACGAGATCAATGTGAAATCTATTGTGGTTCAAACCAGCGACAGCGGTTTTGTAGATTTCACCCTGAAGCTCAACCTGAAAGTCGCAGGCAAAAAATACGGCAAGCATGTTGGACCAATCCAGGGCTACCTGAAAGGTCTGGCACCAGAGGCGACACGCGAAGCAGTCACTTCCGGCAGCCTGGTATTCACTTCGGCGGAAGGCGAAGCAATCACGGTAACCACGGAAGAGCTGCTTGTAGAGAAACAAGCGAAATCCGGCTTTGCATCGGCGTCCGCAAACGGCCTCACCGTAGCGCTCAATACGGATATTACGCCTGAGCTGGAGCAGGAGGGCTGGGTTCGCGAAGTTATCCGTGCCGTTCAGGATACGCGCAAAAAGCTTGATCTTCCAATCGAGAAACGCATCGATCTTGTTCTCGATGTAGATGGCGGGCTGCAAGCCGCACTGGAGACATTCAGCAACGTCCTCAATGAGAATGTCCTGCTGAACAGCGTTTCTTACGAGAAAGCGGAAGGTATGGAATGCGTGCAGCTTGGCGAGAAAGAAATCGGTATTCTTGTCCGCGTTTAGGCATACAGACGCCAGGGATCGGGATATAGTATAAGGAGCATGGCCACAAAAAAACGAGTGCCTTCACGGCAAGGCCTCGTTTTTTTCTTCCCGGAAGCGGATGGATAATGCAAAGGGGGACGCTGCATGGTCCGAGTAAAACTGGATAACGACCTGGAGAAAGACCGGAAAGATAAGTCTGATGACGGAACGATGGAACATACATTAAGCAGATTGGACATGCGATTAAGCAAAATCGCGACCGACATGGAACGGACTCAAATCGCGGATTATGTGGATTTGCTCAATCATCCGCTCCGGCTCATGTGGCGCAATTTGCTGGGAGGCCTCTCTAGAGGCGTTGGGATCGCGATCGGGTTTACGTTCTTCGCAGCTACCATTCTGTACGTGCTGCGGATTATCGGTGCGCTTAATTTGCCGATTATCGGCGATTACATAGCTGATATCGTACGAGTCGTACAAATCCAGCTGGAAGGCAAAATTTATTAAAAAAGGCGGGAGGTGCGTTGCACCTTCCGCCTTTTTTTCATTCCTGCTCTAGTTCGTGATCGCCTTCTTCATGATCCATATACTGCTTGTAATGCCGGTTGCGAATAACGGAAACATGGTTGCCTGTAATATCCGTCGCAACAAAGCTTTCGTAGGATTCTACAAACCCGTCGTTCTCGTCCGCTTCGATTCCGATGTGGTCATAATCGTCGACATTGTTGTTCTCCGAGAAAGCCGGAGATTCGGAAGTCCCCCATTGTTCAACAATCTGCCAAGCATCTTCGCCGTCGAAGCCGTTATAATCATCGTCATCGCGGCTGGATCTTCCGAAAGGTGGGGCGAGGAAATCCTCTTCCGCCGGCTGGCGGTGGGAAGTCTCCTGCCGCGGCGCATGTTCCACGCAATACAGGGAATCGGGTAGAGCTTCCAGACGCTCATCGGGAATCGGTTTGCCGCAGGCCCTGCATTGACCGTAAGTCCCGTTATCCATAGCTTCAAGCGCTTGGGAAATACGAGTCAAGTGGAGGTCTTCGTTTTCGAGTAAAGCCAGGTCCTTGGAGCGTTCGAAAAGTTCGGTCCCAAGATCCGCCGGATGATTATCTATTGGGGAGAGCTCGCCGGTATTATCGCGCAGCGAAGAGGCAAGTCCGTTATGTTCGTTGCGGGATTGTCGTTCCTCGATTTCCCGTTTCTCCGCCTCAAGCCGGTTTCGAAGCTGTGCAAGCTGTGTTGCATTCGGCATCGGTTGCACCTTCCTTAGATGAAATAGGTAAGACGTTAAATATCTAAGCTATAGTTTTCGCAAACCGGCTTTTTTTATAAAGGACTTCTTTGGAAAGAGGACTACTGGCTCAGATGCGGGCCATTATGCTACAATACAGTAGTTTGGTACAAACTAGGAGGGATACGATGCGTTTTTATTATTACTGGATCGCGGTAGCAGCATTTTTGCTGGACTTGGTCACCAAAAAAATCATTGCGGCTCAGCTTGAAATCGGTGAGCAAATCAGCGTGATCGGCAATTTCTTTATTATTACCTCGTATCGGAACCGCGGCGCGGCATTTAGCATTTTGCAGGAACAGCGGGTGTTTTTCATCATCATCACTGTTCTTATTGTCAGTGCAATTATCTGGTATATCCAGGCCTCCAGAAAATCAGGCAAAGTATGGCTTTTGACCGGGCTTGGCCTTGTGCTGGGCGGGGCGATCGGCAACTTCCTTGACCGTGCGATCGCTGGAGAAGTGGTTGATTTTCTGATGTTTAATTTCGGCAGCTATACGTTCCCGATCTTTAACATAGCGGACTCCGCTATTTGTGTAGGCGTAGCATGCATTTTAATTGATACCTTGCTGAATTCGAAGGAAGATTCGAAACGAATCGGCAACAGAGAGGATAAGGACCCAAACGAGCATGAGCAGCAACCTGTTTAGTGAAAACGAAGAATTGTTGGAATTTGAAGCAGCCCCGGAGCAGGCAGGAGAACGAATCGATAAATTCGTAACGGACAGCCTTAACGAGGATTCCATATCGCGCACGCAAGTGCAGGAATGGATTAAATCCGGCGCAGTACTTGTCAATCAGAATACCGTAAAACCAAACTACAAGCTATCTTCCGGCGATCATGTGGGCATTCGCGTGCCGGAGCCGGAGGATGCTGCCATTGTAGCCGAGGATATTCCTCTTGATATTGTGTACGAGGATGCTGACGTTATTGTCATCAACAAACCAAGGGGCATGGTCGTTCATCCGGCACCTGGACATTCCTCTGGAACGGTCGTAAACGCCTTGATGTATCATTGCAAGGATCTGTCGGGCATCAACGGCGTGCTTCGCCCCGGCATTGTGCACCGCATCGATAAAGACACTTCCGGACTGTTGATGGCGGCCAAAAATGACCTCGCACACGTTTCCCTGGCTGAGCAGCTTAAGGATCACTCCGTCTCGCGCAAATATATTGCGCTTGTTCATGGCAATCTGCCGCATGACCAAGGCACAATTGATGCCCCGATCGGCCGCGACCAGAATGACCGGAAGCTGTTTACGGTCACGGACCGCAACAGCAAGCATGCCGTCACTCATTTTGCAGTACTCGAGCGCATTGCCGATGACTACACCATCGTAGAGCTGCAGCTGGAAACAGGACGTACGCATCAGATTCGCGTTCATATGAAATATATCGGTTATCCGCTCGCGGGAGATCCGATGTACGGCCGCAATAAGACGGTGGCACTCAAAGGACAAGCACTGCATGCGGCGGTTCTTGGCTTCAAGCATCCGCGGACCGGAGAATTTCTGGAGTTTGAAGCACCGATTCCTGCCGACATGGAGCATGTGATTAATTCCCTCCGTCTTCGTTAATATGCCGTGGAGAACGTTCAGAGGCCTATGCGGAAAAATGCAAACTTTTCAGCAAATTATTCATTATTTGAACGCAAAAAGTAAGCTATTCTAAAGAACGATGCTTCACAATAATTAGCCATCAAAAACATGGACTCTGTTCAAAGGCATGTGCTACAATGTTCGGGAAAAAGAGGCTTGTCTTAATGAACAGTTGCTGGTGATGAAGGAGAGACGAAAAGATATGCAAAACATGGATCAAACAATGGAAGTTATCAATTACATCAAGAACGGCAAGAAAGTTACCCCGGTGAAGGTGTACTTCAAAGGCAAAATTGCTTCGGCAAACGCTGAAGTTAAAGTATTCGATTTCGGCGACGGCGGCGTGCTGTTCGGCGACTGGGCGGAAGTTCAATCGTTGCTGGAAAACGAGAAAGAAAACATTCAATATTACGAAGTTGAGAACGATCGCCGCAATTCCGCAATTCCGATGCTCGACCTGAAGGGCATCAACGCTCGCATCGAGCCAGGCGCGGTCATTCGCGACAAAGTCGAAATCGGCAACAACGCGGTTATCATGATGGGCGCTACGATTAACATCGGCTGTTCGATCGGTGAGGGAACAATGATCGACATGAACGCAACGCTTGGCGGACGCGTGCAAGTCGGCAAAATGTGCCATGTTGGCGCAGGCGCAGTACTGGCTGGCGTTATCGAGCCGCCATCCGCTCTGCCGGTTGTTATCGAAGATGACGTTGTTATCGGCGCTAACGCGGTTGTTCTGGAAGGCGTTCGCGTTGGCAAAGGCGCTGTTATCGCAGCAGGTGCCATTGTTATCGAGGACGTGCCTGAAAATGCGGTTGTTGCGGGCGTCCCTGCTCGCATTATCAAGATGGTAGACGAGAAAACGAAGTCCAAGACGATTATCGTTGAAGGTCTTCGCGATTTGAAATAATAGGATTTGCAGCGCGCGCCATCTATGTGGCGCGTGTTTCCTTGTTTGGCGAGGCTGACAGATATTTGTGTTGGCTCTTGCATGCTGCAGGAGGGAGTTGATCGAATGAGCAAGTTTGTGGAGCTGAGGCGGAAGTTTCACCAGATCCCCGAGCCGGGGTTTCAAGAGTATAAGACGCAAGCCATGCTGCTCGAGTATATTAACGGATTACCGCAGGAGAGGCTGGAAGTGCGCACTTGGCGTACCGGCATCTTGGTTCGGGTGAAAGGTCTTGTCGGCGCGCGTTGTTTAGGTTATCGGGCGGATATGGACGGGCTGCCTATTGAAGAAGATACGGGCTATGAGTTCCGTTCGACGCATCCCGGTTACATGCATGCTTGCGGACATGATCTTCATATGGCCATTGGGCTTGGGGTATTGACGGCAATCGTGGAGCAGCCGGTCAATGACGATGTTTTGTTCGTGTTTCAACCTGCGGAAGAGGGACCGGGTGGCGCTTTACCGATGCTGCAAAGCGAAGAGTTTAAAGAATGGAAGCCGGATTTTATGATGGCGCTGCACGTCGCTCCGGAATATCCGGTAGGCACAATCGCAACGCGTCCGGGTATCTTATTCGCCAATACGTCGGAGCTGTTTATCGATATCATCGGCAAAGGCGGCCATGCGGCGTATCCGCACCGTGCCAACGATATGATCGTTGCGGGGGCAAGCCTCATCATGCAGCTTCAGTCGATTGTTTCGCGTAACGTGGATCCGCTCGACTCAGTCGTTGTGACGTTAGGCAAGATCGAAGGCGGCACGAAGCAGAACATTATCGCGGAGCGGGTACGCCTCGAGGGGACAATCAGAACCTTGAGCGCAAAGTCAATGAACGACGTAAAAGCGCGTATCGAGGCGCTGCTGGAAGGGCTTAAAGTCAGCTTTGGCTGCCAGACCGAGCTCGACTACGGTTCGAATTATTATCAGGTTTATAATAATGAGCAAGAAGCCGGACGTTTTATGGATTGGGTTCGTGTTTTTGAAGGCGTACAGCTCATCGAATGCACGGAAGCAATGACCGGAGAAGACTTCGGGTATTTCCTTCAAGATATTCCGGGCCTTATGTTCTGGCTTGGCGTAGATACGCCGTATGGCCTGCATCATGCCAAGCTTGAGCCGCAAGAGGATGCGATCGGAGTTGCGATCGATGTCGTCTCGAATTATTTGCGGCATCGTTCATCTTAAATAAAAAGCTGCTTTGCGCGTTGACGCAAAGCAGCTTTTTTTGTGAAACGACAGATTAAAGACCTTCCACAAAGGAATGAATGCGGTCCATGGCCTCTTGTAGTACCTCCATGGAGCAAGCGTACGAAATACGAATGTAATTGTCACCGAATGGAGCAAACGCGGCACCGGGCACGACCGCAACCCGTTTCTCTTCAAGCAGTCGGTGAGAGAATGTCGTGGAGTCGAGTCCGAACTTCTCTACCGAAGGGAAGATGTAGAAGGCTCCGTTAGGCTTCACGACATCGAATCCGGCCGCTACAAGCCGCTCGTAAGCATAGTCGCGGCGCCGTGCGTATTCGTCCCTCATCGGCAGCGCGTCATCGATGCCAGCGGTTAAGGCTTCTACCGCTGCGGCTTGGCTGACCGAGCTGGCGCATGTTACGTTGTATTGATGCACCTTTACGATGTGCCGCGCCAAATATGCCGGCGCGAACAGCAGTCCGACACGCCATCCGGTCATGGAATGCGATTTGGACAATCCGTTGATAACGATCGTCTTATCGCGCATGCCCGGCAGTGCCGCTATGGATGAATGAGTCCCGTCGAATACAAGCTCGCTGTAAATCTCATCGGACAAGACGAACAGCTCGCGCTCTTGCACCAGGGCGGCAATCTCTTTAAGCTCGTCCAGCGAAAGCGTGCAGCCTGTCGGATTCGAAGGCGACGCCAGCACGATGCAGCGCGTACGCTCCGTCAAATGCTCTTTAATCAGTTCGGCCGTTAATTTGAACCCATTGCCGGTTGTGTCGACATGCACCGGCTTAGCGCCGCACATGCGGATAATGGGCTCATAGCCAGGATAGATTGGACCTGGCAGCAGCACCTCGGTGTCTTCCTCCAGTATCGTCCGGAACGCAACGTCAATCGCTTCGCTTGCACCTACCGTTACGATAACCTCTTCGGATGAATCATAAGTCAGCCCGTATTTGTGCTGCATAAAGTTCGCTGCTGCTTTTCGCAATTGCAAAGTCCCGGCATTAGGGGTATATACCGTTTCTCCGTTGTCGATCGCATGCTTGGCTGCTTCGAGGATATGCTTGGGTGTCGGGAAGTCCGGCTGTCCGATTGTGAGCGACAGCACTCCTTCGTATTGACTTACTTTGTTCGCCATTTTTCGAATGCCGGAAACTTCGATTCCGCGAACATCCGCTCTAATTAAATGTTCCATTCTTGCTTTCACCTGTCCCGTCTATGTACGTTATGGATGGTATTCATCTTAACATAAAGGGCTGGGCACTTCGAGAGGAGATAGGAGATAGGGAGGATCGTTGCATTACACTGAGTCTTACTTATTAAATAAGAAATAACTAAATCATAAAATGTCCCAGTCATAAAATAAACGGCGGTGCAGATGATAAGGTATAAGTAGTTAAAAAGTAAATGTTGATATCCGATAAACATTGTTTTTGACTTATTCCCCTTTACGTTGGTTTAAGACAAACGGAGCATTCGAATGCGTAGTTTGTTATTAAACCGACTCAGACCCTTGACATCTTTTGCCCGACGCGGTACAATTCCTTTGATATATGGCAGTACCTTTAAATCAGCCCCGTGAGGCTGGCAAGGTAGCGTGAATAACAGATCTGCCACACTTAGAACAGGGCCTTAGCCTAACCGTATCCTGCTGGGATAGCGGCGGTTAAGTCGACCCTCTATGTGTGGCTGGTCTCAGGCTCCTTGCGTTGTTGGCAAGGAGCCTTTTTTCGTCTCCTTGCCGACAGACGCGATTGATTATCCGAGAGCGAAGGAGGCGGTAACGGTGGAAGAAGAGCATCTGGTTATTATGGACGAGACGGCGATCCGAAGAGCACTCACGAGAATTGCTCACGAGATCGTGGAGAAGAACAAAGGCATTGATAACTGTGTTCTGATTGGCATCCGCACAAGAGGGATTTACCTTGCAAGAAGAATTGCGGATCGCATTCAGGATATCGAAGGCAAGCCGGTTGAAGTGCGAGAGCTCGACATCACCTCTTACCGGGATGACCGCAAAGCAGCATCCGTGGATACGCGCGTGGAACTGGCTGCGGTAATCGGCGATCTGAATGGCGAACTGTTCTCCGCACATGATAAGAAAGTTATCCTATGCGACGATGTCCTCTTCACCGGACGCACGATCCGCGCGGCAATGGATGCCCTGATGGACTGCGGAAGACCGGAAAGCATCCAGCTGGCTGTTCTGGTGGACAGAGGACACAGAGAGCTCCCGATTCGACCTGATTACGTAGGCAAGAACGTACCGACCTCCAAACAAGAGCAAATTGACGTCTCGTTAACGGAAATCGATCTGAAGGACCAAGTCATGATCATACACCAGAGGGGGCAGGTCTGATGACGACGATGACACAACTTAAACAACGCAGTTTGCTTGGACTTAAAGATCTCAGCAAAGAAGAAATTGAATCGATTTTGGATCGTGCGGCTTACTGGGAACAACACCCGAACAAAGTGCACAATGTGATGCAGGGCAAATTCGCGGCGAACATGTTCTTCGAGAACAGCACAAGAACTCGCTTTTCGTTCGAAGTAGCGGAGAAACGTCTCGGAGCGGAAGTGCTGAACTTCTCGGCTGCCGTATCCAGTGTGCAGAAGGGCGAATCGATCTACGACACGGTCCGCACGCTTGAATCGATGGGTATCGACGTGGGGATTATCCGGCTCAAGCCAATCGGCGTTCTCGCCGAGCTGGCAACAAAAATTCAAGTGCCGCTTATTAACGCTGGCGACGGCAATAACGAGCATCCGACACAGGCGCTGCTCGACTTATATACAATGCGCAAGCATTTCGGCAATCTGAACGGTCTGACCGTATCGATCATCGGTGACGTTCTTCACAGCCGCGTAGCACGCTCCAATCTATGGGCGCTACGCAAGTTTGGCGCAAAGGTTCAATTCTGCTCGCCAAGCAACATGACGGCAACCGATCTTGATGTACCGTACGTAACGATGGATGAAGCATTGAAAGCCGACGTTGTTATGATGCTCCGCGTGCAGCTTGAGCGCCATGAGAGCGGCATGCTGAACTCGGCAGAAGCATACCGAGAGCAATTCGGCCTGACGGTCGAGCGCGCAAGCCAGATCGCAGAGCACGCAATTATCATGCATCCTGCCCCAATCAACCGCGGCGTTGAGATTGACGACGAGCTGGTAGAGCATCCGCAATCACGCATTTTCCCGCAAATGGCGAATGGCGTACCGATTCGGATGGCGGTTGTAGAACGGGCACTGAGCTAATACGAATAAATTCCGGAAGGTGAACAAAACAATGTCAGTATGGATTATTAACGGTAGCGTATGGGATAAGGCTTCTGGAAGCTTGCAAAAGAAACATATCCGCCTCGAAGGCGAACAAATTGCGGAGATCGTTGACGGCTCCGCAGCACCGGACACAGGTTCTGCGGAAGTAATCGACGCAGCAGGCAAGCTCGTATCGGCGGGCTTCATCGATATGCACGTCCACCTTCGCGATCCTGGCTTCGAATATAAAGAAGACATCGCGACAGGCACAAGATCGGCGGCAAAAGGCGGCTTTACGACAATCGCCTGCATGCCGAATACCCGCCCTGCGGTGGATACGCCCGAGACTGTGAAATACATTTTGGACAAAAATGCGGCAGAAGGCGTTGTAAAGGTTCTTCCTTACGCAGCTATTACGAAAAATCAGCTTGGCCGCGAACTGACGGACTTCGCCGCATTGAAAGAAGCGGGAGCAATCGGCTTCACGGATGACGGTGTGGGCGTACAAAGCGCGCAAATGATGAAGGATGCGATGGCGCTGGCGGAATCGATGAATATGCCAATCATCGCGCACTGCGAAGACAACACGCTGGTTGAAGGCTTGTACGTAAGCGAAGGATCCTTCTCCCGCAAGCATGGGCTGAAAGGCATTCCGAACGAATCGGAAGCCATCCATGTCGGTCGTGACGTCCTTCTCTCTGAAGCAACAGGCGCGCACTACCATGTGTGCCATGTCAGCACCGAGCAATCGGTTCGCCTGATCCGCCTTGCGAAGCAGATCGGCGTACGGGTAACGGCTGAAGTTTGCCCGCATCACCTGGTTTTGTCCGATGAAGATATCCCGGGCTTTGACTCGAACTGGAAAATGAACCCGCCCCTGCGTACGCCACGCGACGTAGAAGCGGTTATCGAAGCGCTGGAGGACGGCACGATCGACATGATCGTTACCGACCATGCACCGCATAGCGCGGAAGAAAAGGCACGTGACATGCAGCTAGCGCCATTCGGCATCGTAGGCTTCGAGACTGCTTTCCCGCTGCTCTACACGAAGTTCGTACAAACTGGCAAATGGACGCTTGGCTTCTTGCTTGACCGCATGACAGCCGACCCGGCTCGCGTGTTCGGCCTGCCGACCGGCCGCATTAAAGCGGGAGCACCTGCCGACCTGACTATCGTCGACCTGGACAATGAGCGTGCGGTAGATCCGTCTACCTTCGCATCGAAGAGCAATAACACGCCATTTGGCGGATGGAAGCTGCAGGGCTGGCCAGTGGCTACAATCGTTGACGGCAAGATCGTCTACAACGAATCCGCTAAATAATAGAACTAACGAAGACCTGATGAGGAGTGATACGGATGCAAGCAAGACTATTATTGGAAGACGGGACGTTATTTACCGGACAATCATTCGGGGCGGAAGCGCAAACGTTTGGTGAGGTTGTTTTTAATACAGGGATTACAGGTTACCAAGAAGTATTGTCCGATCCGTCCTACTGTGGGCAAATCGTTACAATGACTTATCCGCTGATCGGCAACTACGGGATCTCGCGCGATGACTTCGAGTCCATCCGCCCAAGCATTCACGGGTTTGTCGTACGCCGTTACGAGCCGGTTCCAAGCAACTGGCGCGCGCAATATTCTCTTGGCGACCTGCTGAAGGAATACAACATTCCGGGCATCACCGGAATCGACACGCGGATGCTGACTCGTATTCTCCGTCAGCACGGTACGATGAAAGGTGTTCTGACAACTGGCACTGAGCGCGTGGAAGAGCTTCAAGAACGTCTTGGCGGCATTCAGCTGATGACGGATCAGGTTGCTCGCACATCGACCAAATCGGTCTTCTCGAGCCCGGGCTTTGGCCCGCGCATCGTCCTTGTAGACTTCGGCGCAAAAAGCGGTATTCTTCGCGAACTGACTGAGCGCGGCTGCGACGTTGTGGTTGTTCCGCACAACACGACTGCTGACGAGATCCGCAAGCTTGCACCGGACGGCATCCAGCTGTCTAACGGCCCAGGGGATCCGAAAGACGTTCCATACGCTGTACAAATGATCAAAGAACTGCTCGGCGAAATTCCAATCTTCGGTATCTGCCTTGGCCACCAATTGTTCGCTCTGGCTTGCGGCGCGGATACGACAAGACTGAAATTCGGTCACCGCGGCGGCAACCACCCGGTTAAAGAACTGGCTACCGGCCGTTGCTACGTTACTTCGCAGAACCATGGTTACACGGTTCTTGAAGATTCGATCAACAGCAAGGAACTGACCGTTACTCACATCAATAACAATGACAAGACCATTGAAGGTCTGAAACATAATAAATATCCAGCGTTCTCGGTGCAGTACCATCCGGAAGCTGCGCCAGGTCCGTTCGATTCCAGCTACCTGTTCGATGAATTCCTTGAGATGATCCGCGAACACAAACAAAACAACCCGCAAAAACCTCGTCAAGCTGTGCTGGCGGCAACGTTGAAAGGAGAACTTCAATATGCCCAAAAATAATGAACTCAAAAAGATTCTCGTAATTGGCTCCGGTCCGATCGTCATCGGACAAGCGGCAGAATTCGACTATGCCGGCACGCAAGCTTGCCAAGCGCTCAAAGAAGAAGGCTATGAAGTCGTACTGATCAACAGCAACCCTGCTACGATCATGACGGATACAAACATGGCTGACAAAGTATACATCGAACCAATCACGCTTGATTTCGTATCCCAAATCATTCGCCAAGAGCGTCCAGACGGCCTCTTGCCGACACTTGGCGGTCAGACTGGTCTGAACATGGCCGTTGAGCTTGCTCGTGCTGGCGTACTGGAACAAGAGAACGTTAAACTTCTTGGCACGCAGCTGACTGCAATCGAGAAAGCGGAAGACCGCGACCTGTTCCGTGATCTGATGCGCGAACTGGAACAACCGGTACCGGAGAGCGTTATCGTAACTACGGTTGAAGAAGCGGTTACTTTTGCTAACGAGATTGGCTACCCGATCATCGTTCGTCCTGCCTACACGCTGGGCGGTACAGGCGGCGGTATTTGCGGAAATGAAGAAGAGCTTCGCGAAACGGTTGCATCGGGTATCCGTTACAGCCCGATCAGCCAATGTTTGGTCGAGAAATCGATCGCCGGCATGAAAGAAGTCGAGTATGAAGTTATGCGCGACGCGAACAACAACTGTATCGTTGTCTGCAACATGGAGAACTTTGACCCGGTTGGCGTACATACTGGCGACAGTATCGTAGTAGCGCCTTCCCAAACGCTGTCTGACCGCGAGTATCAAATGCTCCGTTCGGCATCGCTTAAGATCATCCGCGCCCTCAACATCGAAGGCGGCTGTAACGTTCAGTTCGCGCTGGATCCGCACAGCTTCCAATACTATGTAATCGAAGTTAACCCGCGCGTAAGCCGCTCCTCGGCGCTTGCATCCAAGGCAACTGGTTACCCGATTGCGAAGATGGCTGCGAAGATCGCTATCGGCTACACGCTGGATGAGATCGTTAACCCGGTTACAGGCCAAACGTACGCTATGTTTGAGCCTACCCTTGACTATATCGTATCGAAAATCCCGCGTTGGCCGTTCGACAAGTTCGTTAACGCGAACCGTAAGCTCGGCACGCAAATGAAAGCTACGGGCGAAGTTATGGCGATCGGCCGTACATTCGAAGAGTCGATGCACAAAGCGGTTCGTTCGCTTGAGATCGGCACGCACCGCATTCACTTGAAAGAAGCGGTTACGCTTGACGATGCCGTTCTGCAAACGCGTCTGGCTAAGCCGGATGACGAGCGGATGTTCCTCGTAGCGGAAGCATTCCGCCGCGGTTACAAGCTGCAAGATATTCAAGATCTGACGAAGATCGACTGGTGGTTCTTGGATAAAATCCAAGGCATCGTTGAATTCGAAGATCAAATCCGCAGGGAAGTAGCACTTTCGCCTGAAACCCTGTATGAAGCGAAACGCAAAGGCTTCTCGGACCGTTCGATTGCTGAAATCCGCAAAGAAGGATTCCCGAGCGGCAGCCATACGAACGAGCATGATATCCGTGCGTTCCGTAAAGAACTTGGCTTCACTCCGGTATACAAAATGGTAGATACTTGCGCGGCTGAATTTGAAGCTTCGACACCGTACTACTACTCGACATACGAAACAGAAAACGAAGTAACGGAATCAAACAAAGAGAAAGTTCTCGTGCTTGGCTCCGGTCCAATCCGTATCGGCCAAGGCATCGAGTTCGACTACTCGACGGTTCACGCGGTATGGGCAATCCAGAACGCTGGCTACGAAGCGGTTATTATCAACAATAACCCTGAGACCGTATCGACGGACTTCAGCACATCCGACCGTCTGTACTTCGAACCGCTCTTCTTCGAGGACGTAATGAACGTAATCGAGCAAGAGAAGCCAATTGGCGTAATCGTACAATTTGGCGGTCAAACGGCGATCAACCTGGCAGCTCCGCTTACAAAAGCCGGCGTACGTATCCTTGGCTCGAGCCTCGAGAGCATCGACACAGCGGAAGACCGCAAGAAGTTCGAAGCTTTGCTTCGCAACTTGAACATTGCTCAGCCTGAAGGCAGCACAGTAACTTCGGTTGACCAAGCGGTTGAAACGGCGCAAAAACTCGGTTACCCGGTACTTGTTCGTCCGTCCTACGTACTTGGCGGCCGCGCGATGGAGATCGTATACTCCGACGAAGAACTTCTGAGCTACATGGAAGTTGCGGTTAAGATCAATCCGGAGCACCCGGTTCTGATCGACCGTTACATGCTTGGCAAAGAAGCTGAAGTTGACGCTATCTGCGACGGCGAGACCGTTCTGATCCCGGGTATTATGGAGCATATCGAACGCGCTGGCGTTCACTCCGGCGACTCGATCGCGGTATATCCACCGCAGTCGCTGTCTGACGATATCAAGAACCAAATCGTAGACATCACCGTAAATATCGCTAAGGCGCTCAAAGTAATTGGCCTTGTAAACATCCAATTCGTTATCCATAACGAAAAAGTATACGTAATCGAAGTTAACCCGCGTTCGTCCCGTACGGTTCCGTTCCTGAGCAAAGTAACGGATCTGCCGATGGCGAACCTGGCTACTAAGGCGATTCTTGGCACGAAACTGGCTGACCTTGGCTATGTAGACGGCCTGTGGCGCGAAGATAGCTACGTGTCGGTAAAAGTACCGGTATTCTCCTTCGCGAAACTTCGCCGCGTTGACCCGACTTTGACTCCGGAGATGAAATCGACGGGTGAAGTTATGGGCCGCGACGAGAATTATGCAAAAGCATTGTATAAAGGTCTTATCGGTGCAGGCATGAAAATCCCAATGTCCGGTTCGATCATCGTAACGGTAGCAGACAAAGACAAAGAAGAAGCGACTGAACTGCTCCGCGGTTTTGCAGCACTGGGTTACAAAGTGATTGCAACCGGCGGTACGGCTGACACGCTCGAAGAAGCTGGCCTCCGCGTAAGACGCGTGAACAAGCTGAGCGAAGGCGCTCCTAACATTCTTGACCTGATTCGCGAAGGCGAAGCGCAATTCGTGATCAACACGCTGACCAAAGGCAAAACGCCTGAGCGTGACGGCTTCCGTATCCGCCGCGAAGCGGTAGAGAACGGGGTTGTATGTATGACATCGCTTGATACCGTGCGCGCGTTGCTGCGTATGCTCGAGTCGATCAACTTCTCCTCGCGCCCAATGCCGGTGCTGCAGAAGTAATTAAATACATGAAAGCACGGCCAGCGCCGGTTGCTTTCGGCGGCAGAAGCTTTTGAACGGCTTCTGTCCCGAGGCCGGCGGATGGCCGTTTATTTCGGCCTCAGAAGCGAAAGGAGACTTTGATTGCGATGAGTTTAACTAGAGAACAAGCGGCAGGCAAAGTCATGGTTGCCCTTGATTATGCGGACGCTGCTTCGGCGAAGCGCTTGCTTAGCGAGCTGGAAGGCATTCCGTGTTATATGAAGGTTGGCATGCAGCTCTTTTATGCGGCGGGTCCGTCGTTCGTAGAAGAATTGAAGAAACGCGGCTACCGCGTTTTCCTGGACGTGAAGATGCACGATATTCCGAATACGGTAAAAGGCGGCTCGAACAGCGTAACTAAGCTTGGCGTAGACATGTTTAACGTACATGCAGCCGGCGGCGCGGCGATGATGGAAGCTGCTGTGGAAGGCGCGGAAGCCGCACTCGCGAGCGGACAAGCAAGACCGGCTATTATAGCGGTAACGCAGCTGACCAGCACTAACGTACAAGTATTAAACGAAGAGATCGGTATTGCAGGCTCGGTGGAACAGGCGGTAGTTCGTTATGCGGAGCTGGCGAAACGCGCAGGCCTGAATGGCGTAGTGGCTTCACCGCTTGAAGTGGATGTGATTAAATCCGCATGCGGCACGTCATTCCAGACCGTAACCCCGGGTATCCGTCCGACTTGGGCGGCAACTAACGACCAGTCCCGAATTATGACGCCTCGCGAAGCTTTAGAACAAGGAACGGACTATATGGTAATCGGACGTCCGATTACGGCAGCGGCTAGCCCGCGTGAAGCATTGGAATCTATTATTGAGGAGCTGATCTAACCCATGGCAAACGTAACCTTAACGGAATTGCCGCGCGCAATCGCAACAAAACTGCTGGAGATCGAAGCGGTGGCGCTTAGCCCGAATGATCCGTTTACTTGGACTTCCGGTTTGAAATCGCCAATTTACTGCGATAACCGTTTGACTATGACCTATCCTGAAATCCGCGACATGATCGCAGAAGGTTTCGCTACCGTAATCCGCGAGCGTTATCCGGATGCCGAGGTAATCGCCGGAACTTCCACTGCAGGAATCCCGCATGCGGCATGGGTGGCTCAAAAGCTGAACCTTCCTATGGCTTACATCCGCGATAAAGCAAAAGGACACGGCAAGCAAAATCAAATCGAAGGCCGCATCAACCCTGGTCAAAAGGTTGTCGTTATCGAGGACCTCATCTCGACTGGCGGCAGCTCGCTGAAAGCCGGTCTTGCGGTTCGTGAAGCAGGTGCGGAAGTATTGTCCGTTCTGGCAATCTTCACTTACCAGTTCGAGAAAGCATCAAGCGCATTTGCGGCAGAAAATATGCCGCTTGAAACACTGTCCAACTACAGCGCGCTGATTGAAGCGGCTGTTGAAATCGGCAAAGTACAAAGCGAGGATATTGCAACGCTGCAGGCATGGCGTGCAAATCCGGAAGCTTTCGGCAAATAAGAGCTGACTATTCGAACTGCGAGCAAGTCCCATATGGGAGTTGCTCTTTTTTTGTTTTAAGAATTCGACATAAAATTTTGTAAATTGTTTGCAGCCGTTATTTCGAACATTCTTTCATTTGCCGATATCATATTAGATTATTTAATTTGAAATTGCTGAAATGGGGAGAATCGTGCAGATGAGATTTAACTTAAGGTGGAAAATGGCTTTAATCGGGGTATTGCCACTTTTTTTCTATGTCTTCTCGGGGATCTATTCGTTAACAGAGCTGGTACAGGTGAACAAGACGATGGCCGATGAAGTATACGGCGTGTCTGCCCGTTCCACATCGCTTATCTTGAATGCGGACCGCGATCTGTATCAAGCCTATTCCGCATATCAATATTTGGCCTTAGGTGAATTAAAAGAAGAGGATAAAAAGGTCTGGAACGATGTATTTTCTCAAAATCTGAAAGAAGCGGACGAACGCGTACATGAGGCAAAAGCGATATTCGAGGCGAATAAGCTGCTTAAGCTTCAAAGCGATGACGGCAGCACAACCATTGGACAGCTGATTCAGGATTTCGACGCCGACTTCAGCGCATGGGCGTCGTTTGTAAACGGCGAGATTCAAGCCGGTACCGCAGCAGCCAACGATGCGGAGATTCATGAGCAATACGAGAAGGCCAGGACTGGACTGGACGATATATTCAATTTGCTGGACAGCTACGCCAAGCAGCAAATTGCGGACAGTAATCAACAGCTTGCATCTACGAAAACGGGCAATTATATCGGTATGGCGATTGCAACCCTTTTGCTGGCGGCACTTATATACTACTTGATCAGCAGCGTGATGAAGACGGTATCCGCTGTGAAAACAAGAACAAAGCTCGTAGCGGAAGGTGATTTGACCGCTGAGCGAAACGTTAAATACAGCAAGGATGAGCTTGGGGACAGCTTGCGCTCCGTGGACGAAATGATTGGAGTACTCAAACGGCTTATCACGTCTATTTCAACAAATGCCAAGCATGTGGCTGCCTCCACGAGCCAGTTGGACGTTGTTTCGCAGGAATCCTCTACTGCCTCGCAGCATGTTGCGGCGAACATACAAGAAGTAACAAGCGGGACGGAAGTGCAGGCGCGCAGTGCGGAAGAAACGGCGAAGGCGATTGACGAAATGGCTATCGGCATCCAGCGTCTAGCAGAGAATACGTCCGCTTCGGCCGAGCAGTCGGCATCAACGGCAGTTGAAGCGGGTCATGGTCGGGAAGCGCTTGAGCGCCTGGTTGGACAGATGGGCGAAATCAAAGAGGTTATCGGTCAACTCGCGGGCATGATCGAAACACTAGAGCAACGGTCCCAGCAGATCGGATCGATAGCGGAGAATATTACCGCCTTCGCGAATCAGACGAATATTCTATCGCTGAACGCTTCCATTGAAGCGGCAAGAGCGGGCGAGCAGGGCCGTGGGTTCGCCGTTGTTGCGGGCGAGATTCGCAAGCTGGCTGCAAACTCCTTGGAATCCGCGGACAGCATTCATCAGCTGGTAGCCGAAACAAGAGGCGAGATCGCAGGCGCTTCCGGCTATATGGCCCGAACGTTGGAGGAAGTACAGCGGGGTAACAGCCGAGTGGAAGAACTCCAGATTAGTTTATCCGTTATTGTGGCGGCCATTGATACGATGACCGGGCAGCTGCAGGAGAATTCGGCTATTACCGAGCAGATGTCGGCGAGCTCCGAGGAGGTTAATGCCTCGATGGACCAAGCTGCGTCTTCGGCCGCGGCTAACCTGGAGCGCACCGAAAGTGTCGCAGCGGCAACGGAAGAGCAGTTAGCTCTCATGGAGAGCATTGCTGCCGCGGCTAGTCAGTTGGACGGCGTTGCCCGAGAGCTTAATAGAGAAGTGAACTATTTTAAAGTGAATTAATGGTAAAAAAGTAGCGGAAGGCATCGTGCATATGTCCGATTTAGCGGCAATATGTACGATGCCTATTTTATTTTTGAAGATTTTTCTTCCGTTTGGAACTTTTTCTGAACCCGCAACGTCTAACGATTAAGATGAGAATTATGAAAGAGAAATAGGGGAGGTATCGCATCCGTTCATGGCGGCAACAGACGAGGAAGAACGACAAGATGGAGGGCAGCAAGGCAACGAATTACATAATAACAAGTTGCTGACGGTTGTAGATGTAGAAAGGACATTTCAGGCCGGAGGAGCGCCGCTGCGCGTTCTGAAGGGTCTTCATATGGAATTGAAGCCGGGCCAGCTTGTTATGCTCCGTGGCCGTTCGGGCTCAGGGAAAACAACGCTGCTGAATTGCCTCGGAGGACTGGATACGCCAAGCAAAGGCGAGATCTGGTTTAACGGCAAGCCGTTTCATAAATTAAACGACACCGAGCGTACGTTGATCCGGCGCAAGGAAATGGGATTTATTTTTCAGGCGTTTGCGTTAATGCCTTTGCTCTCGGCTTGGGAGAACGTGGAGCTGTCGCTCCGGATGGCCGGAACCTCTCGGTCCGAGTGGAAGGAGCGGGTCGCCTATTGCCTAGAGCTGGTAGGCCTTGAGAAAAGGATGCATCACCGTCCGTTTGAACTGTCCGGGGGTGAGCAGCAGCGCGTGGCAATTGCGAAAGCTATTGCGCATAAACCGATTCTCCTGTTGGCGGATGAACCAACCGCCGAACTCGATTCGAACATGTCCGCCCAGATTATGGCGGTCTTTCAAAATATTATTCGCACGGAACAAGTTACGATTTGTATGACAACACACGATCCTACAATTTTGGAGGTTGCCGATCATGTCTATGAAATGGTGGACGGGAAATTTATATAAGCGTTCTGCGGCTGTAATGATTGCGGCTTCGGTCTTGATGACCAGCGGCTGCTCCTTGCTGCCCAATGAACCGGAAGAGGAGGTGCTGCCGTCCATCGCACCGCCTCAAATCTCGAAGAAGCCGGAATACGAAGTGACGACGGCTACTTTGGAGACGAAGGTGCAGGTTATCGGGAAGATGATCTCGCAGCAGGAAGAGACGCTTTATTTCACGCTGGACGGTATGCGTCTGAAGGAGCTTAACATTAAAGCCGGCGATCAGGTAAAATCCGGCCAGACGATTGGCGTGTTGGACGTCGAGCTGATGCAGAAGGATCTTCGCAACCAGAAGCTGGCATTCCGAAGAGAAGAGACGGCGATGAAAGAAGCGCTTCAAGGCAAGGACGAGATGGATCCTATCGAATTCGAGGAGAAGTCGATTGCTTTCGAGGAGAAGAAGCAAGCGCTCGCAGACTTGGAGGAGCAGATCAGCCGCGCGGTCTTGACCGCTCCGTTCAGCGGAACGGTTGTTACGCTGAACGTACAGAAGGGCGATCTGATCAAAGCGTATGATCCGATAGCCGTTATTGCGGATACAAGCCTGCTTGTTCCGGCAGCCAAGCTGACGAAGGACGAACAAGCCAAGATTGCGGTTGGGATGCCTGTCGTTGTGGATATCAACAATGCCGGGCAATTCAAGGGAACGGTTAAGGCGCTTCCGGTAACAGCCTCCGATTCGAATAACGGTGGGGGCAACGGAGGCGGAGGCGGTCAGCAGCCGGAGAGAGAACGTCCGGAAGATTTTATGATTATCGAAGTGAAGGATTTGCCTAAAACGATTAGCCGAGGCACGCCATTATCCATTAACGTTATCACGAAAAGGAAGGAAAACGTCGTCGTTATTCCGCCATCCACCCTTCGTACGATTGGCTCCAGAACCTATGTCCAAGTCGTAGACGCGGAAGGGAAGCGGGAGGTGGACGTCGAGGTTGGCCAGCAAACGGCAACGCAGATCGAAATCATTAAAGGACTTAAGCCAGGCCAGAAAGTTGTAGGTAAGTAGCATGGGGATTCCATTATTTCGATTTCTGTTCCGCAAAATGTGGAATACCCGCTGGCAGACGTTAAGCACTTTAGCCGGTCTTATTATGGCCGTTGCTTTTGCAACGAGTATTCCGATGTACGCGGACGGCGCGTTAAAGCGCGTCGTTGCCCAGTCGCTGCAGGAGAAAAGCGATGGTCTTCCGGCCGGCTCGCTGTTGATGCGCTATCAGGTGCCTGGCGGCGAGAAGACGGACCCTGCCGCATTAAAGGAGATGGAACGCTTCATAAAAGAAGATGTTCCGGGTCTTATCGGCTTCCCTTATCAGACGAAATTGTCAAGCTATTCAATCCGGGGCGCCGAAGTTGTGCCGGAGGATCCGACCAAGGTGGATGCCAGCCGTATTCGTCAAATGACGATTATGACAATGGCGGACCTAGAAGAGAAAACCGAAATTACGCAAGGCCGCTGGTTTAAAAATACGGAAGGCGAAGATGACGTTCTCGAAGCCGTCATGCTGGAGGAAGGGATGTACCGCAACGATCTCCACGTTGGCGATATTCTCGAATATCCCGTATACGGCGGACTGGATATGACCCTTCGCGTCAAGATTGTTGGCGTTGTTAAGCCGCTTAATCAGACCGATCCTTACTGGTACCAAGGTCTGGAAGGCATGATGAATACGCTGCAGATCAGCGAAGACGAGTTTATGGGATCTCTGATTCAGAAGGCGGGTATCCCGGTAAACAATGCAAGCTGGTATTATGCGTTTGATCTGTCGCAGATCAAGACCAGCGAGCTGTCGCCTCTTGGACGGACGCTGGACCGTCTCAACATCGATTTGTACCAGAAGCTCAAAGGCGCAAAAGTGGAAATTTCCTTCGCCTCGACGCTGACGGAATTCAAAAAGCAAAGCTTGCAGCTCCAGACGCTTCTCTTCACGCTTGCAGCTCCGATGCTTGCCATGGTGTTTTACTTTATAGCAATGAATGCCCGCCAGTCATTGGATAAGCAGCGAAGCGATATAGCCGTTCTGCGAAGCAGGGGGGCGGGAACCAGGCAGATTATATGGATCTATTTGCTCGAGGGTTTGCTGCTTGGCGGTTTGGCCATTGTAGCCGGACCGTTTATAGGCTGGTTTATGGCAAAAAGCATAGGCTCCGCAGACGGCTTCCTGTCCTTCGTTAACCGGAAGTCGATTCCGGTAGGCTTCTCGACCGAAGCGATGATTGCAGGGGCAGCGGCTGTCTTGCTGGCCGTGCTTTCTACCGTCATTCCGGCGGTTATCTATGCGCGTTCCTCAATTGTCAGCTACAAGAGAGACCTGGCCCGTTCGGACCGGGGGCCGTTATGGCAGCGCTGGTTCCTCGATGTCGTACTGCTGGGAGTGGCCGGATACGGCTGGTATATGTTTAATGAACGCCAGATGCTGTCCTTCCAGACCGGCATGACAACCGATCAGCTGAACGTACAACCGTTCTTGTTCTTTGTTCCGGCATTATCCATCTTTGCGCTTGGCCTTTTCTGCCTGCGATTATTCCCGTGGCTGCTGAAGCTGTTCAACTGGCTCGGACGCAAGTTCCTTCCGGTGCCGCTTTATTTGACGCTGACACAGCTGTCACGCTCGTCCAAAGGCTATTACCCGCTGATGATCTTGCTTATACTGACGCTTGGTCTTGGCGTATACAATGCTTCTGCGGCGCGGACCATCGATCTTAACTCCACCGAACGCACGTTGTACAAATACGGTACGGATGTTACCGTTCAGACGGTATGGGAAGGCACTGTCGAGGTGGTGCGGCCAAACGGAGGGAACAACGGCAATGGCGGCAACGGCGGAGGAAACGGTGGCAATGGCGGCGGATCCGGCGGAGGTGGAGGCGGTAACGGGGGCGGAGGCGGAGGTGGCGGCCAGCAACCGGTACCTACCCGAATTCTGTATAACGAGCCGCCGTTTGAAATCTTCCGCAAGCTGGAGGGCGTCGAGGCTGCTGCCCGCGTTCTCCAAACCAAAGGCAATGTGGTTGTATCGGGCCGGTCAATCGGTCAGGGCAGCATCATGGGGATTGATAACGTGGACTTTGCGAAGGTCGCCTGGTTCCGCAGTGACTTGTTCCCGATCCATCCTTACAATTATTTGAATTATTTAGGCATGTATGAGCAAGCGGCGCTTATTCCGTCCAATGTAGCAGAGAAGTACCAGCTGAAGCCGGGTGATTTGATTTCGGTAGGTTTTTCGGAAGGCATGCTGGATTTCGTTGTGGTAGGCATTCTTCCATACTGGCCAACGCAATATCCGGATCAATCGCCGTTTGTTATCACGAATCTGGATTATATTTATGACCAGCTGCCGATGATGCCTTACGAGGTATGGCTCAAGATGAAGCCGGATGCGAAGGTGGCGCCGATCGTGGAGGAACTGCAGAAGGCGGGCATCGATATCGCCAATATCAAGGATGTGCGCTCGGAGCTGATTACCCAATCGAAGCTTCCGACAAGAGGCGGCGTATTCGGGATTCTTAGTCTCGGCTTCCTCGTATCCGTCATTGTTACCTTAACCGGATATGTGCTGTATTGGTTCTTTAATCTATCCGGCCGCGTCGTGCAATTTGGCGTACTGCGGGCCATGGGTCTTTCCAGAAGACAGCTGACCGGCATGCTGCTCCTCGAGCAGCTGTTTACGGCGGGACTCTCTATCGGATTAGGCATACTGATCGGCAAAATTACGAGTCTTATCTTCCTGCCGTTCCTGCAGACTGCGGAGAATGTGGCAGATACGGTTCCGCCGTTCCGGGTCGTTTTCGACTCGAAGGATACGAACCAGCTTTACGCGGTTGTTGGATTTATGATGGTGACAGGAGCGGTGCTGCTCTTCCTGCATATCCGCAGACTGCGTGTACATCAAGCAGTCAAAATGGGAGAGGAGCGGTAAACAACATGATTACTTGCGAAGGACTCGTCAAAATTTACAAAAGCGACGATCTGGAGGTCGTCGCCCTGCAAGGCTTGAACCTGAAGGTCGAAGACGGAGAGCTTATGGCTATTATCGGCAACAGCGGCAGCGGCAAATCGACCTTGCTGAATATATTGGGCGGGCTTGACCGCCCTTCCGCCGGATCCGTCCAAGTCGGTCCATGGGATCTGCTCAAAATTTCCGAAGACGACCTGGTGAAATACAAACGCGAAACCGTCGGCTTTATCTGGCAAAATAATGCCCGAAACCTGCTGCCGTATCTGACAGCCCTTGAAAACGTCGAAATGCCGATGATGCTTTCCGGCAAGGTCGACCGGGCTTATGCGAAGCAGCTGCTTGAATGGGTTGGTCTCAAGGAGAGGATGCATAACAAGCTGCATCAGCTCTCCGGCGGCGAGCAGCAGCGTGTAGCAATCGCCATTTCGCTGTGCAACCGTCCTAAGCTTTTGCTTGCCGATGAACCTACCGGTTCCGTAGATACAGCAACATCGGATCTCATTATGGGGATATTCCGAAAGCTCAACAAGGAGCTTGGGGTAACGATTGTAATTGTTACTCACGATCTTACGCTTGCCGGCAAGGTGGACCGTGTCGTTGCCATCCGCGACGGATTAACGAGCACGGAATTTCTGAAACGCAATCCGAATATGATTCCCGGTGGAGGTGAGGAGCAGCAGGAGGAGAAGGGGCTTCAAGCCGTTCATGAGGCTTATGTTGTCGTGGATCGAGTCGGCCGACTGCAAGTACCAAAAGAATATTTGAGCGCACTAAACATTAAAGACAAGGCATCGATGGAATTTGACGGCGAGCGGATTATTATTACACCGCCGAAATCACTGGGGGGTTAGGAACCAAATGAAGAGGAAATGGGCGTCTAAAGTTACTTTTTTGTCCTTATCGTTAATTATGTCAACATCGCTGCTTGCAGCCTGCAGCAAAGGCTCCGAGAGCACGGCTGAGAAGCATGTGCTTCGTCTTGGCGTATTGTACGGGGGAACGGATAATGAGGCGTATGTCCGCCAGCAATATACCGATACGTATGAAATGATGCACAAGAACATCGATTTCGAAATCGTAAGCGCGATTGATTACAACGATCAACGATATGATACTCCGGATCCAAACGGCGTCACAAAACAGCCGGATCCGTTCGAGAAAATGAAAGAAATGCTGACCGGCGACAATCCGGTTGACGTTGTTATTCTGGATTACAACATGCTGCGCCGTCTGATCCAGGACAATTTGCTTCAACAGCTGGATCCGCTTATCCAGAAGAGCAAATTTGACCTGACCGACTATGTGCCAACCGTTATCGACGGTATCAAATCGGCAGACGACAGCGGCAATATTTATGCTTTGACGCCTACTTTCAGTTCTTCCGCTCTGTACTACAACAAGAAATTGTTCGCTGATCAAGGCATCGATCTTCCAACGGACAACATGACATGGGATGAAGTCATTAACTTGGCCTCGCGCGTAGCTACCGGCGAAGGAGCGGACCGCAAGTTCGGCCTCTCCATTAACCGTTGGGCAGGCGACGGCTTCAGCGATGTTCAGACCTATGCGGCTCCATTGCAGCTGAAAATGTGGGATGACAAGGGCGAGAAAATGCTTGTAAACAACGAGCAATGGGAATCCGCATGGAATGCGGTGGCTAATCTCTATAAGCAAAAAATTTCTCCTAGCCAAGAAGATATGAGCGCTTGGCAGACAAAAATTTCGACAGACGATCCTGGCGCTTACAATCCGCTTGGCAGCGATATGTTCCTGAACGGAAAAGTTGCGATGACAATCGCGGAATACGGCTACGTTAACGAGATCAGCAACGCAATGAACAATGCTTCGAAGATTAAGAACTTCACGCCGTTCGACTGGGATGTCGTTACGATGCCGACTCAAACATCCAAACCGGGCATCGGAGGCAATATCTACTTCAGCCAACTGATGGGTATTAACGCGAAAGCGCAAAACCCTGACGACGCTTGGGATTTCGTGCAGTTTACTAACAGCAAGGATTGGGCGGAGCTGAAATCGCGCAGCTCGTATGAGCTGGTTGCGCGCAAAGAATTCTTGAAACCAAAAGACGGAATGAACTACAACATCAATGCGTTCACGACGCTGAAGCCGATTCCTCCGCAATCTACCGATACGGAGAAGCTGCAGCGCGAGAAACCGGGCATCTGGGAAGCGCAATCTCCGGGTTATGAATTGTTCCAGAAGGTCATCAAAGGGGATATATCGGCGAAGGAAGCGCTCCAGGAATGGGAGACCAAAGGAAATGCCGTCCTCGAGAAGCTTAAAACGAATCCGAACGGCGGTACCGGCGAAGGCGTTGGTGGCGGCGGTCCAATCGTGAGACCGCTTGACGACACGGCCGTAGAAGCCGTACCGGCAGGTTAAAATTTAATATAGAAAAGCGGCTGTGCCCAGATTAGCTCTGGCCCAGCCGCTTTTTTTGTTCTTATAACCAAAAGGCAACGGAGCATTCATACTCCTAACCTTATCCTTGGAGGTCAAAGCTCTTATCAATATGCCATACTCCGCTTGCCGTCTTGCGCAGAAGATGCAGCTGGTCAATCATTGCAGCCAGGTCGACGGACGACATCCGGAGATTGCCGTAAAGATCGTGGAGCTCATCAGGCGGCATATTTTGCCCAATCGTCACATGCGGGGTGTAGACGAAGTTTGGTGACGGAACATGAAGCGGACCGCTGCAGACGGCTTCGTGGAGCCGGATCATCGGTGTTGGGTCCTCCAGCGCCAAATAAAGCACATGACTTGCTGGATAAAAGGAAGAAACGCGGTTGAACCGGACTTGAAACGGCTTTGTTTGTGAAGCAATGGCTTCCAGATGCTCGGTAATAGTAGGTAATTGCGCATCGGAGAGCTCTTCTTTTTCCCGGACCGTCATATGCGGCGGAATAATCGAATAATGCGGATCATGTCGAATACGCCAGCTGTTGGCGAAGTCCTGTACAGCTTTTGAAGGGAATACCGCAATGCCGTAAAGCATACTCATCAGCTCCTTTATTCGAATATAAGAAAGTTACGGGTTATCTTTATCCTGTACATATTTTTCACTTGCGAAACGTATGCTGCTCCTCCTGAAGACGGCGCTGCCGCTCGTATTTTGATTATACCCGATTTGCTTGATTTAACCGAATTTGGGCATTATATATCGCGAGGAGGGATCCGTTATGAAATGGATATATTGGGTACGGTTATACGAAACCAAATTTCAGGCTGGCTGTCTTGTAAGAAGAATGGAAAATGACTGGTGGGTGTATGGCTACGAATGCCCGCAGGAGATCGAGGTTTTCCGGTCGAGAAAAGGGCGTTATGGCGTACGCTTTCTTGTTTAAGCATATGTTGTGAAGGGCACAGCGATAAGTTCAAATAAAAAAAGTTCATTTTTTTTCCTCGATGAGAAATAAATGCTTGACTCTGCATATAGGAGTATAGTATATTAATTCATGTCGCCATTTCAATTTGATGACTTTAACAAATGGATATCGCGGGGTGGAGCAGCTCGGTAGCTCGTCGGGCTCATAACCCGAAGGCCGCAGGTTCAAATCCTGCCCCCGCAACCAACCACTCGACTGAAACGTGATTCTGACGTTTATCGAGGGCCCTTAGCTCAGTTGGTTAGAGCGGTCGGCTCATAACCGATTGGTCGTGGGTTCGAGTCCCTCAGGGCCCACCATTTGAAGCATCAAGACAAAATGCCGGGGTGGCGGAACTGGCAGACGCACAGGACTTAAAATCCTGCGGTGGGTGACCACCGTACGGGTTCGATTCCCGTCCTCGGCACCATTTTTCAGAACTACATAGGAATTATAAGATAAACCCCTTTCGATTGACCTCGTGGTCTTGAAAGGGGTTTTTACTTAAGTTTGAGTATGCTTGAGTATGGATGATTATCCCCGAATCCATTACAATAGGAAGACAATGTTGAAAGAAAAGGTGGTTCATGGATGGCGGGAAGCAAACATTATGTCGTCTGGGTCGGCAAGCAGCCGGGCGTGTACAAGAGTTGGCCGGAATGTCAGGCTCAGGTGAACGGATATCCGGAAGCGAAATATAAATCTTTTGAATCCAAAGATAAGGCGGAGGCCGCGTACAAGGAAGGCTGGAAGAACCATTGGGGCCAAGGGAAAGGGGCGGCAACGTCCGCCGCTTCGCCGGCAAAGAAGAAACCTGCCTTTTACGCCTCCAAGCCGGCTGCAGCGGCAGCAGAGGAACAAGAGATTGATTATGACAGCATCTCGGTTGATGTTGGCACACGGGGCAATCCGGGGCCGGTAGAATATAAAGGCGTGGATACGCAAACAGGCGATATCTTGTTCTATGTGGGTCCTATTCCGAATGGGACCAATAATCTTGGAGAGTTTATTGCGGTCGTTCATGCACTAGATTATCTCAAGAAAAAGGGAAGTAACCAAACGGTCTACAGCGACTCAAGAACGGCGTTGAGCTGGCTTAGGAACAAGAAGATTGCTTCCAGTCTCGTAAGAAACGCATCGACCAAGCAGATTTGGGAGCTGGCCGATTGGGCGCTGGATTGGCTGCGCAATAATACGTACGGCAATAAAGTCGTGAAATGGAATACGGAAGAATGGGGAGAAATCCGCGCGGATTTCGGACGGAAATAAGGGAGAAGACAGATGGATTTTCAGCTGAACAATGACTGGGCAGAGCTGCTGCACAGTGAGATGGACGAGCCTTACTTCAAGCAGATGGAAGAGCAGCTTGGTGAGCTTTATGAAACAAAGACCGTATACCCGAAGGCCGAGCATGTTTTTAATGCGCTTTCGTTTACGCCTTATGAGCAGACGAGAGTTGTCATTATCGGACAGGATCCTTATCATGGCCCGGGTCAGGCGCATGGGCTTAGCTTCTCGGTACAAGAGGGGATTGCTATACCGCCTTCTTTGAGAAATATCTATAAAGAGCTGCAGCAGGATATCGGCTGTCCGATTCCGCAGCATGGCTCTCTTGCGTCGTGGGCCAAGCAAGGGGTATTGCTTCTCAATACCGTCTTGACCGTTGAAGAGGGGCAGCCCAATTCGCATCAGAAGCTGGGCTGGGAACGGTTCACCGACCGGATTATCCGCAAGCTGAATGAACGGGAAGAACCGGTTGTCTTTATTTTATGGGGCAAGCATGCCCAGGATAAAGCTGCCTTTATAGATACTGGTAAGCATCCGGTTATCTCATCGGCGCATCCAAGCCCGTTGGCGGCAAGGAAAGGTTTTTTTGGCAGCCGTCCGTTCTCGAGAGTGAACGAGTATTTGCGGAGCCTTGGTTATACGGAGATTGATTGGAAACTGCCTGAGCAGCCGGAAGAAAATGAATAAGCAAAAAAAAGCCTCCCCGTCCATGTCGTAATGGTGGGGAGGCTTTTCATTGGAGCAATATTAGCTAGCCGAAGCCAAGCTGCTGACGGCTGTATCGGCATTAACTGGAGCCAAAACCGGCTTGTAAGCCGCGTCTACATAAGTGGTTGCGCTAACTTCAGTAATCACTTGCGGGTACATTTTGTTCGGATCCGGTTGAACCGTCTCTACTTTGATAATCGCTTGACCATCAACGAAGGAGATCGATGTAACGCGAAGTCCATAACCAGGATGAGGCGCTTGACCGGACACGGTTACTTTGTTGATGTCCTTGTTCACCGAAGTTACAGTCAGTTTAAGATCTTGAATCGGCTGCGGAGCCGGCTCTGCCGGAATAGTTGGCGTCTTCTTTACGAATTCAAGACCGTCGTACAACCAGCCAGCCGCTACGCCGCGCGTAATTTTTTGTTTTGGATAGAAATTGTTTTTCTTATCCAGCGTTGCGATTTTGGAAATGAGCAGCTTTTGGATGCTGTTCATATAATCCTTGTTAACATCCTTTTCGTCGTTAACCGTCATGTACAGTTCGATAAAGGCGAAGTCGCCTTTTTTCGTAATCGCCTTGAAGAGATGATGGGCGAACTGCTCGCGTGTCATTTCGTCGTTGGCTTTTACGTTCTTAGGTACTTCCAAGCCATTGTACTGGGCAATGATAAACGCATCCGCATACCATGAGCCGTTCTTCAGATTCGGATAATAATCGGCAACTTCGGGTTTCTTAATGAAACGAATGTTGTCGATATTAAGGTCAAAAGCCTTGACGATCATCGAAATGCCGGCAGCATAGGTCAGCTTGCCGTTGGAGTTGAATTTATTGCCTTTTTCGCCTTTAATAACGCCTTGTTTTTCCAGGGACTCAATCTTTGATTTATTCGGATCTTTGCTTGTATCACTGAAGGCGAATACGGTTTGTCCCAGAGTAAATACAAGCAGCATGGACATGGCTAACAATAGAACTGCTTTTAGTTTCATCATCGACTCTCCTCTTGTTTGGAATTTGCTATAGCATCTATAATAACGAGTCCAATATTGGTATTGTTGCACCAAATAGAGAAGAGTCATACGAATTTTTGCTAAGTTTTTGCAGATCTTCCGGTTAAGAGCCGTTGAATAGCGGTCAGGCAGGATGCCGGCCGGAAGTCGAATTCTTCTTGCATCCGCGTAATCTGGATAGGCTTAAAGACAAGCCGAACAGCGGCAGGAGAGAGGGTCAGGTCGAAGGAACGCACTTCGGACCAAGCATCAAACAGCTGTTGGTTAGTCAGGTTAACTCCGCTTGCTACATTATAGATAAATTGCTTTCCACTCAAGGCGATTTGAATTAGAGCCTCGACCGCATCCTCGACCCGAATATAATCCTTCTCCGAATCCATCGTTGACAACAATGTAACCGAGCCATGTTCAAGGATATCCTTCATAACGGAATAAATAAAATTGCCGGAGCGGAAGTCGTCGCCTACCACATTGGACAGCCGGGCGACACGGACATTTGATCGGCCTGAGCATAAGCAGACAGATTCGCCAAGCAGCTTGGATAACGCATAGATATCTTCGCGCTGATTGGAATTAACGCTCAGATTAGCTTCCTCACGTGTGGATTCCGCCTGATGATAAAGCCTGGTTGTAGACAAATAGAGCAGAGAACGAAAATCTGCCGCTTGCAGGAGCCGGCTGATATAACCTGTATGAGCTTCCACCGCATCATAGGGGCGGGAACGGAAGTCCGATGTAATGCCGGCGCAATAAAAAACATGTCCCAAAGGCCGGTCGAATACGGACGGGGCTCCTTTTTCCGGGCAAAAAACGTCGAAACCAAGCGTTCGCAGCCTAGCCGCGAGATGCGAGCCTACAAATCCGCTTGCGCCAATAACGGTCGCCAGGTTGTCGCTTGTCATGAACGGACACCCTTTAGCCGAAGCGGGTTTCCCGCATAAACGCCGTAAGCCTCCAGCTTGCCGCGTACAAGCGAGTTAGCACCTACCACGGCTCCTTTTCCGATATGAGTACCGTCCAGGATAACGCAGTTTGCGCCAATCCATACATCTTCCTCGATGATGATCCCGCCTTTGCTCGGCAAAAAGCCTTGCTCCCGAATCAGTCTGTTCCGATCCAGGTAAGCGTGATTGACAGAAGCAAAGGTACAGTTGGCCGCAACAAGCACGTTGTCGTCCACTCTGACTCCGTTTCCGGAATAGATAACGGTACCGGAGTTAATCTGGACCTGTTGGCCCAGCTGAATATCGCCGGATCCGCCGGCAAACTTTATTTTTACAAAAGCGTCAATCTTGGAATGGTCGCCGATGATGAGCTTGCTGCCGCGGACGGAGGTTTCAAGATCGCATAAGGGAGAGATAGCTGCCGAATCAGAGATCAAGTGCATAATCATCGCTCCAAGGCGCGAGATGGGCGTCGCGCTCGCTTATGACGGGATTGTCGTATACCCATTTAATATGAAAGGCGGGGTCGTCATATCGCGCTCCATTCTGCACGGAGGGATCATAAATGCCGGACATATGGTAGTAGAGGGTAGAGTGAGGCTCCAGCGTTTGGAAGCCATGGGCGTATCCCGGGGGAATATAGAGCATATGATGATTTTCGCCGGTAAGCCGGAAGGCTTCCCATTGCTTGTAGGTCTTTGAGTCCTTTCGGATATCCACCACGACATCGTATACGCTGCCCTGTATGCATTGAATCAATTTGTTTTCGGCAAACGGCAGGTTCTGAAAATGCATGCCGCGGATCGTTCCTTTATGGATATTGCTCGAAATACTCCATTGCTGGAAGTTCTCTTCAAGCCCCCGTTCCTTGAACTGATTGCGGCAAAAGGCCCGGGCGAAAAATCCGCGGTTATCGGATATCGGCTCCGGTTCGATTAAATAAACACCTGCCAGCGATGTGTTTTGAAACAGCATATGACTTCATCCTTCCTCAATAAATTTCGAGCTTGGGAATACAGACGACCAGCTTGGCACCCCATTCACGCGTATATTGGAGTTCCTTCTCAATCTCGTCTTTCAGATTCCAAGGCAGAATGACAATGTACTCCGGCTTTGTTTCCATGATACGGTCGGGAGAATAGACCGGGATCCGGCTTCCGGGCATATACAAGCCTTGTTTGTACGGATTTTTGTCCACGGCGTAATCGATATAATCGGTGCCAACGCCGAGATAATTGAGCAGCGTATTGCCTTTTGCGGGGGCCCCGTAAGCAACAACCCGTTTGTTCTCGCGGGAAGCCTGGAACAGAAAGCGGTATATACCTTCTTTAACAGCTTTGACTTGCGCGGGAAAACGGAAATACGTCTTCACATCCTGCAGGCCATATGCGATTTCTTCTAATAGTACCTTCTCCACACGCGGGGTTACCGTCAGCTTCGCATACTCGGAATGTCTGGCAAATACGCGTAGTGAACCGCCATGCGTCGGATACTCCTCAACGTCATAGACCGTTAATCCGAGACGCTCAAACAGACGGGAGACGCTTAGCAGCGATAAATAAGAGAAGTGCTCATGATAGATCGTATCGAACTGATTGTCTTCCATTAGCTTCAGCAAATGCGGAAACTCCAGGGTAAGGGTACCGGCAGGGGACAGCAGCTCCTTGAGGCCCGACACAAAGTCCCGTAGTTCCGGAACATGGGCGAGTACATTGTTACCGATGATGAGATCAGCGCTCCCCCGTTCCCGGGCAAGCTGTTTGGCGAAAGCCAATGTAAAAAACTCCGATACCGTAGGGATGCCTTTTGCTTCCGCTTGCTTTGCGATATTTTTGGCCGGCTCAATACCTAGGACCGGAATGTTGTACGGTATGAAATACTGCAATAAATAGCCGTCGTTGCTCGCGATCTCTATAACAGAGGATGAGCGGTCTAAAGACAGGCGGGGGATAATAGCGTCTACATATTGCTTGGCATGAGCAAGCCAGCTGGAAGAATACGAGCTGAAATAGGCGTATTCCTCAAAAATTTCTTGAGGCGTCCCGAACTGCTCCAGCTGAACGAGAAGACAGTGCCCGCATACAAAAACGCGCAGCGGATAATAGGCGGTTCCTTGGTTTAACTGCTCCGGCCGCAGAAAGTTATTGGATAGAGGAGAGGTGCGGAGATCAACAAACAAATGCTGCAGCGGATGGCGGCAGGAGCGGCATAGGGCATTAACCAGGACGGTTCACCTCCAATTGCTCGTATTGGCTGATTTGCGCAAAAGTAAAGGCATGCGCATCTTCTCCGTCATAAAAGGCACGGTACCAGTCTGCTGTCCAGGCGAGCGTCTCTTCGAGGGTTAGCCTGGAGCCCCAGCCTAGCCTTCGGTAAGCTTTATCGGAATTGAGCAGAAGGGTGTTTGTTTCATGGGGCTGCTTGCCGGTGTCATACGCCAGCTCCGGAAGATTTCCCCATCGTCGGAGAAGACGGGCGGCTAGTTCGCCAACCGTTATGCCTTGGTCGATTGTCTGTCCGAAATTCCATGCCCCCCCATATTGCTCATCCGCCCAAAGTTTCTCCGCAAGAAGGATATAGCCGTAAATGGGTTCCAGCACATGCTGCCAGGGGCGTACGGCAGCAGGATTCCGAAGAACCGGCAGCTCACCGGAAGTCATGCTCCGAATCAGATCAGGAACGATACGGTTGGCTGCCCAATCCCCACCGCCGATCACATTACCCGCCCGGGCGGTTGCGATACGTTTGCCAAGCGGAGCGAGAAAGGCATCGCGGTAACTTCCGGTAATCAGCTCCGAGCAGGCTTTGCTTGCGCTGTAAGGATCATACCCGCCTAACGGATCGTTTTCCGAATAGCCGTCTGCCGATTCTTTGTTTTCGTAAACCTTGTCGGTTGTAATGTTAATGATGACTTTAGCAGTGGATGCGGGGGAATTCTTTATAGCTTCCAGAAGGACGGCTGTACCGTAAGCATTGGTCAAAAAGGTCCCAAGCGGGTCGCGATAGCTGTCTCGGACAAGCGCTTGGGCGGCAAGGTGAAAGACGATATCAGGCTGATGGACGGATAACGTCTCCGACATCGCGGTCAGATTGGTGATGTCGCCTGTTAATGAAGTCATATCAAGTTTTAAACATTCCGCCATATGAGGTACCGCGGAAGCGGGGAGGGAATAGCCGATGACTTCGGCTCCCCGGTGCTTCAATACCGCGCACAGCCAGCTCCCTTTAAACCCGGTATGGCCGGTGACGAGCACTTTTTTTCCATGCCAGAACGCGTCCATTATTTCCACACCTTCCAAGGTGCATTTCCTTTATTCCATAACTCATTGAGCTCGTTCTTGTCCCTGAGCGTATCCATCGAATGCCAGAATCCTTGATGCTGGTAGACGGATAACTCTCCAAACGAAGCGAGGGACTCCAGAGGTCCATGCTCCCAGACGGTCTCATCGCTGCGGATCAACTCAATGACCTTTGGCTCCAGCACGAAAAATCCGCCGTTAATCCAATGCTTATCGTTATGGGGCTTTTCCTTAAAAGTGACAGCCTTCTGATCCTCAATCTCCAGAATGCCGTAACGCATTCCGGGGTTCACTGCGGTTACGGTGGCCAGCTTGCCCTTGCTGCGGTGAAGGGCAAGCAGCTCGTTAATTTGGATGTCGCCAACTCCGTCTCCATAAGTGAAACAGAAGGACTCATCGCCGATATAGGGAGCCAGCCGCTTCAACCGTCCGCCTGTCATAACCTGCTCGCCTGTATCCACAACGGTTATTTTCCATGGCTCTGCTTTCGAATTCATTAGCGTCACCCGGTTATCGGAAAGATCAAAGTGGACATCGGATTGATGAAGGTAATAATTCATGAAATATTCCTTAATCACGTAGGATTTGTAGCCGGCCGCAATGATAAAGTCGTGAATCCCGTATTGCGAATAAATCTTCATGATATGCCATAAAATCGGCTTGCCGCCGATCTCGACCATCGGTTTAGGCCTGGATATCGTTTCTTCGGATAAGCGGCTTCCGAGTCCGCCGGCCAGGATTACAGCTTTCACGAGGGCAACCTCCTTATGGCAGATATCGTTCAGTAGCTGCTGCGATTAAGTTACGTGATGAGTTGCCCCGAAGGCAGCAAATAACGGGTCAATCCGTCGAAGGAGCGGAGAAATTCGGGATAGCCATGCTCAAATATGAGATAGTCGAATTGCTCGCCGCCAAGCAGCTGCTTGATATCGCTGATCGTTTCATAATAGAAGGTCCGGTCGGAGACTGTCCGCAGGTCAACCAAATACTTCTCTTGATCCGATAAGCTGGTAAGCCGGACGTCGCGGGCGCCTTGCTGCTTCAAAAAAGTTTTGACGGCGAGAGGCGTGGCGCCAATACAGCAGTTAACGGCGAGTATGGAGACCGATTCCTTAGGTGACCATCGGCTTCTTACGGCGTCTACGAGCTTCATATTCGGCAGCCCTTCCGCCCAGGAATCAATTCCGTATTTATTGTAGAAAATTTGTCTGCTGACCTGAAGGGAGTTGTTTTGCTGTTGGTCAATGCCGGTTGTAACCGAGCCGTGATGAAAAATAAACGTATCGCCCGCGTAGACAAGCTTGTAGCCGGCTCTGCGGTACCGGTAACTGATATCATCGTCTCCAAACTCCCCGAAGTAGAAGCGGGAGTCGTAACCCCCGATCTCGCGGAGCCGTTCGGTCAGGGAGAAGAGGATAACGGGCATTAACCGAATTCGCTCTTCCCATTTGTCCGGGTGGGATACGTTATACGCCTTCGCCTGAAGCTGCATTTCCTCTAGCGTGTGAAAGGGGAGGTTGATCTGCTGAAAGTTGCTTACATAGTTGGCTCCGGGCGAGACAAATCCGATCCGCGGATCCGACTCGATACAAGAGATCAGATTCGGAAGCCAGCCAGAGGTTAGAATCATATCGTTGCTGATTAATGCGATATACTTTCCTTGCGCAGCGTTCATCCCAACATTAAACCCGTTGACCGGACCGACATTTCGAGAGAGATGGACGGGTCTGGCGCCCGGGATGGAATCAAAATAAGCTTGTGTGCCGTCAGAAGAACCATTATTGACAAGAATCAATTCATTATCTTCTAACGGAGTATGTAGGAGAAGGCTGTCAATACAACGTTTTGTTATCTCCAGATGGTTGTAAGCAAGAACAACAAAGCTGACGAATGGTTGGTTAGGCAGAACAATCACCTCGCAATACAACAGATTACCGATTGTTAAATTGTATTTTTTGGAATCAAAAAAAGACCTTTGCAGGTCTTTAGAGGAGGGTTACTTCGAATCATCCTTATACCACGGATTCAGATGGATGAGGACTTCTTCCACATCCTTGTGATGGTCGAGAATAATTTGTTTTATTTTTCGGGAGACATCATGGCCTTCCTGAATGGTAAGCTCTCCGGGAATGCCGACACGGACATCAATCATGACATATTGGCCGAATTCTCTCGCCCGAATTCTATCAATACGCTTTACTTCCGGGATGGAGGAGACAAGACGCTCGTAATCCTGAAGCATCGCCGGGGATACGGTTTTCTCCATTAATACATCCACGGCTTCTTTTCCCATATGATAAGCAAGCTTCAATACGAAATAGGCAACAACAATCCCAGCGGCCGCATCGCCGTAGCTTAGAAACGCGATATCGTTTCTTTCCCCGATAATAGCAGCTCCGATACCGATAACGGCGGCAAGCGAAGCATAAACATCGGCCAGATGGTCGAAAGCGGTAGCCTCAAGACTTTTACTGCTCGTTTGCTTGCTGATCCGAATGCAATATATGTATAACCACAGCTTCCAGAAAAGGGAGACGACGGCGGCAACAAATGCGACGATGCTTGCCGCTGCGGCAGGGTGGAAGAAGGACTCGAACGAATGATAAGCGATAAATAAAGCGGCGATCACCATAATAATGGCAACCAGCGCAGAGCCGATCAACTCGCTTTTGCCATGGCCGTACGGATGGTCCTCATCCGCAGGCTTCTGCGCAACTTTTGCGGCGCCTAAGGCAGCCATCGACGCAATGACGTCACCGGCGTTATGTACACCGTCAGCAATTAATACCTGGCTTTTGAACATAAGGCCTACAATTAGTTTAATGCCCGTCAGAATCAGATTGCTGAATAAGCTGATCCAGATGGCAAAGACATTCGAAGAAACTTTTGAACTTGATACGTTTAAATCGCTCACTCTTTACAACCTCCAGTAATTTCCTAACCACGTGAAAAAAACAACGACCCTTATCATATATGATGAAGGTCGTGTGGGTCTAGAGAAACAGTGTTGCAACGGGTCAAGATTTTTAGGCGTAGTTAAAAGTCAGCGAAAGGGAGGGAGCCAAGGGTGGCTCCCTCCCTGCTTGTCCTGCAAAACTAACGGTGCTCAATCAGGTCAATGGCGCCAAGCACCATATGGGCCAGGCCAAATCCGAGAACGCCGGTACCCACAAGCTTATACTTGCTTTTTCTTAGCAGGGATGCACCAGAGGCCGACACAACAGTTCCGAGAACAGCAGGAATCAAACCTTCACGCATGATATCCACTCCTTCGATTGTTTTGCAAGACGGCTTAGTTTGCGCGATTTAAGGAAGAAAATTCATATAAAAAAGCCTTGATTTCTCAAGGCCTTTATTTTGAAGGGACAGTCCGTTTTTGTGCAATCACTTTTGCAGGCTTAACCTTTTACCGCACCTGCCGTAAGACCGCTGACGATATATTTTTGTCCCGCTAAATAAAGAATGAGGACAGGGATCGACGTCATTACGAGGTCGGCAAAAATCAGATTCCAGTCACGGCTGTATTTGCCGTAGAAATTGTAGATGGAAAGCGGCATCGTCCATGTCGAGCTGTCGGTAAGGAAGTACAGAGGGATCGTGATGTCGTTCCATACCGACATGAAAACCATGATGGCAACCGTTGCGTTAACCGGTACGATAAGCGGCGTAATGATTCGGAAGAACACGCCCATCAGGCTCGCGCCTTCCAGGAAAGCAACCTCATCTAGCACTTTTGGCACCGATTTGATAAAACCGCTGTATAAAAAGATACTGAATGCCGTATTTAAAGCTGCATAAATGAGAATGACGCTCGTGATGCTGCCGTAGAAGCCCAGCCATTGCACGACGCGGATCGTTGTGATGGTGGACATCGGAGCGATTAATCCCATGAAGAAAAACAGATACAGGTAGCTTGCAACCTTGCTGTTGCGGCGCGCTAATATAAAGGCGGCTGCGGAAGACGTGATAATGTTCAATACTGCGGATACTCCGGTGATGACGATACCGTTCAGAAACGCGCGGGCAAGACCGCCTTCCTTAAACACGGTCACATAGTTAGAGAACATCCATTTGTCCGGAAACCGGATCTGAAACTTGGAAACTTCGGCGCTAGTCATAAACGAACCAAATATCATAAGCAAAAGCGGAATGATTATGCCCAGGCAAGCGATGAGCAATATGATTTCTACAAGGTAGTTACGCAGAGATATTTTTCGAGTGAAATTCATTATTCGGTAACCTCCTTACGGCGCATGAAGATCAGCAACGGGATTGCTATCAGGCTGACGATGAGGAACAGCAGCGTATTGATCGCCGTGCCAAGGCCCCAGTTGCCTTCGCCAAACGCCCGAAGAATAATCGTGCCTACAACCTGCGAGGAATTGCCCGGACCGCCGCTGGTCAAAACGAATACTTCGGAGAATACTTTCAATCCGCCGATCAGCGTAAGCATTAAGTTGATATTGATGGCCGGCAGCAGAAGCGGAACGGTAATGTTCGTAAAGCTTCTCCAAGCACCTGCACCGTCAATCGTTGCAGCTTCATAGTATTCCTTCGAGATGGATTGCAGGCCAGCCAAGTAAATAGCCATTTGGAAGCCGGCTTGCTGCCAGATGGCAACCAGAGCAACCGTCCAAATTACAAGATGGGGGTTGGTCAGCCATGCCTGACTCAGGAAGTGAAGGCCGATGGCGTCAAAAAACTTGTTCACCATACCTTCTGTACGAAGGATTGGAGTGAAGACGATAGAGATTACCAAGACGCTTAAAATAGAAGGAGAATAAAAAATAGCGCGAAGGAAATTGCGGGATTTAAGCCGCATATTTAAAGCGATGGCAAGCACAAGGCCAATCACATTTTTTCCGACAACAGTTGCTAATGCAAAAATAAACGTGTTTTTCATGGCAAGAATCAAGGTATCGTCCGTGAAGATTTTGTTGAAGTTATCGAAGCCGATAAACTTGATGCCGATTCGATCCAGACGCCAGTCTGTAAAGGAGTAATACAGGCCGATAATTGCCGGTAACACGAAGAAGACCGTATAGATAAGCAGCGCTGGCCATACGAGGTAATAGCCATACATACTTTTGGAGCGTGTCATCATTTCTCATCCCACCAAAATGTTGATTTTATATTCTAGTTCTGCTGCCTAATCCTTAAGAAGAAGCGGCCGCTGCAAAAGAACAACAGCCGCAGATACGTCTTTAACAGGTTTATAGTTGTTGTTGCTTAGAAGCCGGCTTCGCCTTTGTCTTTCATCAGCTCTGCAAACTTGTCATTCCAGGTTTGAAGCACTTGCTGGGACGTTTTGCTGCCCGTGAACTCGTCTTGCAGGCTTCTATACAGTTCGCTGCGGTCAACCAGCATGTAAGCGTCCATCGTCATGGCAACCTTCTTAGGCGTAATGTAGTTGTCCAAAATTTCTTGCTTGTAAGCAGGAAGCTCAGGCGTTGTTACGTCGCTGAGATTGGACACGTAGCTTTGGTTGTTCACAATTTTTTGCGCTACTTCTTTTGTTGCAATGAAATCAAGGAATTTCTTAGCTTCTTCGATGTGCTTCGCTTTTTTCGGTATAAACAGCTGGCCGCCAAGCGGGCTTGCGCCAAGATAAGCGTCGCCGCTGTTGTCAGTCGGGTAAGCGAACAGGCCAAGGTTCATGTTAGCATCCTGTTGCTGTACCGATTCAATCAGCCAGTCACCCATGAACATCATGGCTACTTCCTTGTTCAGGAATTTACCTGCAGCCATGTCATAGCTGTCGCTCAATACGTCGGTATTGGTGTAGCCTTTTTTATACAGATCGTATTGCTGGTCAAGGATCGTTTGGAACGCTTGAATATCCGTCCATTTTTTCTTGTTTGCATTCAGATCGTCGAAGAGAGTAGGTTCGTTTTTAGCCGCGTATTCGCCAAACGATGCGCCCGGCATTACGTTTGCCGCCCAGTTGTCTTTGAATGGCATAAAGATTGGCGTGTAGCCGGCTGCTTTAATTTTCTCGCAAGCAGCAAGGAATTCGTCATACGTTTTTGGAACTTCAAGTCCAAGCTCTTTGAAAATATCTTTGTTATATACAACCCCTTGCATGCCCGTATCTTGGCTTACGTGGAAGCTGTAAATATGGCCGTATGCGGACAGGACGTCTTTGTTCAGAAGACGGCTGACCCAAGGCTGGTCATCCAATATTTCAAAGTTGCGCTCAAGATTAAGGTCGGTCGTTGCGCTAGCCAGGTTGTATTGCAGAATGTCTGGCGTTTCGTTAACGGCTAGCTTAGTTTGGAGCACGGTCGATGTTTGCTCTGCAGGAAGCAGCTGTAAATTAACTTTGATATTCGTTGCTTTCTCGAATTCGTCGAGCAGGTCCTGCTGTACGAATGCGGAGTCTTGCGAGCTTTTGGATAGGGCAAGCTCAATCGTTACTTTTTTGCCGCCTCCGGTACTACCGCTTTCGGAATTCGAGCTGTTGCTTCCGCATGCTGCCAGCGATACGGCTAGTACTGCGCTTACTGCGCCCAATGATAGTTTACGTGCTGTTTGTTTCATGTTTTTCTCCCCTCATGGTGCCCTTTGTTGTATCTTCGACTGAATCCGTTTACAATCCAATTGTAGGTTTTTTTCAAAAGGAGGTACATGTTTGACCTTTACCTTTTCTGTGTAAAATTCTGAACTTATATCGAATCGGAGGCTATCATTCTTGAAAGGCTTCAGCAAGAAAATCAAATTTACTCCACGACACACCAGCCTTCAAACGAAGGTAGTTCTTATGTTTTTAGTTTTGTTATTGTTTGTGCTGTGCTGTTTTTTGGCATATGTGAATTGGCAGGTCATCAGGCCTTTGAAGGAAAACAATGAAAACGATAAGCAGCTCACGGCAGCCAAAATCAGCGGACAGCTGGACCAATATATTAAAAACCAGAATCAGCTTTCTCAGCGCGTTTTGTCTAACCAGCAAGTTGCGGCGGCATTATCCGGGGGCTATCATTCGGCGGATTCCGCAGAAGGTCTGACTCAAAGCCGCATATTGAAACAGATGATGTTCGAGGCAATCGGTCCCAGCGTGGATATTCGGGATATGATCATCTATGATCTTGAAGGACGGGCGGTTTCTTCCTATATCGGTTATCCGTCGAATCCCTTGCTGCTGGAAGCCGGCCTCAGAACTGAAATGGATGATAACGACTATATTTTATACCAGCAGAAGAATGGCATAACGGCGTTTGATAGAGCGATTATCAATCAGAATGGCCAGATTTACGGCTATCTATCCATTCAGCTGGACCAGTCCGAGCTGCAGCTTCCAACCGAAGATGTTGCGGTTGGCGACGTCTATATCGTGGACCAAATGCATCAGTTGATTGCCCGCTCGCAGAATGCCAAGGAGCCGGATAATCTGGAGCTTGTGGAGGCTGACCCTGAGAGCAGCGGCATGTATGTGGACGGCGATTCCAATTACATCGCCTATAACCGTTCAGCCAGCACCGATTGGACAACCTATGTTGTTACACCAAAGCAGGCCGTGCTTGGACCGGTCAATTCTGTCAAATATTTATCGATTACGCTTATTTCCATATTGATGCTGTTTTCATTCGTGTATATTTATTTCAGTACCCGAAATCTGCTGCTGCCGATTCGGAAGCTGCGTGGCCAAATCTCGCGCATCAACTATAGCAACCTGGACGTCAAAGTGGACAACCGTTCTCATAACAACGAGTTGATGGCTTTAAGTGATTCCTTTCAGGAGCTGCTAGGCCGTCTCCAGCAATCGATCGAAAACGAAAAGCTGGCGCTGCATGAAGAGGTGAAGGCGAGAAACTCGGCTCTTCAATCGCAAATCGCGCCGCATTTTATTCACAATGTGCTATATTTGATTAGCATTGCCGCCCAAGAGGGCAAAAACAAAGCGGTATCCGATATGTGCAAGCATCTGTCAGATTCCTTGCGTTATATCGTGACGTCTCCCTATCAGCATGTCTCAATGGCTGAAGAACTAGAGCATATCCGAAACTATTTGTCGCTTGTCCAGCAAAATTACGAAAGCGATCTTGAATGGGAAATTATCGCAGATGATGCAGCCGTAAATCTTATACAGCTTCCAAGGCTGGTCATCCAGCCGTTCGTCGAGAACTGTATCGAGCATGCGTTTACGAATACCGACCCGCCTTGGCGCATTAAAATTCTGGTGAAGCTGTATAACGGGATTTGGGCCATCGAAATCAGCGATAATGGTGAAGGTATAGAAGCGGATAAGATTAATGAAATCATGAATAATATTTCGAATTCCGAAGCGAGGGAGCATGAGCTCCATATGCCTTCAAGCTTTGGAAATATGGGGATTGTTAATACGGTGAATCGGCTCAAGCTTATGTATAAGAACCGGCTATTTTTCAACCTGTACAATAACGCGGGGGAGGAAAAAGGCTCAACCGTGCAAATTATCGCCTCTCTCACGAAAGATTTTTATTAAGAAAATGCTTACGAGGCAACAATTCTTTTTAGGAGGAGAAGCCTATGTTTACCGCCTTGATTGCCGAAGACAGCAAGCCGATACTGCGTAATATCAAGGCGCTTCTCGAATCATCGGAACTGCCGATTCAGATCGTCGCTACAGCCTATAATGGAGAAGAGGCATTGGATTATTTGCAGAAGCAGTCCGTCGACATCCTGATCACCGATATCCGGATGCCCAAGCTGGACGGGCTTGGACTTATCGAGCAGGCCAAGCAGCTGCATTCGTCGCTGAAAGTTGTGCTCATTAGCAGCTACAGCGATTTTGAATATACGCGCAAAGCGATTAATTTGCAGGTGTTTGATTATTTGCTAAAGCCCGTTGAGAGGAAACAGTTGATCGAGGTAATGGAGCGGATCGTTGATTCGCTCGCGGAAAAGCTGGAGTATAGCATTGATCCCTTAAAGTCGATTGTTCCTCCTGCCTTTCTATCCGGCTTGCGACTTGGACCGCAATTTCATGAACAGCCGGTTTCGTTGTTTCTGATTGGCAAGCAGCCTTTTATTCCGAATTTGGACAATTGGAACATGGAGACGCTGCAAACGATGCTTGAGGACCTTTGTCAGCCGCAAAGCTGCTGGCTGTTTCCTGCTAAGGATTCGGACCGTTATATTGTTTTGGTCCAATCCGCTGTGAAGGAGCGGTTCGCTACAACTCTTGCTTGGATGGAATCCATTGAACGTCTAATGCTCAGTGTCGATATTGAAATCACCATGGCGGGCCGCTTCCAGCCGGTTGATATCAACCAACTGCAGCTTCAATACGATAGGCTTAAAGGTTTACTCGATGAAGAAACGCTGCTTGATAAAAGAGTGCTGCTGGATACGGATTATCGCATTCCTGAACAAACAGGAAAGGAAGACATTATCAGAAGCTTTACCGATATGATCGAACAGCGCCAATCACAGCCATTCCTGATAAAGCTCCGTGAATATCTGCAAATCTCCTATATCGAGCATGCCCGATATCTTGATCTCGAGCGGCTTGTATCAGCGATCGGAGATGCTTTTGTCCATGCTCTGCCGAGCAGCGGGCCGGAGGAAAGGCTGGCAGCGGCAGCGGCTGTCAAAGAAATGCTGGAGCAAGGCAGCTACGAGAGATTTTGTAAGCAATGTTTGGACTGGAGTGCCCGCAGCTTTGAGCTGCTGCAATTGCGCAACCGGAAGAGCGGAGAAGAGTTGTTCGAGCAGATGGATGCTCACGTCAAGCTCCATAAATTTTCGCAGCTTTCCATCAATGATCTGGCTGCCAAATTCCATGTCAGCGCGTCTTATGTGAGCCGGATCATAAAGCGTTATACGAACACAACGTTCGTCCAATATTACATGGAGCTGAAGATCGAGGAAGCCTGCAAGCAGCTGCGGGCTAAGCCGGATTTGAAAATCAAGGAGCTCGCGGATGCTCTTTCCTTTAGTGACCAGCATTATTTCTCCCGCGTGTTCAAGGATTATACGGGATTGAGCCCAAGCGAGTATAAGGAGCAATATGTTGGCTCAGGATTCTTGTTAGAATAGAGCCCAACGAAAAAGCGGTGCATGGATAATCCATGCACCGCTTTTTTGCTATAAGAAAACCCGCTCAGCACAAGGCTTTGCGGGTTTCTGTTCGTATGATCTGTAGTGGGCTCGAACCACTGACCCCTACCCTGTCAAGATAGTGCTCTCCCAGCTGAGCTAACAGATCGTGTGAGTGATGAATATTAATATATCAGCATCCAAAATGAATGTCAACACAATTATTACCTTTTCATATACCCGGAAAACTGCTACGATAACAATCACATTACAGGTCAAGCTGACAGCAAGGAGCAAGTGTGATGAAGGTAAGCAGAAGCAACACGGAACACTACATATGGGGGGACCAATGTGACGGCTGGCATCTGCTGAAGCAGCGGGATCTGAGTATCATTCATGAGAAAATGCCGCCGCATACGGCCGAAACGCGCCATTACCACGAGAACTCCCAGCAGTTCTTCTTTGTTCTCGAAGGGACGGCGACCATTGAGATTGCCGGCGAGACCTTTGAGCTGGAAGCGCATGAAGGGATTCATGTTGCCCCGCATACTCCGCACCAGATGTTTAACAAATCGGATCGCGACATTCAGTTTCTTGTCATCTCGGAGCCTACAAGCAGGGGAGACAGATATCCTTCCTAATCGAGTAAATTAACCGCCATTCGTGCCTGAACGTACGGATGGCGGTTTTTATGAATCAGGAGATTGAGCTGTACAGCCTTGTTCCCCGCGGTTGGTTGCCGTGTTCGTCAGGCTCAAGCGTAATGCCAATGGAATCAAAAGCAAGCGTATCGCCGGATATAGGCATCGCGAGTACTCCGATACCTTTGTCATCAACCCGGAAAGTACCCGCGCTATCCTTTTGTCCGGCATGGTTCAGCCATACCTGGTAGACGGAGCTGTCTTTGGAAGCCGGTGCGCCAAATACATAGACGACAAATTGCATGTTGCTTCCGTTATCCACAATACAGGCGACGGCATAGGACGAAGCGACGTCATCCGATACCGGCTTTAAGGATATAAGCTGATTGATCTGGGAAGCGGATACGGACAACGCCTGTTCGATAGGGATAACGGCCGGACCGCTTCGGCTGCGATACAGCTCCACATTCCATGCCGTGCCCGCAACCAACACGGCGAGTACGGCTGCGGCAGCAGCACCCCAGGTCAGCTTCCGGAAGGAACGTTTTGCAGGGTGAGGTTGAACAGAGGCCAGAGCGGCGTCCATGACCTGCTGCTTCAAGTCAGCCGGAGGTTCAATCAGCTCCATATCGGAAGGAAGAGAGTCCCATACGAGCCGAAGCTCTTCGAGCTCGCTCTGGCAGGCCGGGCAGCCTGGAAGATGACGTTCAAAAGCTTTCTTTTCTGTATCGGAACAAGCGCCTGAGATATAGTCAAGGGCATTATGGCAAACCGTCACATTTTGCTGCTTCATGATTGCTCTCCTTCGGCCACGAGATGCCTGCGTAATATTTTTAACGTCTGATGCAGACGGTTCTTTACCGTTCCTATCGGCTGGTTATAGATAGCCGCAAGCTCGCTGATGCTATAGCCCTGCCAATAGAAATGCTCAAGCAAATGGATCTGCTGGGCGGACAGATCACGGTAAGCGCTGCGGATCTGGTCCTTCATTTCGCTGTTAACGGCAGCCGTTTCCGGTGTAGCGGAAGCTTCGTCCGGGATTTTAGCCAGCTGCTCGGGTTCGACCTGAACGAGAGGAGCCGTGTCTCTCCGTCTTTTGCGCAGCCAGTCGGTTGTAATATTGCGGGTAATGGTCAGCAGCCAGCTGGAGAACCTGCCTTGCTCGGGATCATAGACGGATTTGGTTGTCCATAATCGCATAAATACGGCCTGGACGATTTCTTTAGCGACATTCTCGTCCTTTAAGGTTTTCCAGGCAAAGGAATAAACGAGAGACGAGTAACGGTCATATAAAACAGAAAGCGCCTCGCTCTGCTTGCTCTGAATGAGCAGCATCAATTGATGATCCGTAAGCTCCCGCATACGATGGTACCTCCAAGAGGATAATATAATTCTATTCTACCAACTGTTTACAGCTGCGCAATACGAAAGGAAAACAGGGATAACCAAGTATGGTTATCCCTAAATTTGTTTCTATTTGTCTGAGACGGTAATCGTGGCTTGCATGCCCGGATGCGGCATACAGTGGTAGGCGAACTCGCCTGTTTTATCAAAGGTAACGGTTTTACCTTCATTCTCCGCTAGCAGTCCGGTGTCAAAAGAACTGTCATCGGCTGTTGCGCTATGCTTGATTTCGTCCTTATTAATAAATTTGACGCGATCTCCCGGCTTTATTTCCAGCTTGGCAGGGGAGAAGGCGAAATTCGAAATTTCAACGACATATTCCTTGCCGCCATCATCTGTTTCCGATGCTGTAGCTGCAGGCGAGCTTTTTGGATGATCTTCGCTGGCAGCAGGAGATGCCTTGGAATCATCATCATCGTTATTGCGCCCGCCATGATGATCATCATGGGAGGGAGAAGGCGAAGGTTTTGGCGTTGCCGTAGCAGCTGCTTGCGGTTTGGCTGTTGCCGTTGCTTCCGGAGCTGCAGACGGCGATTCGGAAGGCGCGGCTGATTCATGCTCCATATTCTCATGCTCATCACTAGTCATAGAAGCTTCTGGGGTAGGGCTTGGCGTGACGGTCGCGGTCTCCTGTGAAGGAGGGGGCGCAGAGGCTGCCTTATCTGATGAGCTGCCGCATGCCGCCAGCATAAACACAAACAGTAGTCCTGACAACATGAGCAGCAGGCTTTTGCTAGTTATTAACTTCATGGCAAATTCCTCATTTCACAATAATCTGACCGGTCATAAACGATTTGTGCAGTTCGCAATAGTAATTGTAGGTACCCGGTTTATCAAGGGTAATCGTATAGGACTCTCCTGTTTTGAGCACGGGAACTTTAAAGCTGCCGTCGACTGCTACCGCGTTATGCTCCATCTCGTCATAGTTGGTAAAGGTAATTTTGGAGCCAGCCTCAACGGTTAGAGGTTCCGTTCCGAAAGAGAACTGTTTAATATCAATCTGATAGGTTTTCGCTTCCGGGGTCATGCCTTTGAAGGTAGACGGATTAATAACAAACCATACCTGGTTTACGTTCTGGCCAAGTGCATCTCCGGATTTTGTATCCTTGATAAAGTAGTAGAGCGGGTATCCTTTGTAGGTCCATTGCTTCGTGCCGTCGGCACGGGTGATGCTCGAGAAATCGGCTTTATTCAGGAAGGCGGGAATTTGCAGCTCGTCGGATGTGAACACAGGCCAGTTGACGAGGCATTGACCACCGCAAGCATTAATGTTCTCGGCATCCTTGGTGAAATAGTACAAGGTCATGCCGTTATTGTCGGTCAGATAAGTACCCAGCTCTTGATGGCTTCGCAGTTGAATTCTTTTCCCTTGAGGAAGCGCTGCGGATTGCGAGAGTACGCCTTTCTGCTGGAGGTTAACAAAAAAGGATTGCCCTTGCGGCGTTTGAACGGTTAATGACTCGATAAGAGCTGTCGCAAGATGAGCGTTGGTCAGCGGACTGGCTGCCGCAATGGATGCCATGCCTTTGGAAGCGGCAAAGGTCAACGTATCCGCATAAGCGAACTCGGCACCGGAACGGAAGCCAATATTTTCGAGAAGAACTTTGTACAGCTGTTGTGCGCTGACGGGATCGTTCGGACGGAAGGTGCCGTCCGGGTTTCCGGCCCAGCCCAATTCAGGATGCTGCTTCAAGTAGGCGAGAATAGGAGCATTGGATTTGCCTGCTTTGTCTGCGTCTTTAAAAGAAGAAGTGCCCATGCCCGCCATTGCTTCCTTCAAATGGCCGTTCAGGCGCAGAGAAATGATGGCCGCCTGCATGCGGTTGGTCCGCTTGGCCAGGTAAGTATCGTTAACGCCGTTGCCGTCGCCCAGCAGCAGTCCCAGCTTCGCAGCCGATTCTGCGTCGTTTGTTACGGAAGCGGGTTGCGGCTCCGCTGCCGATGCTCCAATGACAGACGACAGCAGACCCGTTAAGAGTACGGCTGAAAATATAAACATCGTTAGTTTTTTGGTGTTCATGAATAATCCTCCTTAAAGAATAATGGTTTCTTATAGGAGGTAACGAAGGAAATGAGAAAGCGGTTTGAAGGAAATTGAATTTTTTTTCGGGGTTTATAAAAGAGTAAGGTCCATGCGTTTAAACATGGACCTTACTTCGTTTCTCGTTATTAATGATTACCATGCGGAATATCGCATTTGTTCTGAATGAACCGGATCTGATTCTCGAGCCGGTTAATCTCCTCCTGCTGCTCGGCAGTGGAAGCGGATCCGTGTTTTAACGAATCAAGCTGCGCGATAAGATTCGGCAAGTCGGAAGAAGCATTTGCGCAATCATAGCTGCTGTTCAAATCTGGAGTCATGGTGAAGTCACTCTCCCTCTGTATTGTGAGTACGATTGTCCGCCATTTAGTATGAACCGGATCAGCTATTATGATGCGAACTTGTGACAAATTTAGCATATTTCATTCTGGCCATACATACCTGTATAGAAAGCATTTGCATAACTAATAGGAGGCGGTATCGTTTGGCACAGGAGTATGCCTATATGGCCGTATGGCTTCTGGGCTTGTTTGGCATCGTGGGTACGGTAATCGCTTGTGTGGCAAGGTTTGTCGTTAAAGATTCCTTATCTTATGATCAAACGCATGTATGGCGTAGAAAACTGCCTCCCGAAACGAAGAAAAAATGACCATCGATAGTAAAGAAAAAATCGGCTGTCCGCGATCGCGGCAGCCGATTTTCGTGTTTTAGAAGGTTGGCAGATTGTCGAGATTATTGTCCTTGCGGCCATCCGCGTTAGAGCGAAGATGGTCTTCGTGGTCACGGCCCTTAAAGACGTTTAATCCGGCAATTTCATTATTTTTAACCATCGATTGTGCGGTTTTATAATCGACGACCCGGCCAGACGTTAACTGCAGCTCAACAATATCGCCGTCTCCGTTTTTGCGTACGGCAACTACTTCTTCTTGTGTGTAATCCATATTATCATCCTCCCGATGATAGTATGGATCGAATTAGCCACTTACATGCATGCGCCTGTATGTACGTCAATTTTAGACTTTGACCGGACTCAATCCACCTGCATAAGCTATACCTAGAGCGGATGTCTGCAGCGCCAGTAGCGCGGTGGATATCTGCTTGTTATGTTTTAATTTCGTAAACGGCAAGCTGCTCCGCGAAACGCATTTTTCCCGTATGGCCGATGAACTCTTCCATATTGTCGTTATAGTGCATTAACCACATCTTCTCCTGGATGTCCTCGGGCAGCGTCAGCAGCTCGTCCAGACTCGCATGAACAACTCCAGGTGAGATCAACTGACAGTCATGGAAGACCGTGGTTACCCCGCCAGCGATCAATTCCTTCAGCAAACCGCCGTCAAACTTCATATCCGCGGAATAGAAAAAGGTCTCATTAAAGAGAAAAGAATAGCTGAGCTTGCCCGCGATATGATCCGTCCGGATCAGCTTTACATGAATCCCGGGATGAATTTCGCAAGACTCGCCTTCTTTAATAGGACGAACATCAAAGAAATCGGACAGCGCGTTAAGCGGCTCCTGTGTCAGACCTCCGCGAAGCGTCTGCTCCCATAATGGATCAACCAGCGTATCGGCAATATACAGGACAGGCCTTTTACCGTAACGGAACATCATTTGGAACGCGTATTCCTCCAGCCCTCCGACATGGTCGGCATGCATATGGCTGATTAGCACCGCATTGAGATCATCAAAAGAGTAGCCGGCATCGTGAAGCGACCGGGGCAGCGTGATGCCGCAGTCCACAAGCAGTTTGAAACCATCCACTGCGATTAAAGCATTATTGTTCGAATATTTTTTCGCGAAAGCACCGCCGGTGCCAAGCATTTGGATCTGCAAGCTAAGATCGCCTCCCATTTCATGGTTGTCTCCACTTTATCAAATAACGCAAGATGTTGACAAACAACAGATGCATAATGCACTCAGCCTACATATAATGCAGAAGCAAAATGGCGGGAGGATTGAACGAAGATGAGTGCAGCAGCGGCAAAGGGCAAAGGCAAAGTAGTGAAGAAGAAAAAGTCGTCCAGCGACAGGAAACAGTATTATTACAAGCTTGTATTGTCCGACACTTGTGCGGTGTGCAAGACGCCATGCGAGCGTGGGATGCGCTATTGGAAGCGAATGCAGGAGCCCGGAGCAGTGGGGAAGGGCGTACCTTGCATCTTGACCCGCACTTACAGCTAACCGCGGGCAATACGTAAGTATTTCCTGGGCAAGCGCATGATTCAACAGTTTTTGACAAGTTGAGCCTGAACGATCGGGCTTAAAACTTTTATTGCCGGGCGCAACTTTGGGCCAAAACCCGAGTATAACCAAACATCCAGACAAACCGGATGGAGGGAGGGTTAACAGCAATGAAAGTCAGATTCAAAAAAGTAGCTATTCTGCTCGCTATATTGTCGGTATTCGGAGGTACGCTCATTTTCGCCGATTCAGCATCCCAGAAAGTACGTGTCATTGTAAACGGCAGTGAGCTGGATGACGGCGGCATTATTGTGGACGGCAAAACCTACTTGCCTCTTCGCCAGATGGTAAACAGCCTGAATGCGCTTGTTGACTGGGATAATCAGAGCAAGAAAGCGACAATTAACAAGCCTAATGTCCATATGATTCTGTTCCAGGATAAAGTGATCTTTGGCAATGTGGACAAAGGCAATAAATATACGTTTAATGTCTTCTCCCAAATCGACAACCTTAAGACGGACATCTCTGCTGTAAAAGTCTCGATAACGGACCCATATGGCACGGAGAAGGTCATTCAATCCCAGAATGTAAGCATTACGAAGGATAACTTCTGGTACCGGACGGAGGATATCAAATATAACTTCGAGTACGCAGGCAAATACGCGGTACGGTTCTATTTGAAGACATCGCCTTCGGATGACTGGACGGTTGTATCGGAGAAACTCATCACATCCCAGTAAATAAGGCTTGAAATAAGGACGCTCCGGACTACGGCAGGGCGTCTTTTGTTTGACCGGCGATACTTCGCATGGTACGATACGTAAGTATGTATAAATAACTGAAATGGGGTAATTCCATGAGCGAGCATCAACATCAGCACGGCGAAGACTGCGGCTGCGGACAAGATCATGAACATGATGAGCATGTGTTCATCGTGACAGACGACGAAGGCCAAGAGCGTGAAATGGTCATGGTCTATACATTTGAATCGGAGAACAACGTATACGCGGTATTGCTGGATCGCAACGATCCGGAGGCTGACGGCGTTATCTTCCGTATTGAAGAAGAAAACGACGAAGCATTCCTCGTTGGTATCGAAGACGATGCAGAGTGGGATCGCGTAACGGCGATCTACGAAGAAATCGCGCGCACCGAGAACGAGAACAAAGAAGGTTAATGACCTAAAACACCCGTCAAATCCAAGCGGCAGCTGCAGCCAGGATAGACGGGTGTTTTTTTGCATGTCATTTACGCGGATTATAATAAATCGTGCGGCCGTTAAACATCGTAAGCTCGGCAAGCAGCTGTTTGGCTAAATACTTGCACAGCTCGTTAGCTTTGGCTTTGTCTCCGTGTGTGGACCCGTCGGGAAGGACTATTTGAATCGTGGAAGGACCCTCTGATCCATTGCCAAACACTATATATTTGTACCCGGGATTGGTGCCTTGCAAGTAAAACCATCGGTCATCCTGTTTCGATTCGATCGTATACGGAAAAGCCGCGTTTGCATAATCCCAGTCAAGCTGCGTTCCGGTTAAAGCGGTCTGCTCCCGGTAATGGATAAGCTTTTCCTTCAGTCCTTCTAGCAGAAGTTCACTAACGGCAGATCCTTGAACAAGCTTAATAAATGCGCTTTGACTCATTCGTCCCACCCCCACCTCATCATAGCATGGCGCTCAGAGGGTTTACAATAAGTGGAATCATACGAAAAAGCCAACAGCATCGCCTTAAAGCTCTGCTGTTGGCTTTTCGTTTAGAAGATCGCGTTTTCTTCCACAATGACTTTAACGAACTGAATGCTGCGATCCTCCGGCCCTTTGACAGGCAGGCCAACCTCAACATGATCAACGATATAGTCGATGTTCTTCTGCGAGATAACTTCACCTGGCAGCAAGATCGGAATGCCCGGCGGATAGACGTAAATAAATTCGGCGATAATCCGTCCTGCGGATTCCTTGAACGGTACAATCTCCGTCTCGCCGTAGAAAGCATCGCGCGGCGTCAGGGAAAGCTGAGGGATATCCGGAATTTTTACGACAAGCTCGCGTGCTTCCGCTCCTTCATGGTACGTTTCGGACAAGCCGCGAAGCGCTTGCAGTAACTTATCGATCGATTCGGAGGTATCTCCAGGCGTCACGAGGCAAAGAATGTTATACATGTCGCTCATCTCGATTTCTACGTTGTAGTTATCGCGGAGCCAGTTCTCAACCTCGTAGCCGGTTACGCCAAGATGGCGGACATGGACCGTAACTTTGGTTGGATCGTAATCGTAGGTTGCTTCATCGCCCAAAATATCTTCGCCAAAGCAATAAAGTCCAGGGATCTGATTAATCTGTTCACGGGCAGATTGGGCAAGTTCAATCGCGCGCTCTGCAATTTCATGGCCGTTAATCGCAAGATTGCGGCGGGAAGTGTCCAGCGATGCGAGCAAAATATAGGATGTCGAGGTTGTCGTCAGCATACTCAGAATCGTCTGGATGCGGAACGGATTGATCCGTCCTTTGCGTACGTTCAGAACCGAGCTTTGCGTCATGGAGCCGCCTAGCTTATGTACGCTTGTAGCTGCCATATCGGCACCGGCCTGCATAGCGGACATCGGAAGCTTCTCATGGAAATGGATAAGTACGCCATGGGCTTCGTCAACAAGAACCGGAATGTCGTAGCTGTGGACAAGATCGACGATTTCCTTCAGATTCGCGCAAATGCCGAAGTAAGTCGGGTTAATAACCAGCACGGCTTTGGCATCCGGATGACGGTCAAGCGCGCGTTTCACCGAGCGAGTCGTAATACCGTGGTCGATCCCGAGATTCGAATCGCGCGCGGGCGAGATAAATACCGGACGTGCGCCGGCGAAAATGATAGCAGCCATAACCGACTTATGAATGTTGCGCGGTACGATAATTTTGTCGCCCGGGCTGCAGACGGTCAGAATCATCGTAATAATCGCGCCGCTTGTGCCTTGAACGGAGAAATACGTGTAATCCGCGCCAAACGCATCCGCCGCAAGTTTTTGCGCTTCTTCAATAACGCCGGTTGGCTGATGCAAGTCATCAAGCGGAGCTATATTTATAAGATCGATCGACAAGGCGTTGTCGCCGATAAATTCGCGAAACTCAGTATCGCTGCCGAGACCTTTCTTATGCCCCGGAATATGAAATTGTACCGGGTCGTTATCCGCATGGCGGCGGAGTGCGCTGAAGAGCGGGGTGTTGTTATGATCCATCGCTTTCGTCCCTGCCTTTCGACTGTCGTCTAATGTCTAATGTACAAACAAAGTTGAGTATAGCAAAAACAAGTCGGAATGCAAGCAACAATTTTATTGACGTAGACGGGCATTCCGCAGCTGGACAAGTATTGTTCTCCATTTGTTCATAACTATGGCCAGCTTGTTATGTTACGATAAGGGATGGGGTGAAGACAAAATGCGAGATAAACGACTTCTTATAGTAATGGCTATTCTAATGACCACCTTCATCGGGTTTGGGATTATTATTCCTGTTATGCCTGAAATGATTAAAGCGGTCAGCCCGGGTAACGCTGAGCATCATACGGGTTTAATGCTTGCGCTCTACTCAGCCGTATCGTTCATACTCTCTCCATATTGGGGAGGCTTATCCGACCGGATCGGCCGGAGGCCGATTATTATCATTGGCGTGACCGGTTTCGCGATCAGCTTTTTCTTATTTGGCTTATCCTCCGACAACTTGACGATGATGTATCTTTCCCGTATTCTCGGGGGCTTGTTCTCCGGAGCGGTCACATCGGTTATTGTTGCTTACGTAGCGGATATTACACCGCCTGAGCAGCGTACAAAAGGTATGGGGCTTGTCGGGATGTCGATTGGCTTCGGCTTCACGATTGGTCCGGGCGTAGGCGGTCTGCTCAGCCAGGTTTCGCTCGAAGCTCCTTTTTACGCGGCATCGATAATGGCGTTAATTACTTTGTTCTTTGCAATAACCAAGCTGAAGGAATCGCTGCCGCCCGAGAAACGAAGAGCCGCAGGCGAGAAGCGGGAATCTCGCTGGTCGGCTTTTACCGGACCGCTTAAGTTTCTGTATGTTCTTGCGTTCTTCGTTACGTTTACGCTCGCCGGCATGGAAGCAACGCTGCAGTTCTTCGGCATTCAGCGCTTTGACGTAACGCCGGTGCAGGTAGGCATGTTGTTCTTCGTATGCGGCTTTGTTGGAGCACTTGTGCAAGGCGGTGTTGTGCGGCGCAGAATCAAGCGGGGACAGGAGCCGCAGTACATTGCGCTTGGCCTGATTATTTCGGCGGTTGGCTTCTTCCTGCTGCTGGCAGCCCATTCCTTATGGTGGGCTACGTTGTCGCTTGCCGTATTTGGCATTGGCAACTCGCTGATCCGTCCGTGCGTAACCTCGTTAATTACTCAGAAGACGCAGGTGGGCCAAGGCGTTGCCTCCGGTCTCAGTTCTTCGATGGACAGCCTGGGACGTATTCTTGGGCCGCTTGTTGGTTCGTTCTTGTTTACACTCGATTTACGCCTTCCATACGTTTCTGGCGGCATTCTGTGTCTCTTGGCATTGATCCTGCTTGTACAATTCCGTAGAATGGACAGCACAGCTGGTTCAACGGCAGCACAGGAATAACGAATGGCATACAGCCGGCCTCTCATGAATACATGAGAGGCCGGCTTTTTTATTATTTTCCAGAGAATGGCATGTACCAGACCCGCATATAAATGAGGTAGAGCAAAAAGAGGTGAAAGGAAGAATGGGGATACTGTCATGGCGCAGGTGGGCGGCCATCATATTGGGGAGCCTGCTGATATCGGTCGGGATTAATTTTTTTCTTGTACCTTTGATGATTTTGGACGGAGGGCTTATTGGAATCGCCCTCATTGTCAATTATCTGCTTCACATTCAAGTAGGGCTGACCATGCTGCTATGCAGTATCCCGATTTTTGCCCTGGTCTGGTTTCAAAGCCGGAGTATGATCTACCAGAGCCTGAACGGCCTGCTGTTATCCAGCTATGTCATCGATTTGCTTAGCCCCTACCGGTTCCACTTTCTCTATTACATTGAATGGACTCCGTTTACGCGGGCGGTGCTTGGCGGTTTTTGCATTGGGACAGGCCTTGGAATCATGCTAAGGAACGGTACTTCTACCGGAGGGACGGATCTGCTGGCTCATTTTCTGTCCCGGTATGTTCCGTTAAACGTTGGAGTTATTATTTTTTTAACGGATTTTATCATTATCGGAACGGGGGCCGTTCTGCTTCCGGAAGATACGTTTCTGCTATCCCTCATAACGGTTGCGGCAGGGGGAGTGGCGACTAGTCTCTGCACGTGGAATTTACCGCATAATCATCAATTCAAGCATCATTAAAAAGCCGAAGTCATCGCGGGAAGCTGCTCTCTTGTAAGAAGGGAGATTCCTGCCATGCCTTCGGCTTTTTGATTCGGATCCTTTAGGGGGTTAACCCTTTCATAATAAAAGCGATGGTCGCTTCCCGTTCCTGTTCATCATCCCAGCTGCTGCCTTCCCGTTTGCCGTAAATCATTCGTATGGCGGCATAACCCATGAGGGAGGAGACTGTAAGTCTAATAATCGTATAAGGCGACCAGTTTACAAGGCTTCCTTCTTCCTGGAATCTTCGGATATTTGGCGTGACCTTCTCGAACACCTTCGCGAGAATCAGCTTCTCGAATTGCTCCTGCAGCTCCGGATGGAACGGAATCTCCTGGATTAATATTTTTAGCACGTTTAAATGCTTCTCGAGGAACGCCAGCCTGTTCTCGAGTATCGCGCGAAGCATCTGGTCGTAGCTGTCGTATTTGCTGTCCAGTACTTTATAGAACTCCCTCATCACAAAAGGCGCGACAAGCTTTGCCATCACCGGTGCCACGATGGAGACAAGCAATTCTTTTTTTGTTTTGTAATGCCGGAAAATGGTACCCTCCGCCACACCCGCACGTTGTGCGATTTCGCTCGTGGATGATCCGGAAAAGCCCTTCTCCGCAAATATTTCGGAGGCAGCCTTGACGATTTTCAGCTGCTTATCGGTCATCGATTTCTCATCGCCAAGCTTATTCAGCTCATCCAGCCATTCCTCAATCGGCTCGCTCATGCCTGACACTCCTTTTTTGACCATTCCCGTCATTATAGCAGAAAAAGCAAGACGCCTACATCCGGCGGTGCTTCTTTAATGCCGCAACGTTGAGAAGGGCGAACAGGATCGACAAGCCGGCTAGCACGTAAATATCGAGCTGGATATCGGCAATGCCTTCCCCGCGGATCATAATACCCCGCATGGCATCCGCCCCGTAGTACAGAGGCATGATGTAGCTGAGCTTCTGCAAGATCGGATTCATGGCATCCAGATTAAATAAACCGGAGAAGAATGCTTGAGGCACGATAATGATCGGAATGAACTGAATGATTTGGAATTCACTGCTCGCAAACGAGGAGAGCAAGGTGCCAAGCGTTAATGCCGTTAGAGACAGCAGCAGATTAATCAGCAGCATATTGACGATGTGTCCGGCCATCGACATGCCAAGCACTTGAACGGAGAACCAAGCGATCAGGGAAGCCTGGAGCAGCGTGAAAATGCCAAACCCCGCTAGGTAGCCCAGTACAATCTCGGATCTGCGGATTGGTGTCGCCAGCAGTCTTTCCAACGTGCCGCTAGTGCGTTCGCGCAGGAAGGATACTCCCGCGAGCAGGAAGACAAAGAAGAAAGAAAAGAAGCCGATGAGTACGGGACCAAATGAATCGAAGGAGGCCATATCAGGCCCGCCGTACAGATAGTGAACCGTAGGAGCAAGCTCCTGAACATTGCTCTGCAGAGCTTTCTGCATGACAAGCTGCGTGCTGCGGCTTACCGAAGGATCGCTGCCTTCCAGCGTAATATCCGGTTTGCCTTCTTTGATCTGAATGAGTGCATCCAGCTTCCCGTTCTTCAAGGCCTCTTCCGCCTCGCTAACGGAATCAAAAACGGTAATGCTGGCATTCTGCTCTTCAAGTTTCTCGGCAAACGCGCCAGCCGGGCCGGTCAATCCGATTTCGGGCGATACGGTTCGGCCGTCGAATACAAGCTTTGTTAAGCCGAGAATGAGAAGAGGGGCGAGGAATAACAAAGCCAAAGTCCGTTTGTCTCTGACGAACTGGCGCATAATGCGCACGACCAGCGCACGTATTCTCATGCTTGTTCCTCCTTCCGGCTTCCAAGGGTGATAAACGCTTCTTCGATCGTATGGACTCCTGCTTGCTTGATAATAGCTTCGGGAGTGTCCAGCGCAATTAATTTACCGTCGCGGATGAGTCCCAAGCGGTCGCATTTCTCGGCTTCGTCCATTACGTGAGTGGTGACGATAATCGTTACGCCTTGCTGCGTCAGGGCACGCAGCTCATTCCAGATCGCTTGACGGAGAACGGGATCGATACCAACCGTCGGTTCGTCTAGCACTAGAAGCTGAGGCTCATGCAGCAGAGCAATGGCAAGAGACAAGCGGCGTTTCATGCCGCCGGAATAAGCGGTTACCGTTTTATCCAGATGTTCGGTTAAATTCACCAACGCGGCAGCGGATTGGATCCGGGAAGCGAGAGCTTTGCCGGAAAGCCCGTAGAGGGAGCCGTAAAAGGCCATGTTTTCTTTGCCGGTCAGCTCCTGATAGAGAGCATCGGACTGCGCCATATAGCCGAAGGTCTGAAGCATCTTGAGCTGGGGCATCGGCTCTCCGAACAATTCGACCTGTCCGGCGTCGGCGAGGTCAATGCCGGTTATGAGCTTGATAAGCGTTGTTTTCCCGGAGCCTGACGGACCAAGAAGTCCGAACAGCTCCCCGCGTGGAACGGTGAGCGTAATATCATCCAATACCTTTCGATCCCCGAACTTTCTCACGATTCGTGAGACGGCAATAGCAGGCTTTTCCGCTGATTTCGTCAATAGAAACACCTCTTTGATTAAAAGTGAGTGAATACTCATTTTTAGTATAGATGCGGTCTGCTTAACTGTAAAGTGAGTACTTGCTCACTTTTTATACTAGACCTAAGTCGTAGAAGCGCTCCGACCCGGGGCGAGAGTAAAATACCGTCTAGAGACGTTTTTACATTATTTTCAATGCAGGTATGCTTAGAAATGTCAAAAACACATAAAAGAGAAATCCGAATAGGGAGAAGGAGTAGTTGTAATGAATAAGTTAACCGAATGGTCGTTCCGTAATAAGGCGGCCGTTATCCTGATCGTCGTTATGGCATTGACGGTTGGGGTCATCAGTTATTTGAAGCTGCCAATGGAGTTCCTGCCGGAAGCGGATAACCCGCAAGTCATGGTGACCGTAATCGGGCCTGGCATGGACGCCAAATCGATGGAGCAGCAAGTGACGAGCCCGCTCGAAGAAGCGGTTATGTTCACGAAAGGCAAGACCGATATGTTCTCGACTTCGGGGAACGGTTACGCCCAGGTTAACGTAAATTTCGATTCCAATACGAATATGAAGGAAGCAAAAGCCGAAATCGAACGTTCGGTAGATCAGGTCCAGCTTCCGCAAGGCGTCATGAAGCCTTTTGTTGTCCAGTTTAATACGTCGATGATTCCGATCTCCTGGATCGTTGTTACGTTTGACGAAGGTCTTAGCGAGCAGGAGAAGGACGCGAAGATCAAGCTGGTCAATACGGAATTGCAAAAATCCGAAGGAGCGGGTCAGATCAGCGTAAACGGCAAGTCGACGCCATCGATCCACATTACTCCCGATACGGATAAGCTGGCGCAAAAAGGACTTCCGGTTCAATCCCTGCTAAGCGTGCTGCAAGGACGCGGCGTATCCGCTTCGATCGGCGAACGCAATGTAGACGGCGCTGCCGGCAACATTAATGTTTATGACGAGGTAACAAGCATCGATACGCTTCGCGATCTTCCGGTTGCCCCTGGCGTGAAGCTGTCTGAAGTTGCAACGGTCGAGCAAGCGAAAGAACAAGAGAGCATCAGCCGGATGAACGGCAAGGACGCGATTTTGTTCACCGTATCGAAGTCTGCGAATGCAAACGCCGTAACAACGGGCAAAAACGTTGAGAAAACGGTTGAACATTTGAACAAGGATGTAAAAGGCGTTGAAGCGGTTGTTCTGCTCAGTACGGCCGAATCGGTTACTCACTCGGTAAACAGCATGCTTCGCGAAGTGCTGATGGGTGCATTGTTTGCAACGATTATCATTCTGCTCTTCATGCGTAATTTGCGCGCAACGCTGGTTACGATCGTGTCCATTCCGTTGTCGCTTGGCATCACGCTGTACCTGCTTGATCTGTCCGGCGTAACCCTTAATATCATAACGCTTGGCGGTGTGGCTGTAGCGGTCGGGCGTCTCGTTGACGACAGTATCGTTGTTATCGAGAACATCTACCGCAGGCTGCAAAAGGAGCCGTTCTCGGTTACCGTTATTACCGATGCAACAAAAGAAGTCGCAACAGCGATTACCTCTTCGACACTGGTTACCGTAGCGGTATTCCTGCCAATGGGGCTGCTCCGAGGCTCTCTTCAGGCTTTCCTGCTGCCATTCGCGTTAACTGTAGCGTATTCTCTCTTGTCCTCGCTGCTGGTTGCTTTAACGGTCGTGCCGCTGCTTAGCGCGATTCTGCTTCGCGGAACGAAGGAAAAGCCGCATAAAGGCTCGGAGAAATTCGCATCGTTTATCCGTTGGAATCTGCAGCACAAATGGGTAACGCTGCTTATCGCCTTAATTCTGTTCTTAGGCTCTATTGCCTCTTACGCGATGATGCCGAAGGGTGCGCTTGATTCCTCCAGTGCGGAGAACCTGAACATTTCCCTGCAGTATCCGAGCGATACGCCTTCCGAGAAGGTTGAGCAGGGCGGCGCGCAGCTGGAGAACTTCCTGAAGGACGACAAGAACGTTGAATGGGTCATTATGCAGCTGGGCAACAGCTCTGAAAATGCGCAATACGGTTCGGTATCCTCGCCGACGCTTGTTACGTATATGGTTGATCTGAAAAAAGGCGTAGACGCCGAGGTATTCATGGAGGAAGTGAAGAAGCAAAAAACGAACTTCAGCGATGCCGAGCTGTCCGTAAATGCAACGGATCTGATGATGGGCGGCGGAGGTTCGCAAGTCTTCGTTGACGTCACGGGCGACGATCCGGAGAAGCTGACTCAAACAGCGGATCAACTGATTGCCGCAATCAAACCGATTAAAGGCGTGCTCAAAGTACAAAGCAACCAGGAAGAGAAAAAGCCGGTCTATACGTTCCAGGTGGACCCGGAAAAAGCAAAAGGCCAGGAAATTTCGATGCAGCTGCAAAGCATTCTGAATCCGGTACCGGTAGGCAGCATCAAGGTAGACGGACGCGACACATCTGTCGTCGTGCAGCCGGTTGTTAATCCGGATACCGAAGCGGCGCTTAAGGATCTGACAATTGCAACGGAATCCGGCGTGGTTCCGGTGTCAAGCGTGGCGAAGCTGGTACGTACGGAAGAACCAAGCTTGTATTACCACAAAGAAGGCAAGGTTTATGTTCGGATTACGGCTGATGCAGATCCGCAGAAGCTCTCGGTTGTAGGTACGGATATTAAAAAAGCGGCAGATAAGCTGAATCTCCCGGATGGGGTTGAACTGAAGGTTGGCGGCGCATCGGCAGACCAGTCGAGCGATTTTGCGGACATTGGCATGACCGCGCTGATCTCAATCGGCATCGTGTACTTGATTATGGTGCTTACCTTCAAGACTTTGCGTGCTCCGCTCGCCATTATGTTCTCCCTGCCGCTTGCGGCGATCGGCGCAGTGGTAGGTCTGTTGATCTCCGGTGTTACGCCTGACTTTACGGCAATGTTTGGCGCATTGATGCTGATAGGCATCGTTGTGACGAATGCAATCGTTCTGATCGACCGCGTGAAGCAAAACGAAGAAACGATGTCGATCCGCGATGCGCTGGTTGAAGCCGCAACAACCCGGATGCGTCCAATCATTATGACGGCTGTTGCCACGATTAGCGCTATGCTGCCTCTCGTATTCGGGTCGAGCGAATCGGGCAGTATCGTTTCGCAGAGCCTAGCGATCGTCGTAATCGGCGGTCTGGCCGCGGCGACGCTTCTGACGCTGATCGTTGTTCCTTGCATGTACGAATTGCTGTTCTTCCGCGCTTCCCGCAAGCAGCGCCGTGCTAAAGCACAAGCTGCCAAAACGGTTACAGCGGTCTAACAAAAAAGGTTCAACAAAAATAGCTGTGCGGAGTTCATTCCGCACAGCTTTTGTTCTTCTCCCAGCTTTTGTATCGTTTTTTCTGCTTAGTAATTTGGTTAATTGCGGTCGAAGCAATTCGAATGATTCTGGAGAAGCGTAGCGTCAGCTTTTGTGAGTGGATTCTAACCTTGTTCAATCTAATCGAAGGAATCCACGAGCAATGGCGATCGGAAGAACATTCGAATGCGCAGCCTGCCTTTAACCTAAAATTATTGTGCAGCCAAACGATACAAAGGCATCAACGTTTCATAGGTATCCTGAGCAAGCTTGTACAGCGCATCCCCATCGTGAAGAAGCGGGTCGCCGGCGGGAAGATGGCGGCCGATCAGCAGCTCGGCTTTTTGCACGTCGCGAAGCCGGGTGAGGGCGTTGATCCAGTCCTGCTTGTTCATTTCGCTTACGGACTTGGACTCCTTCTTCATATGGTCAAGCGAAAGCGCGTAATCCGAAGGAACAGCCGCGATGACTTCATCCAGATGGTCCAGATAGATAGAAGCAATTTTGGACTTATTAGGCGCCTCGTAAATAAGGGCAAACCACAGGAACAGGTGGTCGTCGAACAAGCCAAGCTGGAAATGCGGATGCGCTTTGTAGCCGCGTTTGTTGTTGCAGATGGCAAGCCAGGTATCCTTTGGCGGATTTACGGTCCGGCGGGCATGCTTGGCGATATGCAAGAACATTTCGTCGCCGGCCTGCACCGCAATGTCGCCGGCAAGCTTTTCGCCCAGATAGCGGAATTTCGGACGAATCCGTTCCTCAATGGCAGCCATGCGCTGCTCCAGCCCTTCGATCAGAAACGTGTCAAAATCCATTTGCTCAAAGCCCGTAAAGGCGCTCGTTGTTGGTGTAGTAGTCATCTATTTGATCTCTCCTTGTCATGAAAGTCGATAATTAAGCTTGATTATAGCACATTTGTTCCTATTCGCGCATCACGGACCATCTTGACGCGGAAGAACACTTGTTGTAAATTTATCTAAATATTCCAACAGCTTTGATCAAGGTCGAGCGTTAAGCGATTGTTCATTTCAGAGAGGAAGCCCGCGGCTGCAAGGCTTCCATGAACGCTTTAGACTCATCCTGCCTTGTGAGCTGCAAAGGCTGCCGATTCCTAATCGGTCTTTGCCGGGATGAGAATCCCGTTACCCATTAGAGAGCCGGCAGCGTTGCTGCCCCGGCTAACAAAGGGTGGTACCACGAGCACATTCGTCCCTTGCGAATGTGCTCTTTTTGTTTTTCCATCAACCGTCAGGAGTGAGGAACTATGCGTCAAAGTCAACTATTATTGCCAACCTTGCGGGAAGCGCCTTCCGAAGCGGAAGCGGTCAGCCACCAGCTGATGCTGCGCGCAGGCTTGATCAGGCAGCTTGCTGCCGGAATTTATACGTATTTGCCGGCGGGCCGCCTGGTACTGCGCAAGCTGGAGAAGATTATACGGGAGGAGATGGACAATGCCGGCTGCCAGGAAGTGTTTATGCCCGCGATGCAGCCCGCCGATCTATGGCGGCAGTCCGGCCGCTACGAGAAATACGGTCCCGAGCTGGTGCGGCTGAAGGATAGGCATGACCGCGAATTCGCGCTTGGTCCAACCCACGAGGAAGTCATAACGGATCTGGTGCGCGGGGAAGTGAACTCTTACCGGCAGCTGCCGGTTACGCTCTATCAGATCCAGACCAAATTCCGGGATGAGAAGAGACCGCGTTACGGCTTGCTTCGCGGCAGGGAATTCATGATGAAAGACGCCTACTCCTTCGATGCCGACTGGGAAGGACTTAATGAAAGCTATCAAAGGATGTATGACGCCTATCACCGTATATTCTCCCGTTGCGGGCTGCATTTCCGTCCGGTGGAAGCGGATGCGGGGACGATAGGCGGAGAAGGCGGCACCCATGAATTTATGGCGCTTGCCGATATCGGCGAAGATACGATAGCAGCTTGCGACCACTGCCGGTATGCGGCTAATCTCGAGAAAGCCGGGTACAGGATCCCTGAAGGGGAAATAAATACAGGAGACTCTGAAGCTTACCCTGAGCTTGAGAAAATCCACACTCCGAACGTCAGAAAAATCGATGAGCTTGTTCAGGCGCTGGACGTATCTGCGGATCGGATTTTGAAGACGCTGCTTTTCCTTGCCGACGGCAAACCTGTTGCGGTAATCGTCCGCGGCGATCATGAAGTCAACGAAATCAAGCTCGCAGGCTTGCTGCAGGCGGATAAGCTGGAGCTTGCCGATCAGGAGACGACCGAGAGATTGACTGGCGCAGCGGTTGGCTTTGCCGGACCAATCGGATTAAGCATTCCGGTTATCGTCGATTACTCCGCAGCGGGTCTAGATTCCGCCATTGCAGGCGCGAACGAAACGGATTACCACTGGAAGCATGTTCGTCCCGGTGCGCATTTTGTGGCTGCCCGGCTAAGAGACGTGCGCAATGCCGTACTTGGGGATGGTTGTCCGAATTGCGCGGAAGGGAAGCTCCGGATGTTCCGGGGAATTGAAGTTGGACAAGTATTCAAGCTTGGGACCAAGTACAGCGAAGTCATGCAGGCTAATTATCTTGACGCCACGGGATCGGAGAAGCCAATCATTATGGGGTGCTACGGGATCGGGATATCGCGCGTTATGTCTGCGGTTGTAGAACAGCATCATGATGAGCAGGGGATTCGCTGGCCGCTTGAGCTTGCGCCTTATCAAGTTCATGTCGTGCCTGTATCGGCCAAGGACGGGCAGCAAATGGATGTTGCCGGCAAGCTGTACCGCGAGCTTATGTCTGCCGGCTTTGAAGTGCTGCTGGATGACCGCGACGAACGCCCGGGCGTGAAGTTTAAGGATTCCGATCTAATCGGCATTCCGGTTCGAATCGTTGTCGGAAGACAAGCGGCTGACGGAGTTGTAGAGCTCAAGTACAGGAATGAAGGAGAAGTCTTGCAGGCAACAACCGAGGAAGCGTTGGGGCTTGTTACAGGCTATTTCCGTTCTTAATAAGCTTTTGCGAGGCGGTCAGGCATCCGATTTGGACGGCTTGACTGCCCTTTTTTCGATTTGGACGGCCAATCCTTTAAAATTAGTCAATAATCCAAGTTGCCAGATCATAAGATGGAGTATAAGATAGAAGTAAGAACAAATTGTCAGACTATTTCGTCAACTGTTTGAAAGGAGGGATTGCCGTGAATAAGAGCTACGAAGTCGAATATTGCAATTTGGAGCTGCGTTTTGACCGCCGGCAAATCCAGAACCTCATCCGTGATCTCATTCAGGAAGGGTACTCCTTGTATTGGAGCGAGACGGAGGGGCAGTTCCTCATTTCAATTCGAACAGGTCGTAAGCTCGTGAAGTTAAGGTTTCAGCGGATGAAGAACCGTTACAAGATCGTCGGGGATTACACCATTAAGGACGAGAAGCTGTCGGAGTTGCTTGAAAAGCTTATTAATGACACACGCGGACATGCGATAGTCAAGCGGATCAAAGATCGTCAGATCGTCATTGAGAACATCATGTTTGGTGAAATAATACGACTTGTGGAGGTGTCCGGAATGGAACATCGGATTATTTATCAAAAGAAGCCATTCGTAACTATAGAGGAAATGATTAAGGCATTCCAATCCAAGCGTGCCGAAGAACGCGCGGTGGTGCTGCGCTATGAATTGGATTATGAGCTGACGGTGCTGTACGACGCACTCCAGGAGAACAACGAGGAAGCCATTGCCGAGTCGAAGGAAAAGCTGGCGCTGCTTCGTTCGGAAATGCTGCAGCTGGAGCTTTGAGATCTCATAGATAAATTTTTTTTCTAAAAACGAATCAACGGATGATTCCTGGCGAATCATTTGATTGATTCGTTTTTTTGTCGGTATCGGATTTCTCATTTTCTGGTTAGCATTTCTTCGCAATATAAGGTAAACTTTCTAAAGCGGTCAGGAAAACTAATGGACGAATGCCGACAAATTCCGCGCAAATGGTTTTCATCTCCTTGCAAAAGGAGTAATATAAAACTATTGAAGACCACCATACTATAAAGAAAAGGATGGAAGAACCAAATGGCTAAACAGCAAATTGGCGTTATCGGCCTCGCAGTTATGGGTAAAAACCTTGCCCTGAACATTGAGAGCAGAGGTTTCACTGTATCGGTGTACAACCGTTCCCGTGAGAAAACAGATGAATTGATCAAAGAATCCGCAGGCAAAAACCTTGCTCCTGCATACACAGTTGAAGAGTTCGTGCAATCGCTCGAATCTCCTCGCAAAATCCTGATCATGGTACAAGCAGGCGCAGGTACTGACGCAACAATCGACGCTCTTGTTCCGCATCTGGACAAAGGCGACATCATCATCGACGGCGGCAACGCTTATTTCCCTGACACGGTTCGCCGCAGCAAAGCTCTTGAAGAGCAAGGCATCCGCTTTATCGGTACTGGCGTATCCGGCGGTGAAGAAGGCGCCCTTAAAGGTCCTTCGATCATGCCAGGCGGCCAAGAATCGGCTTACAAGCTGGTTGAGCCTATCCTTACAGCTATCTCGGCAAAAGTCGGCGACGACGCTTGCTGCACATATATCGGTCCGGACGGTGCGGGCCACTATGTAAAAATGGTTCACAACGGCATTGAGTACGGCGACATGCAGCTCATCTGCGAAGCTTACGACCTGCTGAAAAACACGCTGGACCTGAACGCTGAAGAGCTTCACAGCATCTTCACAGAGTGGAACAAAGGCGAACTCGACTCCTATCTGATCGAGATCACTGCTGACATCTTCTCCAAATACGATCCTGAGACTGGCAAGCCTATGGTTGACGTTATCCTTGACTCCGCTGGCCAAAAGGGTACTGGTAAATGGACGAGCCAAAGCTCCCTCGACCTTGGCGTGCCACTGTCGATCATCACGGAATCCGTATTTACTCGCTTCCTGTCCGCTATGAAAGACGAGCGTATCGCAGCTAGCAAAGTACTGAACGGTCCTGAGAAAAAACCTTTCGAAGGCGACAAAGTGGCATTCATCGAATCCGTTCGTAAAGCTCTCTTCGCTTCGAAAATCTGCTCGTACGCACAAGGCTTCGCACAAATGCGCGCAGCTTCCGAAGAATATGACTGGAACCTTCGTTACGGCGACATCGCGATGATCTTCCGCGGCGGCTGCATCATCCGTGCACGCTTCCTGCAAAACATCAAGGACGCTTACGACCGCGATGCTAACCTGCGCAACCTGCTTCTTGATCCTTACTTCCAAGGTATCGTTGACTCGTACCAAGGCGCATGGCGTGAAGTAGTTGGCACAGCTGTAGCAAACGGCGTACCGGTGCCTGCATTCGCAAGCGCATTGTCGTACTTCGACAGCTACCGTACAGAGCGTCTGCCTGCTAACCTGCTGCAAGCGCAACGCGACTACTTCGGTGCACATACCTTCAAACGTCTGGACAAAGAAGGTTCGTTCCACCACAACTGGATGAACTCCTAATCCGGCTTGATTATTTTAGCCCGTATGAAGCTTCGATGAGGCAATTCCGCAGGCGGGTAGCCTCCTGCTCGGAGTAATGCTTGCGGCGGATCAGCAGCATCGAGGCTTCGGCGAAATAATGAAAGTTTTTCAATAAGCGTGGCTGCGAAAGGTCCCTGAGTGCAGGGTCCCCGTCAGCCACCTTTTTTTTAATATATTCAAGCATCCAGACCACGTCTTCGCGGCAGAGCGGGTGATCGGGACTCAGGATTCGGTCAATTCTTTCGTTGGTCAGGCGGCTGTCAGGCAAATTCGATTCATTGGTCATGCCTATTCACTCCTACTTATGAAATATGCATCATTATCATCCATACGGCATATGCAACATTTTTATACCCTATTCCAGATAAAAAATGATATGATGTTGTGGAAAAGCATGTATTTAGGGGAAAAGATGATAGGGGAGTTCTTGCATTGGAGCAACGCACAAGCAAAATTGTATTGGTAGGCTTTATGGGAACGGGCAAATCCACCGTCAGCCGTTTGCTTGCGGAGCAGCTTGGCTGGTCCCGTTACGATTCGGATGAAGTGATTGTAGAGCGCGAAGGAACGATCTCGTATCTGTTCGAGACCCTCGGCGAAGCGGGCTTCCGCGATATCGAGAGCAAAGTGCTTGCATCGCTTTTGGAAGCGGAGGAAAGCTCCGTTATTGCGACAGGCGGCGGCTGCGTGCTGATGGAGCAGAACCGTGAAGCCATGCTGAAGCACGGCTATGTAGTCGCTCTTACGGCAGACGCGGAGCATATTATCGATCGGGTGAAGTCCGATACGGCACGTCCGCTGCTCCAGGGCGATATCGCAGCAAACGTTCACCGGATTATGGAGCAGCGTAAGAATGCTTATGATTTTGCGCATCTCCGTTTGGATACAACGTCATTAACGCCGCAGGAAGCGGCCGAAGTGATATTGAAGGCATTACAGGAGAAATAACGAACCACTCTAATAAAAAGGAGAATTGCTGCATAATGGACGTAATTGTTACACCCACTCCAACACTCCAAGGGGAAATTCAAGCGCTTTCCTCTAAAAACTATACGACTCGCTACCTGCTTGTCGCTGCGCTTGCGGATGGTACAAGCACGATCTACTACCCTGCTCATAGCGAAGACAGCGACGCGATGCGCCGTTGCATCCGAGATTTGGGTGCAATCGTAGAAGAAGACGACGAAAAAATCGTCATTACGGGCTTTGGCAAAAATCCGAAAGACGTAGATCAACTGGATGTAGGCAATGCCGGCGCAGTACTGCGTTTCCTGATGGCTATTGCCTCGCTATGCCCGGATGTTACTTTCATTAACCGCTATCCGGATTCCTTGGGCAAACGTCCACATAACGATCTGATCGATGCGCTTGGCCAAATGGGCGTAAAGATTGAACATAACGAAGGCAAGCTGCCAATCCGTATCCAAGGCGGAGCGCCTAAAGGCGGCAAAATCCAGGTATCCGGTAATGTTAGCTCTCAATTCCTGAGCGCGCTCCTGTTCCTTACTCCGCTTCTGGAGGAAGACAGCGAGATCGAAGTCCTGCATGATCTGAAATCGAAGGTTGTTGTTGGCCAGACGCTTGAAGTGCTTGAGCAGGCAGGCATCGTGATCCACGCTAGCGAAGATCTCATGCACTACCGTATTCCGGGCAATCAGAAATACGAAGCGAAGAAATATGTCGTTCAAGGCGACTACCCGGGTTCGGCGGCGATTCTTGCTGCGGCTGCGGTAACGAACTCGGATGTCATCGTTCACCGTCTGGCTGAGAACAGCAAGCAAGGCGAACGCGCGGTTGTTGACGTACTTCGTATGATGGAAGTACCTCTTACGCACGAGAACGGCATCGTTCACGTTAAAGGCAATGGCAAGCTGAAAGCCGTCGAGTTCGATGGCGATAAAGCAACGGATGCAGTGCTCGCTATGGTTGCCGCGGCAGTCTTTGCCGAAGGAACTTCGCGCTTCTATGACGTTGAGAATCTTCGTTACAAAGAATGCGACCGGATTACGGATTACTTGAACGAGCTGCGTAAAGCCGGTGCTAACGTTGAGGAACGCCAAGCTGAGATTATCGTTCACGGCCGTCCGGAAGGCGTTGAAGGCGGCGTGGAGATTAATGCCCATTATGACCACCGCGTTATTATGGCTCTTACCGTTGTTGGACTGCGCGCCAAAAATCCGATCCGGATCCGCGACGCGCATCATGTTGCCAAGTCCTATCCAATTTATTTCGATCATTTGAAAGCGTTAGGCGCAAACGTAGAATGGGTAGAATAAAGGAAAAAGGATGAAAGCGAGGCGCTGATTATGGCATTTGAAAATCCGACCCGAGATGAAATCAAGGAAATTCTGCAAGCGAGCAACACCATTGCCGTAGTGGGGTTGTCCGACAAGCCGGACCGCGTATCCTACATGGTATCGCAGGCGCTGCAAAAGAAGGGTTACCGCATCATTCCGGTAAATCCCGCTGCCGAGACCATTCTGGGCGAGAAGAGTTATGCTTCTCTCAAAGATATTCCGGAGCCGGTTGATATCGTGAACGTCTTCCGCCGCCCTGAGCATACGCCGCCAATTGCGGAGGAAGCCGTGGCAATTGGCGCGAAGACCCTTTGGCTGCAGCTCGGCATCGTGAACGACGAAACGGCGAGAATTGCATCCGAAGGCGGACTTCAGGTCATTATGGACCGCTGCATCAAGGTAGAGGATTCGATTCTACTGCCGCATGGGAAGCAGACAACCTAAACAGTGCCTTTTAAGTTATACCTTACATTGGCGGGCCGTCAGGCCCGTCTTTGCTTTGACAAAAAAGCCTGAACGCCGTACCATCGTTATAGAGAAAAGGATCAGGCAAAAAGAATTATCGCAAAGAACGCGATAATTCTTTAGGTCCATGCTTACGAAGCAAGAATTGCTTTGCAATTCTTTTCAGGAGGTGACGAATTGAATTTTCTAGGAAGGTTTCAGCAGCTTGGACGGGCTTTTATGCTGCCTATGATCGTACTTCCCGCTGCGGCAATCTTTTTATTTCTAAGCCAGCTGCCATGGGATCTTCTTGGAATTCCCAATGCCGCGGACTATTTGCAGGCGGCAGGCCATGCGATTTTTACGTTTCTTCCTTATATTTTTGCCCTTGGCGTATCGCTGGGTTTAACGGGCAACGCTCTTGCAGCCGGTATGGCTGCACTCGCGGGGATGGTTATCTATGTCGGTGTAACCGGAACAGCCGATCCGCAAATCGAGCCAACCGTGTTTGTAGGCTCCATTATCGGTATGATATCCGGCTTCAGTTACGAACGTTTTAAGAACCTGCGTTTACCGGAATACATACAGTTTTTCGGCGGGCCGCGGTTTGTGCCTTTATTCGTCAGCGTTGTAACCGTTATCTTGTCCATGGCCATGATCGGCGTTGCACCATTAATTCAGCGCATGCTGGAGGGTCTGGGTGATATTGTTGCTTCAGGCGGCGGATTTGGCGTGTTTTTATTCGGTTTCTTGTACCGGATTCTAGTTGTGTTTGGTCTGCATCACCTGCTCAGCCATGTGTTCTGGTTCCAGGTGGGGGGCTACGAGACGGCTGACGGGTCGATGGTATATGGCGATTTACCGCGGTTTTTCGCCGGCGACCCAACTGCAGGGGCTTTTATGGCCGGCATGTATCCGATCGTCATGTTTGCTTTGCCGGCTATAGCGTTTGCCATCATTCATGAGGCCAGGGAAGATTTGAAGCCAAAGATTCGGAAGACGTTCCTCTACGCGTCGCTGGCATCTTTTCTGACTGGAGTCACGGAGCCTGTTGAGTTTGCTTTCTTGTTTGTTGCCCCTTACTTGTTTGTGGTGCATGCGATATTGTCAGGCGTCATTATGTGGGTCACCTATGAATTGGGGATTCGGCACGGGTTCTCTTTCTCGGGCGGCGTTATCGACTACATTATTAACGAACATCTGGCAACTAGAGGCTGGCTGCTTATCCCGATCGGGATTGTAGTCGGACTTGTATATTACCTGGTGTTTCGCTGGGCGATTAACCGGTTCCGGATTCCTACTCCGGGACGTGAGGAGGGCTCTCAGCTCGATGAATGGGCGGGCGACATTCCTTACCGTGCTCCTCTTATCCTGCAAGCGATCGGCGGCAAAGACAACATTGTGCAGATGGAATCCTGTATCACAAGGCTTCGTCTCAAGGTTTCCAATGAGAAGCTGCTTGATAATAATGCCTTGAGAAATTTGGGGGCGGCAGGGGTGCTTAGACTTGGCGGGGGGAACGTCCAGGTCGTATTCGGCACGTATTCGGAATTAATCCGGGCAGAGATGCTAAAAGCCATTCAGCGTGACCAGGAGCAAGTGCTGTTCAGCTCGCCTGTGCAAGGACGCATGATTCCGCTTGAAGACGTTCCCGATCCGATATTTGCAGGCAAGCTGGTTGGACAAGGCGTTGCCTTTATCCCCGAGAAGGGCGAGCTTGTATCGCCTGTTAAAGGCACCGTTATGATCGTGTACCCAACGATGCATGCCGTAGGCATTCGTACGCAGGAAGGGCTTGAGGTTCTGCTTCATATCGGCATCGATACTTCCAAGCTCACCGGAAAATCGTATTTCAAAGCGGTTGTCGAGGAAGGACAAGAGGTTATGCCGGGCGATATGCTCGTGCGCTTTGATCTGCAGCGTGTCCGCAAGGAAAGCAAATCTCTTGCTACGCCGATGGTTATTACCAATTCGGATCTTGTTCATTCTTGGCGCTTCGCGCCGTTTAAAGCAGTGAAGAAGGGGCAGTCTTCGGTTTTGTCCGTTGTCCTTAAAGAGAGAAATGGTGGAGGGGAAAAACCATGATACAAGGAATAGGAGCTTCGGCCGGCATTGCGATCGGGAAGTCGTTTGTACTGCCGAACTGGGAGTGGGAATTTCCCGAGCAGCGAGTGGATGTAGCAGATTTCGCCCGTGAATTCGAGCGGGTCTACGAGGGGATACGTACATCCAAGCATGAGATCGAACAGATCAAGGATGAGCTGAGGGAAGTTGTAGGTTCCGACGAGACGCAGATTTTCGATGCGCATCTGGCGATTTTGGACGATCCGGTGTTTATGAACGAGATTCAGGGGATCATCCAGCGTCAATACAAGGCGGCAGAAGTTGCGGTGAAGGAAGCCATCGATCATTTTGTAACGATGTTCGATCTGCTGGATGACGAGTATATGAAGGAACGCGCTCTTGATATCAAGGATGTCGGGAACCGCCTGCTTAAACATTTGCTAGGCGCGCCTGAGATTACGCTGCCTTCCGATACTCAACCCTTTATTCTGATTGCGCGTGAGCTTTCTCCTTCCCAGCTGGCTCATATTAACCCGAACAACGTGCTTGGCATTGTAACGCTTGCCGGAAGCTCGACTTCTCATTCCGCCATAATGGCCCGTGCTCTTGGCGTTCCGCTTGTCGTAGGGGTGGAAGCTAAGCTGGAGGAGCCGATCCAGACTGGGCAATCTCTTGTGATTGACGGTACGGAAGGTCTGCTGTTCATTGAACCCGATGACTCATTAATCGAGCATTACTCCCAGCTTCAAACCAGCCTGGCGGAAGCCAGACACCGTCTAAGCGGCATTGCCGGCCATCAGTCGGTGACCCCGGACGGCAAGGTGCTCGGCTTGGCGGCCAATATCAGCTCTCTTAAGGAGCTTGAAGTCGCGTTGTCGAGCGGCGCGCATGGCGTTGGATTGTTCCGGACGGAGTTTCTGTATATGGACCGGAACCGTTTTCCGAAGGAAGAGGAGCAGTTCGAGGTTTACAAAAGTGTTGCCGAAAAGCTCGCTGGCGAACCGCTTATTATCCGGACGCTGGATATTGGCGGAGATAAGCAGCTCGATTACTTCAATATTCCGGAAGAGGACAATCCGTTCCTTGGTTACCGGGCCATCCGGATCTCGCTGGACCGCAAGGATTTGTTCAAGACGCAGCTTAGAGCGATTTTGCGTGCAAGCAGCTATGGGCAAGTAAAGGTGATGTATCCGCTTATTTCTTCGGTAGAAGAAGTAAGGGCAGCTAACCAAGTACTGTTGGAAGCTAAGCAGGAGCTGGAGAGAGAAGGAATTGCTTACGATCCAGGCATCCAGGTGGGCATTATGGTTGAAGTGCCTGCAGCTGTTATGCTCTCGGATTTGCTTGCGCAGGAGGTTGATTTCTTCAGCATCGGAACAAATGATCTTGTCCAGTTTACCCTGGCGGTCGACCGGATGAACGATGAAATTAGTTATTTGTACGAACCGTTTCATCCTGCGGTGCTTCGTATGCTGAAGCAGACGGTTGAAGCGGCCAAGCGGAATGGAATCAAAGTGGGAGTCTGCGGCGAGCTTGCCGGCGACCTTCGTGCACTGCCGATCTGGCTGGGTCTTGATGTAGATGAAATCAGCATGTCCTCCCATTCCATTCTGCAAGTGAAAGAGCGGCTGCTCTGCACAACGCAGAAGGACAGCCGCTCGCTGCTGCCGCAGCTGCTGGAATGCCGCATGAGTGCGGACATTCATCAGAAGCTGAAGCAATTTATGGACTCCGTTGACGAGAAAGGGGCAGCCTCCGCGATTTAGCGGCGGCTCCTTTTGTCTTCATGCAGTTTTGCGCTTAGACTTGCTGCTCCAGCGCATCAACAAATGCCTTCGCATAAGGAGGCAGATCCGGCGGACGGCGTGCCGAGATCAGGTTGCCGTCTACCACGACCGCTTCGTCAAACCATTCGGCACCGGCGTTTTCCATATCGTCGCGAATGCCCGGCGTTGAAGTGACCTTGCGTCCCTGCAAGATTTTGGCGGAGATGAGAACCCAGCCGGCATGACAGATTTGCCCGATTGGTTTGCCGGCCGCATCAAGCTCCTGAACAAGCTGCAGCACCTTTGGATAACGGCGCAGCTTGTCCGGTGCCCAACCGCCTGGGACCAGCAGTCCGGCAATATCGGCGCTGTTCACTTCGTCGAAGGAGAGGTCGGCGACAGCGGGAACGCCGTATTTTCCGATGTGCTTCTTGCCCTTTTCCGGGCCGGCATAAAGGACGGTAGCTCCGGCCTCGCGAACGCGGTATACCGGATACCAGAGCTCGAGATCCTCGAACTCGTCTTCAAGCAGACAAATAACGGTTTTATTATGTAATGACATCATTGATTTCCTCCCGTATTTATTATTTCATATTCATTGTAACGAAGGAGAACACATGAATCAAACGAACAGACGCCGGATCGTCCGATTTGCCCCGGTAGTTATATGGATGGCTGTTATTTTCGGATTTTCCTCCCGTACAGGCGATGAGATGAATACGATGCTGCCGTTTTTCCGGAAGTTTTTCCCGCATATGGCGAGCTTCGATTGGGGGCATTTCATCGCTTATTTTATTTTGGCAGCAGCTTTTGATTACGGCCTTGGAAAAAAGGGCGACCGCTTGCTCTACAAGCTGTCGATAATTATCGGATGCGGTCTGTACGGAGTGACGGATGAATACCATCAATCCTTTGTTGGCGGCCGGATGCCCGATGTGATGGATATCCGGAACGATATGATTGGAGCGGCTATTTGGGTCATACTGGTATCGATTCCAATCTTGAAGAAACGCTGGCGGAAAGTCGCCCCATAGTAAAAATTACATAGTGCGGATAAGCAGGATTTTATGCAGAAAAGGTCGAATCCTTTACGCATCTCGAAATAGAAAAAGAGGAACGGAAGAGAAGCGCGTAAAGGGAGTGGACCAAAGTGCAGAAAAGGTGTCATTGCGGTGACATCATGAAGATGAAACTGCGTACAGTGATCTATTCGGGGAAAGTCGAAATTGACAATGTTCCGATCTATTCATGCTCGGTATGCAGCCGCAGCGAAGTACTTCCCGATGTGAAACCGGATTTGACCGGTCTCATCGCAAAGCTGGGTCAGGAGCCGCCAAAGCAAACATTTCTGTTTAATGAATGCAACGAATGGGCAGACCTGCTCGTAGAAGCAAGTGAAGACAAAAACCAGCCGGATCCGTATCATATCGAGCGGCTGACGCAAGAGCGCATCAACAACCTGCTCGACCTGCATCTGATTGCGCAATCGCTTCATGATGAGGAATGGATTGCTGATATTAACAAACGGCTATCTCAACTTAGCAGACGGTCAATGCATACATAAGCCATACGGGAATATCACTCTCCATTCGCTGCATGATGAAGCACAGATTGACGCTGGTACATGCGCTAACATTGCGAAAAGTAATATTTTGTCGTATGATTACGTTAATATGCAGCGAACGTAAATAAAATTTGAGATATTGGAGAGAAGTACCGTGACGGTTACCATTTATGATGTAGCAAGAGAAGCAGGAGTATCGATGGCTACGGTTTCTCGGGTTGTGAACAACAATCCGAACGTGAAGCCGGCAACGCGCAAAAAGGTGTATGAGGCTATTGAACGACTCGGGTATCGTCCAAATGCGGTTGCTCGGGGCTTGGCCAGCAAGAAAACGACTACGGTCGGCGTTGTCATTCCGGATATTTCGAATGCGAATTTCGCCGAGGTTGCACGTGGTATTGAAGATATTGCGAATATGTACCATTATAATATTATTTTGTGTAATGCAGATAAGAAGAAGGATAAAGAGATCCGCGTTATCAACACGCTTCTGGAGAAGCAAGTGGACGGACTGCTCTTTATGGGCGGCGCTGTAACAGAAGAACATATGCAGGCATTTAAGACTGCAAACGTGCCGATCGTCCTTTGCGCAACAACGGATGAGAATGGTCAAATTCCGTCTGTTGACATTAACCATGAAGAAGCGGCTTATGACGCAGTGTGCAAGCTGATTCAGGAAGGGCACAAACATATTGCGATGATCAGCGGTACGCTGCAGGATCCAGCGAATGGTTATGCCCGTTTCCAGGGGTACAAGCGTGCGCTTGAAGACTCCGGGATTCCTTATGATGAAACGCTGGTTCGCACGGGTAATTACCGTTATGAATCCGGTGTTGAAGCGATGAAATATTTCATTGATCTATCTGAGCGTCCTACAGCCGTATTTGCGGCAACGGATGAGATGGCTATTGGCGCCATTCATTGCATTCAAGACTCCGGTCTGAAAGTACCTGACGATATCTCGGTTATCAGTGTTGACAATACACGCATGGCTTCGATGGTTCGTCCGCAGCTAACCGCTGTTGCTCAACCGATGTATGATATCGGGGCGGTTTCGATGCGTCTGCTTACCAAGCTGATGAAGAAGGAAGTTGTTGAACACGCCAAAGTAATTCTGCCGCATGAAATTGTCGTTCGGCAATCCGTTGGAGGTTTGCAAGCATAATGGCTTTTAATAAAATCGGTATTATTGGCGCAATGGTCGAAGAGATCGAGCTGCTGCACCAAAATGTTAATGTAACAAACAGTGTAACGAAAGCTGGCATTACCTATTACGAAGGCCAGCTTCATGAGAAGACGGTTGTGTTCTGCAAATCCGGTGTAGGGAAAGTTAATGCGGCTGTCTGCACGCAGATTCTGATTGATCTGGGCGTTGACAGCGTGTTGTTCACCGGCGTAGCAGGCGCCCTTGATCCACGTCTCAATATCGGCGATATCGTAGTTTCTTCCAGCTGCGTACAGCATGATATGGACGTAACACCGCTTGGGTTCGCCAAAGGGGTTATCCCTTATCAGGAGCGTTCGGAGTTTACAGCCGACGATCGGCTTGTGAAGCTTGCATCGGAAGCAAGCGAGCGTTTGTTCGAAGGGCGTAGCCTGATTGGCAAAGTTTTGTCCGGCGATCAGTTCATCGCAAGCCGCGATACGGTTCGCGAGCTTTATGAAAACATGCAGGGCGCATGCGCGGAGATGGAAGGCGCATCGGTCGCTCATGTGTGTGATTTGAATGAAGTACCGTTTGTTGTTATCCGCTCGATGTCGGATAAAGCTGACGGGTCGGCACATGTGAATTATGCAGAATTTACGGTAACGGCAGCCAACAATTCTTATGCGATTATTGATGACATGATCCAGCATATCTAATGCAAAAATGAACGTCCGTACCGACAAGGTACGGACGTTCATTTTTATTTCAGAAGGGGTTTCTCATAGATCTTGAATGGCGATGGCAACGGTCTGGCGGTTCTTTACTTCAATCTCGGCTCTCCTCGGAATAGGCAGGACCTGACTCATATCATCCAGCCAGCTGACAGGCAGGGGATCAGGGCTTGAGGCGGACCATTTATCAAGCCAGGCTTGAGGAAGCGGAACATCTTCATGATGCTCGAGCTGCTCCACGATAGGATGATCCGTCATCGTCAGCCACACAAGCGACCAAGCTCTGGGCACAACACGCCACCAGTCATAACCGCCGCCGCCCAGAGCAACCCAGCGTCCCTCTGTATGCTTGTGGGCAAGCTCGTGGATGATCATAGGCATTTCCTGATAAATACGCATGCTGCAATGTATGTGCGATAAAGGGTCATAAGCATGCGCGTCACAGCCATGTTGGCTTACGATGATATCGGGTTTAAACGCTTCTGCGATTTTAGTTACCGAGCTGCGAAAGCATTCCAGCCAGGAATCATCCTCCGTATAAGGCTCCATCGGCACATTGTAGCAAGCTCCGTAACCGGTGTCTGCTCCCTTCTCATGGACGAATCCGGTTCCGGGGAAGAGAAATTTACCGGTTTCATGAATGGAGTAGGTGCAGACATCCGGATCATGGTAAAAGCTCCATTGCACGCCGTCCCCATGATGAACGTCCGTATCGATATATAAGACACGCGCGCCATAGGTTTGGCGAATGTATTGAATAGCAACGGCGGCGTCGTTATAGACGCAGAAGCCTGCTCCGCGGTCAGGAAAGGCATGATGCAGCCCGCCGGCCATGTGATATGCATGAGCAGCTTGGCCGCTCATGACGAGTTCAGCAGCGTGAACGGAGCCAGCCGTTATGGTCGCAGCTGCGTTATGCATCCCCGGAAAAAAGGGTGTGTCCTCCGTATCAAGTCCATATTTTCCGGCAGCCGCAGCCGCTTCTTGAGCAGGGATGTCCATGCTTAGCTGCTGAACGGTATTTATGTAATCCGCCCGGTGAACGAGCGCAAGCAGGTCCTCATCTGCCATGCCAGAAGGAGAGTTCATTTGATCTTGATTGAGCGCTCCCGCAGCCTGCAGCAAATCAAGCGTTAGAGCGATACGGAATGGGCTAAACGGGTGCTGCTCCCCAAATTGATAATGGGTACTGTCAGAATGATGAACGAATATAGCGTTAGTCACTTCTTAACCTCCCAAATAAAAACACGCTAATACATGAAACGCTGCCTGAAGCGGATTCGGTCGAACTGCTCTTCGGACTCCTGCGGTATTTCTTTGCCGATACGTACCATCAAGCAGTTGGCAGGATGCGAGCAAATCTCCGGATCATCGGTTGCGTACCAGACCATGCCGACGGATTTCATCAGCTTCTCCATAATGCCCCGGTACTCCCATACGCTTAGCTTTGTTCCTTCCAAATCCCAATGCCAGTAATACTCGGTGGTAAAGACGATCATATTTTCAAGCTGTTCATCCGCAAAAGCCACTTGAATCATTTTTTTGCCAAGCCCGTAGGAACGGTATTGATCAGCTACTTCAATAGCTCCAAGTTCAACTAAGTCCGGCATGCCGGCTTCATACCAGCGTTCCAGCTCGTCCGGGTAATGAAAGGTGACATAGCCAACAATCAGCTCGTCTAAGCGGGCTAGAATAATTCGTCCTTCCTCGAGGCCTGCAATCTCAACCAGCGCTTCATGCTGGTCCTTAGGCCGCCTAAACGCGTCCAGATCGGCATGCATGGCGAGTGTTTGCAAGGATTCCGGAGGGACGGGACCTTCAATGATACAGATTCGGCCGTCCTGCAATTCTATCTGCTGCCGTTGATACTTTTTGCGATGCTCCAATAACGGTATCTCCTTTCCGAGGCCGTGAGCTCCCTTATAGTTAAGGTTATAGCAAACATCGGGGAAAATGAAAAGCATAGTCGAATGGAAAGTCATTATGCTATAATTGTTGTGGCGGTTGAGTAACCGGAAAAGATGCGATTGATAGACGGCTTGTTTGCCTGCAAGATCCGGCTAGCAATTGAAAGCGTATTCTTAACGGTTAATGTTTAACAGATTTGATGGGAGAGTGATAGAATGATCAACTTGCATCAAGAACGAATTCCAGCAGTGGCAACAAATCCAAATCTTAAGAATTACGAGCAAGCATCGAAGGAATTTAGTTGGGAAGAGATTGAAAGCCAATTCAGCTGGCATGAGACAGGGAAAGTAAACATGGCGTATGAAGCCATTGACCGTCATGTGGAGTCCGGTAAAGGCGCCAATATTGCTCTTTACTATAGCGACAGCGCACGCGACGAATCTTATACGTATGAACAAATGAGCAAGCAGTCGAACCGGTTCGCGAATGTATTGCGGAAATACGGCATCGGCAAGGGAGAACGGGTATTTATCTTTATGCCGCGCACGCCGGAATTGTATTTTGGCGTATTAGGCGTCCTGAAGGTAGGTGCCGTTGTAGGCCCGTTATTCGAAGCTTTTATGGAGACGGCAGTCAAAGATCGCCTGCAGGACAGCGAAGCAACGGCGATTATTACAACACCGGCTCTTCTTCCGCGTATTAAACGCGACGAGCTGCCTAATTTGAAACATATTTTTGTCTTTGGCGACAACGTAGCGGCTGACGATGTTATTGTCGACTTCAGCGCGGAGATGGCACAAGCTTCGGAAGAGGCCGAGATCGAATGGCTCGACCGCGAGGATGGTCTGATTCTCCACTACACTTCCGGTTCTACCGGCAAGCCTAAAGGGGTCTTCCACGTACAGAACGCCATGATTCAGCATTACTACACGGGTAAAATCGTACTGGATCTTAAAGAAGGCGATATTTACTGGTGTACGGCTGACCCGGGTTGGGTTACGGGAACCTCTTACGGTGTCTTTGCGCCATGGCTGAACGGAGCGACCAACGTCATTCGCGGCGGACGCTTCAGTCCAAGCGACTGGTACGGCACGATTCAGAAATACGGCGTAACGGTATGGTATAGTGCTCCAACCGCGTTCCGTATGCTGATGGGAGCAGGGGACGACCTGTCAAGCTCGTTTGATCTGTCGAGCCTGCGTCACGTGCTCAGCGTAGGCGAACCGCTTAATCCGGAGGTTGTGCGCTGGGGAATGAAGGTGTACAAACAACGGATCCACGACACTTGGTGGATGACGGAAACCGGCGCTCAGCTGATCTGTAACTATCCGTCCATGGATATTAAGCCGGGTTCGATGGGTAAACCGTTGCCAGGCGTCAAAGCAGCAATTATCGACGATCAAGGCAATGAGCTTCCGCCGTATCGTATGGGTAACCTGGCTGTGCAAACACCATGGCCTTCGATGATGCGGAAAATTTGGAACAATCCTTCGAAGTACGAGGAATATTTCCGTATTCAAGGCTGGTACATTTCCGGAGACTCTGCTTATATGGATGAAGACGGCTACTTCTGGTTCCAAGGCCGTATTGATGATGTCATCAACACAGCCGGTGAGCGGGTAGGCCCGTTTGAAGTAGAGAGCAAGCTTGTAGAGCATCCAGCGGTCGCAGAAGCGGGCGTAATCGGCAAGCCGGACCCTATGCGCGGCGAGATTATTAAAGCATTTATCGCCCTTCGTGAGGGCTACACGGCTTCGGATGAGCTGAAGGCCGAGATTGCGCAATTCGTAAAAGTCGGATTGTCTGCTCATGCAGCGCCACGCGAAATCGAGTTCAAAGACAAGCTGCCTAAGACGCGCAGCGGCAAAATCATGCGACGCGTCCTCAAAGCTTGGGAGCTTAACCTCCCAACAGGCGATCTGTCTACAATCGAGGACTAATACCATATAAAATAAAAGGCGCCACGGATTTAATCCGTGGCGCTTTTTCTGTTCTTTTTCTTACTTAATACGGAGCATTTCGAATGATACTGGAAAAGCGTCAGCGCCCGCCTTTGCTCGGGAAATCCAACCGTATAAGGTTAAGTTCAAGGAATTCCCGAGCAACAGCGGTTGGAAGAACAGTCGAATGCGGAGTATTTATTTCCCCACTTTTACTTGCTGCGAAGGTGGGGATTTGCCGGTGTCATTTTCCGCGATGACGTAGAAGGTACCGGTCGTTAAAGGTGTAACATATTCAAAGCTTGGGTTTTGAGTTTTTCCTATCTCAACATATTTACCGTCGTTATTTGCACTAAAGAATACATGATAAGTCGTAACGTATTCGGCATCCGCATTTGCGTTCCATGTCAGCAGCACGCTCAAATCAGTTGGTGCTGCGGCCAAGCCGCTTGGCGAGGAAGGTGGAGCCAGATCCGGATGCTCGGTACCCGTGTTGTTGCTGCCGGTATCATCACCAGGCAGGCCTGGAATCTCGGGACTGATAGCTCCTTTGCCGAAAGTAACAACTTGACTTGCAGCCGATTCTTTACCCGCTACGTCTACCGCAGTGACATAGAAGCTGTAGCCTTGATTGCCGGATACCGTAACTTTTGCTTTCAGCTCATCGCCAACGAGAATGGAATCTCCAACCTTCTGAGCTGGTTGACCGTTAACGGACTGATAAACCCGGTAGCCTACAATATCCTTCTCGGTGCCGCCTGTGAAGGTCAGCATAACGACTCCGGAACCAATGGATTGCAGCTTCACATTGCTTGGAGCGTTTGGCGCATTGCCGTCATCTACACGCGGATCCGCTTTGGAAGGCGCATTGGAATCTGCATCAGCAGGAAGATAAGATGCGAGCGACTTTCTGCTGCTTGCCGGAAGCTTCTCTTGCGCTGCTTTGATTTCATCCATTAACTCATCAAGCGGTTTCTTCCGCTTAATAACGATTCGTTCGCGGACCATATCTTTCGGTGTGGCAGGATTAGGTACATAGTTGACGCCGTTGAATGGAATATATGCCATTTTCACTAACGCGTCATCTGTTTCCTTCGGCAGATACTTCTGATTGAACCAGTCTGTGACAAGCATGCCGGATTCCTTCGTCAACTGGCTTGGAAGCTTGCCGCTTGCGCTGGATACCGTAGCTTTGACAAGGCCGGAAGGACGTTCGAATTCCTTCGTCGTGAACAGATCAGGTTTGGCCTTCGTAATCTCATTCATCATAAGCGCCCAGATGGAGCGTGCCCGCTTTTTGCCAGGGTCAGACAACGTATGAATCTGCTCTTCATAACCTGCCCATACACCAAGGGTAACATCCGGGGTGAAGCCCATAAACCATACGTCGCCGTAGCTTTGCGTCGTGCCCGTTTTGCCTGCGATTGGAATTTTACCGTATTGCTTGAAGTCGGAAGTTAAGGAGTGAGCCGTACCTTGACCGCTCGATACGACCGTCTTCAGCATGTCGGTAACCAGGAATGCCGTTTGAGGCGAGAATACCTGCTTTGGAGCAGCTTTATGCTCGTAAACCGCTTTTCCTTGCGAATCGGTAATTTTCGAAATCATGTAAGCATCGTTAAAGACGCCTTTGTTCGGAATAGCGCCATATGCATTCGTAAGTTCTTCAACCGACACCCCGATGCTGAGACCCCCAATTACACCGGTCTGCGCATTGTCGTCCTGCGGCTGCAAGGTTGTAATGCCAAGATCGCGCGCGAAGCTCCATGCGCCTTTGATCGTTACATCATCAAGGAAGATCTTGATAGCAGGCAGATTGAGGGAGCGATTAAGCGCTTCGCGCGCCGTCACAAGCCCTAGGTATCTGTTCGTCGAGTTTTTCGGGATATGGAAGCCTTTTTGTCCATCCTTCAGCACAACAGGAGCATCATCGACGATACTTGCAGGTTGAATGAGTCCTTTATCAATGGCTGGCAGATAGGCGGCGATTGTCTTCATCGCCGAACCTGGCTGACGCGTCATCTGAGTGGCAAAGTTCATTTGCTCCTCGTAGAAGTCGCGGCCTTCCAGCATACTTAGAATGGCGCCAGTCTTGTGATCGATCATGACAGCCGCAGTCTGCTCGAGACCCTTCTCCTTACTGAAAGCAGAGAAGTTCTTAGGATCCGCCGCGATATCGTGCATGATCTTGTAGATGTCTTTGTCAATCGTTGTATAGACGTGATAACCGCCGTTGAGCAGACGCTGGCGGGCATCTTCTACAAGCGAGGAGTTTTCCTTCTTCTTCAGATCTGCCTGCGTAAGCTTTGGATTTTCCTGAAGTACCAGAATTTCAGCTGCCTGGCGCTCTGCTTCAAGCATCAGGTAAGGATAAGTGGTATAGGCCTTCTCCGATGGCGGTGCAAGGGTGGAGCGGATATCAAAAGCCTTTGCTTCATCATATTGCTGCTTCGTAATCCGTCCGAATTTCAGCATTTGCGATAGTACAGTGCCTTGGCGTTCCATAGCAAGCTGGAAGCCCTCTTCATCAAATTGCCCTTTGCTCGTAAACGCGGTATAAGCGGAAGGGCGCTGCGGCAGACCGGCCAGGTAAGCTGACTGCGCAATGTTTAATTGATTAAGGTCGGTGATATTGAACAGCCCTCTGGCTGCCGATTTAATACCGTATAAATTATATCCGCTCGATCCGTTGCCAAATGGCACCTTGTTCAAATAGGCGGCGAGAATCTCGCCTTTGGTCAAATAACGTTCCATCCGAAGCGCAAGAAACATCTCTTTTACTTTACGGCTGTCCGTCTTGTCCAAGCTAAGGAACACGCGGCGTGCCAGCTGCTGCGTCAGAGTACTGCCGCCGGTTTGCGTATCTTCATTTAAGAGCTTCTGTTTGACAGCCCGTCCAAGCCCGTTAATATCGACGCCTTTGTGATGCATGAAGTTGTTATCTTCAATGGCAAGCACGGCATCGATAACCTGCTGAGGCAGATCATCGTATTCGATTGGCGTACGGTCCTCTTCGGTCCGCAGCTGTCCAACCAGCGTGTCGTCATTGAAATACACATATCCCGTAATGGAATTTTCGTTTACCTTCTCCTCAATTAATGTACGAGGACGTACAGCTTCGTCCTTGACAAGCGAGGCGACATAGCCGGTTAAAGCCCCGCCGGTTAATAAACCGATAAAAATGCCGAAATAAATGAGCCATTTGACAGTCATCAATGATATGATTCCGAAAGTACGCCATCCGCTCCTGCGGGGCGGCGATTTGCGATCTTCTTCTTGCATATGTACAAATTCCCCCTCTAAATGACCAGAACCTATTATAACACAGAACGTTTATTTGGAGCACTAGCATGATTGACTTCCCTTTAGCCCTGTGGTAGTTAAGCTAAATGCGTTGATTGGTACGGAATAACTTGCGAATGATGTCGATTGGCGGACAGCTTTGGAGCGGCAACGCCGTTCTAAACGGAGTACGTTTCATGTATTGTTATATTGCCCAAATGTTTAATTTCGGCAGCGTGCTCACTGGCGACGGTGCCGCGAGCAACTCTTTGACGTGTATATAGACGAGGAAAGGCAGGAAAAGTTGTATAGCGCATGAAGAATAATTTCGCTGCCGATGCTTGGAAAAATTAAAAAAATGAAGCTTTCGATTAGAAAGCTCCCATTTTTTCGAAACAAAGTGGGGGTATATGCGTATGAATTAACAGCATATGGTTGCTGTGAGAGGAGGAGGAAGTTGGAGGCGGTATTTTGGGGATGTCTCATTGGCGGTGCTCTATATGCTATCATCAGTGCTCTGCTTGGGGATTTGATCGGTCACGCGCTTGGCGGCATTCTTGATTTTTTGTCGCTGGACGGTCATCCGTGGCTTAATCCGACAACCTTGGTTGGGGGGATTACCGCATTTGGCGGTGCGGGGCTGCTGCTTGCGCATTACACGTCGCTTGGGCTCGCGGCCGTATTCATTCTTGCTCTTGCGGGAGGTGTGGTCTTTGGCGGCAGCGGCTATTTCCTGTACGTAAAGCCGATGAGCGAAAGCGAGAATTCGATTGCGCTCTCGGAGAAGGACCTGAGCGGCAAGATCGCGGAAGTGATTACAGCCATTCCTTCCAAGGGTTACGGCGAGGTACTGGTCAAAGCGGGAGCGGGATATACCAACCAGATTGCAGCCAGCTTTGACGGTGATGAGATACCAGGCGGTTCGCGGGTTGTTGTTGTGGAAGTAAAAGAAAATACGCTGTACGTCTCCAAGCTTGACCCTTACTAAAAAGTGCTAAACTGAGAGGAGAAAGAAAGTTCATGCCAGAGTATCTTGTTATTCCTTCTATTGTAGTTGCCGTATTCGTTATCCTCGGTATTGCCTTTTGGGCGCGCTACCGTACCGTAAGCCCGGACGAAGCGATGATCGTAACGGGTTCTTTCTTAGGAAGCCGGAACGTAAGCACGGATGAAACCGGCCGTAAAATTAAAATCGTCCGCGGCGGAGGCGCCTTTATTCTTCCGATCTTCCAAAAGGCGGAGTTTCTATCGCTGCTCTCCCACAAACTGGACGTTTCTACTCCGGAAGTATATACGGAACAAGGCGTACCTGTTATGGCGGATGGTGTCGCAATTATCAAAATCGGCGGTATCGTTGAGGATGTGGCGACAGCAGCCGAGCAGTTCATGGGTAAACCAACCGAAGCGCTGAAGAGCGAAGCGCAAGAAGTGCTGGAAGGTCATCTCCGGGCTATCCTCGGTACGATGACGGTAGAAGAGGTTTACCGGAACCGCGACAAATTCGCGCAAGAGGTGCAGGGCGTCGCAGCTAAGGATTTGAAAAAGATGGGCTTGCAGATCGTTTCCTTCACCATCAAGGATTTGCGTGATAAGCACGGATATCTGGATGCCCTTGGTAAACCGCGTATTGCTGCCGTAAAACGCGATGCGGATATTGCGGAAGCTGAAGCGGTCAGAGATTCCAGGATTAAGAAGGCGCTTGCCGAAGAAGAAGGACAGAAGGCCGAGCTTGTGCGCGATACAAATATCGCCGAGGCTGCTAAAGAGAAAGAACTGAAGGTAGCTTCCTTCAAACGCGAGCAGGATATGGCGAAAGCGGAAGCGGATCAGGCCTACTCGATTCAGGAAGCGCGCGCCAAGCAAAGCGTAGTTGAAGAGCAGATGAAGGTTGAGCTCGTCCGGAAGGAACGCGAGATTGATCTGGAAGCGAAAGAAATTCTGCGCCGCGAGAAGCAGTATGATGCGGAAGTGAAGAAAAAAGCCGAAGCCGACCGTTATGCGGTTGAACAAGCGGCCGAAGCGGACAAAACCAAAAAGCTCCGCGAAGCGGATGCCGTGCAATACCGCATTGAATCGGAGGCGAAGGCGCTTGCTGAGCAGAAGCGTCTGGACGGTCTTGCGATCGCCGATGCAGAGCGTGCGAAAGGTACGGCCGAAGCCGAGGTCATCCGTCTGCGCGGTCTTGCCGAGGCGGAAGCGAAGGAAAAGCTTGCTCAAGCGTTCGAAAGCTTTGGCGAAGCTGCGGTTCTCGATATCATCGTGAAAATGCTGCCTGAGCTTGCCGGCAAAGTCGCAGAGCCGATTAAAGGCATCGACAAGCTGACGGTTGTAGATACCGGTCATGGCGAAGGGGCGGCCCGCTTAAGCAATTACGTAACCGGCTTAATGGCGACAGCACCGGAAATGCTGAAAAATGTATCCGGTATTGATGTCAACTCCCTTATGAAAAACCTAACGTCCCGGGTATCCGGTACTTTAACTCCGCCAGCGGCGGCAGCTGCCGAGGCACCTGTGCAGATCCCGCAGCCTGCTGAGCCTGTGGAGAAAAAAGAATAACGAACATAAAAATCCCGGAGAGGACAAGTGGATCCTCTCCGGGATTTCTTTTACCGCAATAGAATAGGTTTTCTCATAACTTTACGGCAGAGATACGTATACGTCTGTAATCGGCTTGATAGACGCCACTTACGACCTTCAGCTTCTGTTTGGCCGCTTCGTATACCTCCTGCTTGGCGGACTGTCTATCGGCGTCGCTGAGCCCTTTAAAGAAAGCATCCCCGAATCCGTCCAGCCAATGCATAACTCCTTTTTCACCTTCCGGCAAAGGAGTAGGGCGGTCGAAATGCTCGGCGATCCTTACCTCGAATCCATATTGCTCGAGCATGCTTGTATATTCGCCAATCGAAGGGAAGTACCATGGATTCCGTTCAGCCGGCTGAACGCCGTATCGGGGCATCACCTCATAAAAGGCCTGGACAAAAACATCTACATTGCCCTTGCCGCCAAATTCAGCAACAAACCTTCCTCCGCTTTTTAAGGAATCCCGAACGGATTCGATAACCCCGCGGGCATTTTTCATCCAGTGCAGGGCCGCATTCGAGAAGATGGCGTCAAATGGAGCTTCGAAACTGAACTGCTCACCATCGCCAACGATGAAGGGAGTATCGGGATATTTGCTTCTTGCGGATACAATCATGGCTTCAGACTGATCCATACCGGTTACTTTCGCGCCCGAACCGGCGATTTCAACGGCTAGATCACCCGTACCGCAGCCCAAATCCAGAATATGCTCTCCTGGCTGCGGATCCAGCCAATCCAGAATGCCTTTGCCAAGCTTTGATACGAATCCGAGCTGCGTATCGTACGATCCGGGATTCCATGCCTGCGTGCCTTGATTAATCATGTTTAACCGCCTCCGATCTGATATACCTTAGTTTTACCTCCTTTAGCCATATAAGTGAAATATATAATATCTATTCCCTTTATAGGTTATGCCTATTAAAGTGACAGTAAAAAACCCCGGAGAGCATAAGCTCCCGGGGTTTTCGAGTCAATCGATTAACGGCTGTAGAACTCGACGATTTGTTTCTCGTCGATCTCTTGGGAAAGCTCAGCGCGTTCTGGAAGACGAACGTATTTGCCTTCAACAGCTGCATCGTTGAATTCAATGTAGTTCGGCAGGTGGTGACGGCCTTCGATCGCTTCTTTGATCGATTTCAGACCACGGCTGCGCTCGCGCAGACCGATTACGTCGCCAGTCGATACTGTGTAGGAAGCGATGTCGACTTTTTTACCGTTAACTGTTACGTGACCGTGGGATACCAACTGACGTGCGCCTGCACGGGAGTTAGCGAAACCAAGACGGAACACGAGGTTGTCCAGGCGGCTTTCGAGAAGGACCATGAAGTTTTCACCGGAGATACCTTTCAGTTTAGCCGCTTTGTCGAACAAGTTGCGGAATTGCTTCTCGTTCAAGCCGTACATGTGACGCAGTTTTTGTTTTTCTTGCAATTGAACGCCATAACCGCTAAGCTTTTTGCGTTGGTTAGGACCGTGTTGGCCTGGAGGGAATGGACGTTTCAATTCTTTGCCAGTACCGCTCAGGGAAATACCAAGACGGCGGCTTAATTTAAATTTAGGACCTGTATAACGTGACATGAGTTGTGTAACTCCTTCAAAATTGTATTTTTGAGGATGGGGTTGTGTTTCGCCGAATACGCTCTATGCTCGAAGTCTTCGAAGCCTGATAAACAGTTCAGCCGCTGGTATATCAGCGAACGTATTTCTGAGGGTGACACAAAACCGGACGCCCATGCATTCATTTATAGATAATATATGAAATTGCTTGCCTTTGTCAAGGCGCCAGCACTTGCCATCAACGGCAGCGAACGCGGTTCAAAAGACCTAAAAGATGGAATTTTGAGTAGTGCAAAATTCTCAAAAATAAAGTATATTATAAATTGAAATAATAGCTTGATAGACTCGTCTCCTTTATATAGAGGGAAGGGCTGGGTGTTGCCGATGGCGGATCTATATAATAATCCACAGGCGTTAGATGAAGCTGCCGCGGCAGCTCATCGGATTGAAGAGGATATGCGAACAATATGGTTTGAGAAT